>CAYWGR010000078.1:0-24932 GCA_964458015.1 uncultured Planctomycetaceae bacterium
GGCCGATAAAAAGTGTCTTCCATGCCGTTGTCAGCGTCCACGGTGATTTGCGTCAGTGCATCCAGTGAATCGCCATCGACAAAATACGGCTGCCGCCTGCGTCTTAGGAAATCGGTCACTTTGTTTTTGGCGGTTTGCCTTGCCCAGGCGAAGAAATTTGAACCTGGTTCAAAGGAATCGAACTTACTCCAAAGCACGAGGCAGACCGACTGGAACAGGTCGTCGGCATCTTCCCAGCGTCGCACGACGGCAAAGATATAGCCATAGAGTTCGCTTCGGTGTCGCGTCACCAACTCGGAGAAAACGGCATGTTTGTCGGGATCATTCATCGGACGCACAATTTTGGGATGCCTGGATTGCCAAGGATCGATCAGGCAACGTTTTTCGGCCTTCGAGTAGTCGGCCTCGGATCATCGGCAATCTAGGACGCCCTGGAATCTCGCCAATAGACCGTCGATAAGGCCACTGCCCGAAAGCAATTGCATACATAGATTGCAGGGATGTGTGTTTTTTAGCGCGCAAAATTCTCGGCTAATCGTTCCTCGTTCGGGCATCTGCCGCAAAATAGCCTCGGATAAGGACTTGCGATGCGGGTTTTCGCCAGCTTTTATTGTACTTAGGAAGCTGCGCGGATTTCCAACGTCGGCGAGATTTTTTCGTAAAAAAACTTGCAGGGCTAAAAGATTGGTCTTTGGCAATACGCCAGAGGGGGGCGATTACACCTTCTGAAGCTAGCGCATCGGAAGGCAAAGCATGAGAAATCTTTGCGATTCTTCCGCGTAGTTTCCTGATAGGTTACGCCGGTGCTATCGCGGCCAAGTCGATGTCATAATCGGCCAGCAGGCGTTTCGGCAGAGGAATCCAGCGAGCCAGTTCCATGAAAAACTCTTTCCAGCGAACCGGCTTGGTGAGGAATCCGGAAGCGTCGTGCGAGATCATTTCCCGACGCACGCCGGCATTGGTTTCCACCGTCAGAATGACGATGGGGATGTCTTTTGTCAGGGGGTGATCCCTAAAACGGCTGAGAACGTAGTTGCCCTCGCCTTGGGGCATATTCAAATCCAACAAAATCAGGTCGGGACGTTCGCGCAAGCCCGTATAGAAACCCGCCGTTCCGTTTTCCGCGGATTTTACTTCAATGCCGTAAGGCTGCACACGCAAGGTAATGGCCTTGGCAATGGTAGGGTCGTCGTCGATGCAAAGTAATCGGATCGCATGAGGATGTTCCGCGGTCGGCTCTTGTTCCGCCTCTCCGGCTTCTGAGGGTTCGGCCGTGAATGGCTCTGGAACAGTTGGCATCTCCTTGGGAACACCGCTTGCTTGCAGCACGCGAGCCAGCGGATCGATATTTTCATCGACCTTGGCAACCGGCACGATCTTTTCCAACTCAAGCAAGATATTCGGTAATCCGATCGACGGGTCGAGGACGGTAAGGTTCGGATGGGGGGGGAATTTCTCCACGGGGATTTCGTTTTTGTGCCCAATCACCAGGATGGGCAGGCTCCGTGTAACGGGATGCTGGGCAAATCGAAATAGATTATCCAACAGTCGTTCCGGAGATTCCGCCTGGATGACCACAATATGCGGTTTTTCGGTAAAACAGGTCCAAAAACATTCTTCCGCGTCGTGCGTTTTGAAAACCTCCACGCCGCGGGAAATTAGCTGCCGCCGGAGCATGTCGAGCGAGCCCTTTGAGTCGTCCAGGCATAAAACGCGGGCATGGCCGCATAGCGGCGTCACCAGTTCCGCGGGTGTCGCGGAAGCAGGCGTCTCGCCTGCCTGTGCAACGGGTTCGATATCGGCACTGCCAATCAAATTTTGGATGAGCGTTTTAAGTTCCAGCCAGGAGTGCGGAGTTTTTTCAATATAATGCGCATTCAGCGCGCGGCTTCGTTCCTTCGTGACTGGATCATTCAATGCCGTGTGGATAAGCACGGGAATCGAGGAATAGGCCGGATCCGACGCCATCATCTCGCATACGGCCAAGCCATTGCCTCCCGGCATGTTGACATCCAGGATCAATAGATCAGGCTTGACTTTCATTGCCCCGAAAAGTGCATGGGAAGAATCGGGCGATCGAAGCACGTTAAAGCCCAGTAGTTGCAATCTTCGTTGCAGGGCGAACGATACGACCGGATCGTCATCGGCGATGAGGATGGTCTTTTTGAGGGCAAAAGGACTCTTCTGCGCACTTGCAGGATGCCCGGCTTCCGACTCTTTGTTTTCCTCTCCCGGTTTTGTTTCCGCCCCGGCCGTATCGGTTTGTTCTTCCTCGGGAAGGGATGACCAGCCCAAGGCATCGGGAAGCGATGTTTTTATGTCCAAAAACTGCCGAACCCGATCGGTCGCATCGAGGATGACGTGCGATTTCACGGACCCATAGGACGGCGGTGATTTCTTCGGCGGCAGTTCTTCACCGCGGTATTGATATCTTCGTTTTCGCGTCCAGCGTTCTCGCAGCACGAGCCACGCGATTAAAGCCACCCCTAAAAAAAAGGCAGAAGCCGTAATCGTAAGCACCGTATCGGTGGATAGCTGATCGAAAAATCCCATGAATATCAGTTTATGCATTACAACCTCCCGACAAACATACGTTGTCGTGAGAAAATACCAAGGTACTACAATAGTGGAAAAAATCGCCTATCGGCATCCTCCACCGCCCCGATAGCAAGCCCTCAATAAAACCCTATGTTTGCAAGAAGGCCAATATCCTCCAAATTATCGTGAACGAGGCGTAATGCGCCGATGAGCAATCGCGGAATGCGCTGTCATTACCTGTTTCCTTGGTTCCTGCTTGCGGGGATGCTCTGTTCGTCGCACGCTTGGGCAGCCGACAACGCAAGCGAAACCAATCGCGCCGAGGTGGTTCGCATCGGCGTCCTAGCGATCCGCGGAAAACCGGTATGTTTTGAACAATGGGGGCCGACAGCCGACTATCTAACAGCCCGCATCCCCAATCATCGTTTCATCATTATACCGCTTGCATATCGCGACGTTGAAATGGCGGTAGAACGGCGCGAGATCGATTTCGTGCTTGTCAATTCCGCCTTGTATATCTTGATCGAAACGCGATACGATGTCGGCCGCATCGCAACGATGAAAACTTTTTTCCAAGGCAAACCTTATGCCTATTACGGCGGCGTGATATTCTCTCTTTCGGATCGAACGGAATTTGCATCGCTCTATGATCTTCGGAATCGCGATATCATGGCGGTTGATTCCAATTCGCTCGGCGGCTGGATCGCCGCGTGCCGTGAATTTTTCCATCAGGGCATTGATCCCAATAGCGACATGCACAGCATACGTTTTGCGGGCACCCACGAAGCCGTGATCGAAGCGATTCGCAACAGCCAAGCGGATGCCGGAATCGTCCGGACCGGCGTGCTCGAGCAAATGGCGATGGAAGGCAAAATCAATCTTCACGAGTTTCGCGTATTCCATGATCATGGCGGCGAGCAATATCCGGCGCCGTTTTTACATTCAACGCAGATGTATCCTCAATGGCCCATGGCAAGGCTATCGCATGTGTCCAAAGAGCTATCCGAACAGGTGGCGATTGCTTTACTTCAAATGCCCGTCGATTGCCGCGCGGCCAGTGCCGCGGACTGCGCCGGTTGGACGATTCCATTGAGTTATGAACCGGTGCGCGATTGCCTGCGTGAGCTGCATCTGCCTCCCTTCGTGCAAGAACAGGTGACCATCGGCGCGGCAGCCCGGCAACTTTGGCCGGTCTTGGCGGGTTGCGGCGCATTAGTCGGATTACTGACCGTGGGCGCCGGCTATTATCTGCGTCTTAATCGGCGCTTGCATACGGCCATTGCGGAAAAGAAACAGGAATTGGAATTCCGCCGACGCACGGAGAATATGCTGCGCAAATTAACCCAGGCCGTTGAGCAAAGTCCCTCGGCCATCGTCATCACGGATCGCGACGGCAGTATTGAATATGTCAATCCCAAGTTCACCACCCGCACCGGCTACACCTTCGAGGAACTCTGGGGGCAGAATCCCCGCATCTTGAAATCGGGAAGAACATCCGATGAGGAATACCGGTGCCTTTGGGAAACAATCCTTTCCGGCATGGAATGGCGGGGAGAATTTTATAACAAAACGAAGAACGGCGAGTATTTTTGGGAGTATGCCGTTATCGCGCCCATTAAAAATGCCGACGGGGTCATCACGCATTTCGTCGCCATCAAGGAAGACATCACGGAGGAGAAAAATGTGCAGCAAGCACTGGTTGAGAGTGAGAATCGACTTCGCCTTCTGCTCGACTCCACGGCAGAGGCCATCTACGGCGTGGATTTGAATGGCAATTGTACGTTCTGCAATCCTTCATGCCTCCATCTTCTCGGATATGAAAAGGCCGAGGAATTGCTTGGAAAAAACATGCATGACCTATGCCATCACAGCCACGAGGATGGCAGACCGATGCCGATGCAGGATTGCCGTATTCATAAAGCCCTCAAGTCCGGCGAGGGCATCCACTCCGACCATGAAGTTTACTGGCGAGCGGATGGATCATGCTTCCCCGCCGAGTATTGGGCGCATCCGCAATGGAGCGGCAAGGTCATCGTCGGCGGGGTCGTGGCATTTATCGATATTACGCAGCGAAAGCAAATCGACAATGTTCTGAAGAAGACCAACAACGAACTCATGCAGGCGAATCTCGCGTTGGATCGCGCCAACGAAGCAAAGAGCGAGTTTTTGGCCAGCATGAGCCATGAAATCAGAACGCCGCTCAATGCCATCGTCGGCATGACCGGATTGCTTTTGGACACCAAGCTAAGCCACGAGCAGCAGGATTGCGCGGAAACCATACGATCTAGCAGCGAAATCCTTTTGATCCTCATCAATAATATCCTTGATTATTCCAAGATCGAAGCGGCCAAGATGGAACTGGAATCCCATCCGTTCGATCTCGGCCAGTGCATCGAGGAAGCCTTGGAACTCGTCGCCCCCAAGGCACGAGAAAAGGGAATCGAAATCGCCTATCGAATCATGGGCGATTTGCCGTACTACTTCGTCGGAGATATGACCCGACTGCGTCAGATACTCGTCAATCTTTTCGCCAACGGCGTGAAATTCACGGAACACGGCGAAGTTTTATTGATGGTTTCGGGAACCTCGCGTGAAGGAGAGTTATACGAACTTCATTTCGCCGTAAAAGACACCGGCATTGGCATTCCGCCGGACGTTCAGAACCGACTGTTCCATTCGTTTAGTCAGGTAGACGCCTCGACCACGCGGCGGTTCGGCGGCACGGGATTGGGATTAGCGATCAGTCGCCGACTGAGCGAATTGATGGGCGGCCGCATGTGGGTCGAAAGCTCCGGCGTGCCTGGGGAAGGCTCGACATTTCATTTCACCGTCGTACTGACCGCCCCCACGCAGCCGGCGATGCCGGAAGACGATCCAGATTTAGCCCTTCTCAAAGATCGCCGCATCTTGATCGTGGACGACAGCACGGCCAACCGCGACATCCTGACGTTGCATACTTCACGTTGGCGCATGAAGCCGACTTCCGTGGCATCGGGACGGGAAGCGATCGACCGCATTAGCCGCGGAGAGGATTACGACATTGCCGTCCTCGATATGCAAATGCCCGAAATGGACGGCCGCGAATTGGCCAAAGCCATCAAAAACCTTCCTTGCGGACAGAAAGTGCCTTTGATTCTGCTTGCCTCGATCGGACTGAGGATTACCGATGCGGAATGCAACATGTTTGTCGCGAGGATTTCGAAACCCATCAAGGCGAACCGTTTGCGTGAGACTCTGATTGCAATTTTCAAAAACGCGGCCTCGACGAAAATACTGCCTGCGGAATCGTCCACAGAGGCCGGTAAAAAGCCGCCGGCACGGCCCATGCGGATATTATTGGCCGAGGACAATCCCATCAACCAAAAAGTTGCGATCAAGATGCTCTCGAAGTTGGGTTATCGAGCCGATGTCGTGGCGAACGGTCACGAAGTGCTGGATTCGCTCTTTAGCGTTGCCTACGACGTCATCCTGATGGATTGCCAAATGCCGGAGATGGACGGCTACGAAGCCACGAGACAAATCCGCCAACGTCAGCAAGAACACCGCCTGCACCCCATCTATATCATCGCCATGACGGCACATGCTTTGCAAGGCGACCAAGAACAATGCCTGGCCGTCGGCATGGATGATTATTTATCGAAACCGGTGCGAACCAACGAGTTGCATGCGGCTCTCGAACGAGGGTGGGCCGCGATCAGCGCTCAATCCCACTTCAAAGATATTGACGCCTCCTCGGCAAATAATGTTTCTCCCCCAAGCACAGAACTTTCGGCGGAAAAATCGGAAACTGCCGAGATCCAATCCACTACTTCTTTCACGCAGGAATCATCCACCATGGACAACACGACATCCCCTCAAGCAACGTTCGTTCTCGATGAAGAGGCCCTGGCCATCGTATCGGACCAAGATCCCGAAGGATTGCGGGAACTGATTGATCTTTATCTGCAACAAGCCGACGAAACTATTCCGGCTATCCAACAAGCCATTGCCGCGGGCGAGGCTAACAACGTCAATCAACTAGCGCACCGCTTAGCAGGCGCCAGCGCCGTTTGCGGAGCAGCTCCCCTGGTTCCGCCATTGCGCGAGTTGGAAAAACAAGGCAAGGAAAACCAGTTAGGCGACGCGGAAAAAGTCCTTAACCAAGTGAAAGAGCTTCTAGCGATCGGTCGGAATTGCCTGATGGAGTATGTCCAGGCCGCCCAACGCGATTAACGTTAGCAAGCAGCAAGGCATGATGCTCTTTTTATGCCCTCGGAAGACAAAAATCTTGGATTGACTCTTAGGGCCTATCTCAAACCATGAAAAACAAGTCCCCTCGCCCTCCGGGAGAGGGTTAGGGTGAGGGCTGTTTGCCCAAAAAGCATCACTTTTTCCACGTAGGTCGCCTTTCAAAGCCCTCACCCCCGGCCCCTCTCCCAAAGGGAGAGGGGACAGTATTGGGATAGGCCCTTAATCAATGCCTAGTTCTCGCTGGATCTGTTCAAGCGAGACGCCTTTGGTTTCCGGCAAATACTTCCACACCATAACCAATTGCAAAACCATCATTGCCGAGAAAAACACGAACGGACCGCTTTTTGAAACGTCGGCGATTACGGGAAACGTCCAACTGACGATCGCGCACCAAAACCAGTGCGTGAAGCTGCCCAACGCTTGCCCCCGTGCTCGGACACGGTTGGGAAAAATCTCACTGATGAACACCCATATCACCGAGCCTTGCGAGAAGGCGAAGAAAGCGATGTAGCCGATCAAGCTGCCCAGCACCAATGGTCCAACGACCGCTTGGTAGGATTCCGGCAGTCTCCCCTGGCTGATCTGATCGCTCACCCAAAATGCGACGGCCGTCGCGGCCAAGCACACGGCCAACCCCGCAGCGCCGATCAAAAGCAGTTTCTTGCGGCCGAACCGGTCGATGACCGTCATGGCAATCAAGGTGAAACACAGGTTCGTCAGGCCGATGATGACGGATTGCAACAAGGCTCCGGCCTGTTCTGCCCCGGCCATCCGAAAAATGTCGGCCGTATAATAGATCAAGGCGTTGATGCCGGCCAACTGATTGAACGATGCCACCATGAATGCCAGCAGAATCGGCTTCAAGTATTTGCGACGGAAGAAAGGTTCATCCGTACCAACGGTTTCTTCATGCAATGATTCCACAATCTCTCGAAGCACCACATCTGCGTCTTCGTTGCCGAGTTTACGCAACACTTGCAAAGCGTCGTCGCGACGGTGTTTTTTCGTCAACCAGCGAGGACTTTCCGGGATTGGCAGCAGAAACAGCAGAAAGAGAACCGCCGGCCCCGCGACGATTCCCAACATCCAACGCCATGCCATGGGATCGCCGGCGGTCAAGGCCGCAATCACATAGTTCGAGAAATAGGCGACGAGGATGCCCGCCACGACATTCAATTGGCTGACCGCCACCAAGCGTCCGCGTGCATGGGGCGGGGCGATTTCAGCAATATACATCGGCGACACGACCGAAGCGCCGCCGATGGCCAATCCGCCTATTAAACGGAATACGATGAGCGAGGACCAATTCCAAGCCAAGCCGCATCCCAATGCCGAGACGAAATACAACACTGCCAAGCACATCAGCACGGGCTTGCGCCCTAGATGTTCAGCAGGCTTGCCGGCCGCTAATGATCCGATGATGGTGCCCAGCAGTGCACTGGCCACGGTGAAACCGAGCTGCCCGCTGGTGAGCTGGAACATGCCGCGCAGCATTTCGGTGGTGCCCGAGATGACGGCCGTATCAAAGCCGAATAAAAAGCCGCCCATCGCGGCAACCAAGGTGCTGCCGAGCAGATATCCGTTCAATTTCACGATTGTGGTATTCCGTTGTTGGATTATTTTCGCCAAGTTGATTTCAGATTCCAAACGTCCATGTCGGAAACAACAGCCGTTCCTCCTTGGGCAAATGCTGTCAGCGATTTGTCGTCGGCCGGGGGCAGGAAGCAGTAGGCCATGTTGACTCGCCCGTCCGCCGAGAAGATTTCAAGCGACGAACGATCCACAAGGATACGCAAGCTAAGGCGACCGTTTGTCAGTTCGACGGTTGCCGACGTGCCGCGACAGGACAGTTTCTTTTCCTTGACCGAATACTGGATCGGCACGCCGCGGATTTTCAGCCCCACTTCGGATGCTTCGCGAGGTTCGATATTGATGCAAATATCGGCCAGTTCGACCGAAGCATCCGCCATCGGATTCTGCCCCGGCGCAAGTTGACCTTTCCACGCCCGATGCCCTGCTCGAAGTGACTTGATTTCCTCGACCGGCAATGTGCATAGACGAATGCCTTGAGGGAACGTGCGAAGCGTCAGCACGGCAGGTATCGACATCTGTTGGTTGAACGGCATGCGAGGATAGGATCCGCCGCCCATCCAGGCAATTTGAATCCGGCGGCCGTCCGCTGCCGTAATATCGCTGAATGTTTGCGCGGCATAGCGATTCGCACCGAAATGCGTCGGAAGCGGGTCTGTCTCTCGTGAAAAAGCCGTGCCGTCGAAGCTGCCGATGAGATACGAGTTATTAGCGCCCCAGAACACCCATTTTTTGTTTTTCGCGTCACCATCGACCGGCAACTCGAAGAAGTCGGGACACTCCGCAGCGTTCGCCATCGTCACTTTGCATGTTTGCGTCCATTGCTTCAGATCGGGCGATGTGAATAAGCCGTAGTCATTCATAACCAGATACAATACCATCACCCAAATCTTGCTGGGGGCGTGCCAGATGACTTTCGGAACGCGGTTTTCGGCGGCAACATGTTTCATGACGGGATTTTTATCATACTTGGTCCATGTCCGGCCGCGATCGTTGCTATAGGCAATCGACTGGGTAAACGGCTGCCCTTTCGATTCCGGTGAGGTGCCGCCGGCCGACGTGTAGATGCATACGATAACCTTTTCGTCTCCAGTCTGAAAACCAGCCGTGTTATTTTCATCGACCACAGCCGATCCGGAAAAGATCGTTCCCAACTTGTCGGGATAAATCGCATGATCCAATTGCGTCCAATGGAGCATATCTGGACTAACGGCATGGCCCCAAGTCATATTTCCCCAGGTATTGCCGCTCGGATTGTGCTGGAAGAATAGATGATACTCGCCCTTGTAATAAACCATGCCGTTCGGATCGTTCGTCCAATTTTTCGCCGGGCTAAAATGAAATTGGGGACGCAATTGCTCGTCATACAACTTCTCGATCTTGCAGGGAACGGCTTTTGCGCTATCGCTTTGGACGATTTGATCGACGTTGATATGGCCCCAGCCGCATGTGGCTTTATCGACGATTTGAATCCTGGCTGTCTTCCCCATCAAACCTGCAACATCCCACGTATCCCACTCCAATTGCTCGTTATTCGCTCCGGTGGATTTGTTAACAGTTTTATCGTCAACAAGCAACTTAACGCAGGCATCGTCGGGCAAATTGCCGCCGCCGATCAGGAGGTTAATGTACTTTCTTTCGATCTTGAATGCAGGGGAAGTAAGTATGCCCGTGGATTGATCGCCGTTGAGATACGTGTTGACCAAGCCCTTGCCTTGATAGCCTGCGACGGATTGCTGGTTGGGTAATGTGCCTTGGGCAGGTTTGCTGCCGAATGCATCGCCGGTGGCTTTCCATGTACCATAATCCGGCCCTTCAAAATCGCCGATCACGATATCGTCGGCTGCCAGTAGCCTGGTGCAGAAAAATATAGATAGAATGATGCCATACATTGCGGTTTTCATAATTGGTCTCCGGTGGGAAAATTAGGGGGGGAACGCCTCTCTATTAACGAATTCGATACGACAACCTCGCTCAGTTCCTAGTATTGAAAATGATTCAATTCGCATCCGCTGTTATTGTTTAGTTTGACCCAATGGTAATCCAAGTGAAATGGAACCGTCATCCGCATACTGAACCGGGTAGGGCATGCTTAGCCGGCTGCCGCTGATACAGCCTAACAAAACGTCTTGGCCTTGTGGGTCGGTTAGCACTTTTGCAATATAAAACGGCCGACCGTCGGGCAACTTGATTTCTGAATGCGGCGACTCCTCAAAAGGACCTCGCAGGGAGTTGGCGGTATAGACGCAATTGACGCGGCAAAATTTTTCCTGCTCTCTGGCGCCGCCAGAATAAAGATACCAGCGATTGCCATGTTTCCATATCTGCGGCGTCTCGGGGCGGTCGAAATTCAACATTAAACCGATAATGCCGCAATCCTCCCAAGTTCGGCCGTCCTTGGATCGCATCAATCCAATGCAACCTCGCTCATTGATCGGTCTGCCGACGATTCCGCAATTGGCGATCATGTAATACCAGCCGTCGATGGCGTCGGGCAAGACATAAGGATCGGCGAAAAACTCATAGCGAACCGTATCGCCCACCTTCAACCCCCGTGTTTGCCAATACGGATCGTCCGGTATCACGTGATCCTTGTAGTTGATGCGAACAGGTCCAACCATGTTCCATTTTTTTAGATCGTCGCTTTCCGCCAATCCAATCCCGCCGCCTTTTCCGATGGTAATGGCCGTAAAAAGCATTTGCCATCGATCTTTACCGCGCCAAGTGCTGCCGGTGGCAATATGACTGTCGCACCATTGGCCTTTTGGATTTGCATGAAGGATTTCGCCTTTTTCGGTCCAATGAATCAAATCCTTGCTGAAGGCCGATCCCACCGATGATTTATCGTGGCTCACTCCCTTGGGAGTTTGAAGATAAAAAGCATGGTAAATCTCGCCCGACTTGGCAAACCAGAAATCCCACGCCTCTTGCCCATGCGGCTTGTACAATGCAGACTCGTCGGCCGATACGGCTGTACCAAGAATCGCCCAAACCAAGATGCAATACGAAGTAATCTTCATGAATCGTCTTTAGATGTGAAATATCAAGGGAGGAAAAATTCTTTATGCTGTTACAACGATCCGGATGCGACGACCTCGCCGCCCTTGCTGGTGCTTAACGCCCGCCAAGTGCCGAGGTCGATGGAATTGCTGAAAAACTGGATCGAACCATCGCACAACGCGGCATTGACTCCGCCGGGATGTTGACTGCGCGCCGCATGATGCAACTCCGTAGGCCACGGCGGATCGTTGCCCGGTCTGGAAGAAAGACCGACGATGCAGTTGATTCCCATCTCGCCATCAGGAGGACAAGTCTCGTCAACCTGATCGGGGAGCGGGGAATTTGGGCTGGTCCATGCCTCGAAACCTTGGCCGCCGCGGCATAGCGTGCAATCACCGATCGAACCTTCCCAATCAGGCCCTTTGGCCGGAATCACCTCGGCCATCATCAAGGTATTGCTCGTTCCATCGCGGATCTCCGCAATCGTGACCGGTCGGTGCCATGTAAACGGCGCACCGCCGAAAGCAACGCTGTCGCGCGTGGTTTGCTGGCCCGTGCTTGTGTTGCCCCAGTTCACTGCATAGCAATACCGCCATCGCGACCAATTGACATCATAGAATTGATTCTTAGCGGCACTATCCGAAGGACAGGCAAAGACGGAGATATAAATCTCTCGGGCTGCTTTGTTCTTCGCGTCGCTGCAACTGGCCGAAAAATCAAACATATCGAACCACGCCTGCTGTTCCAAATAAGGGCCCATGTAATGGATCCACGTACAATCGTCGAAAAAAGTTCCGCCCATGCGGTTTGTCATGCCCGGCTTGAATAGACACCCCTGAGGGAAGCATCCTTTAGCGGTATGGTAATTGTGCATTGCCAAGCCTAACTGCTTCAGATTGTTGCCACACTGAAGCCTTCGGGCCGCCTCACGCGCCGTTTGCACGGCTGGAAGTAAAAGCGATATCAGAATGCCAATGATCGTAATCACCACGAGCAATTCGACGAGTGTAAAACCACTTATGGGTCGATTTGTTTTCATCGGCACACCTAGAGATTAAAGTCTTGTTGTCCTTGATCGTTCTTCACATCCACAGTGATGCCGGTCTTGTATTTCGCCGGAATCAAGTCGATCTTTTCGGGGAGCGGCTTGCCGGGCGACGAAGCCGATTCAATCATACGGCCCGTCTCTTGCATCGCATTGAAGGTAACCCGCACCTTGCCTAGGGGGACGTTTTCCACTGCATAGCGTCCTTCCTTAATCAAAGCTTTCACACCGCCGCCGCGAAATTGCTCATGCGGCATGAACATCACCATGCCCTCGGCCAACGGTTTGCCCGCAATGGTAACGGCCCCTTCCAGCTTGACGCTGGGATATTCCGGCCCTTTGCGACCGCAGCCGAGCAAAAGGACGGCCAATGCCGCAACCATAGCCGACTGTGCGATGTTTTTTTGCACAACCAACCTCCCCGACGCTTCGATTAAGAAGCAGTGACAATCCCCGATAATGGAAAACCGGATGGTGGAGGGGCATACGAACCACATCCACCATCCGTCATTCAAAACCTATTGCCTTTTCTTTCGCCAAGCATAGGCCAGCAGGCCAAATACTCCCGTGAGGACCAATACAATGGTGCTAGGCTCGGGTATTGGTGTGAAGCTGAAAGAGCTGTAGGTGCATGTTTCCGTGCCGCCACCCCAACAACTGCCATAGAGACCGATCCATGTGGGGCCAGTGGAATCGAAACCGTAAGACGTTCCTAATGTTCCAATCGTGACCCAATCGGAAGTGCTGCTATTCTTGAACGAAAACGTATAGTCGCTCCCATGTCGCTCGATTCTTTGATAAAAGCTGAGGTTTGAACCCAACATGGAATCGACATTTCCCCATCCATCGACACCGCCTCCCTGATTTTTGTTGTCTTCGTATCGGATTCTTGTGGCGTCATTATAGGGTCCGAACATTCCCGTGCGGATATTATCTCCCGATCCGAACACCATGATGATTCCTGAATGTGCACAAGTGTAGGTCTGCTCGACATCGGCATACGTGATGGATCGTGCCGACACAACGGCTTCAATCGTGAAGTCGCGAGTATCAGTTGGATCGAGGGAGTAACGCACCGTCGAACCGCCAAAGCTATTGGCCCATATATTGGCAACCGACGGCGTATAGATCGTCAAGCCGTCATTGACGGTCACTGGATTAGGAGTGATCCCGGCGGTATCAGCCGTAAGGCCCGACGGTAAAGATGTGCCGCTGAAATCGGTCGAA
Source organism: uncultured Planctomycetaceae bacterium (assembly GCA_964458015.1). Taxonomy (GTDB): domain Bacteria; phylum Planctomycetota; class Planctomycetia; order Pirellulales; family Thermoguttaceae; genus CAYWGR01. The sequence continues at coordinate 13,631 of CAYWGR010000078.1, forward strand.
AAACTAATCGACTCAGCCTGAGCGATCCCCGCGACGGCGATCAATACCCCTAACCCAAAACCAACAAACATACTTTTCAACATTTTCGTTCTCCTCAGTGGAAAAGGTAACACAACATATTGGTTTTCATATCAAACAATACTGGGGCGGCAATTGCGATTGCATTACCGCTGAAAACGAATCCACCTCCACCCCATTAGTGTCCTAGAAACAACGCCATTTTTTTCGTTGTTGTTGATCCTCCTTTTCAATTTTAATGTTGCAGCGGATAACTACCGGGCCAGCGGATTCAGCCCCTTATGTTGATTGTAGAGCCGTTCAATTTCAGCTTCGGAAAGTTCACGGTCCCAAATGCCGATTTCGTCCAAGCATCCATCGAAAAACTCCGCTTGATTATTGGGATCCAAGTATCCACGGCCGATTGCAAAGTTATTGGCGCCCAAATTTCGTTCTTCCGCAACTCCTCGCGAGGCAAGCCACTTTCCATCCAAAAACAGGCGTTGCAGCTTTGTCCGCCGGTCATAGGTCGCGACAAGATGATGCCAACCGCCCAAGAGTTGCCGCTGTTCAACCTTCTGATAGAGATCGTAGTCCCACCAATAGTTGCCAACGAGGAAGTCTTCTTCCAATGGTTTGACGACCAATACATTGGCTCGATTGAGCGACGGCTCGCCCCAACCGAGGATGCCATTGTTGTCTGGCCCACGATTGGAAATCGACAACCAAGCGGAAATGGAATACGAAGTGTTGCCGATCGGCACTCCGGCGGGCACTCCGTGGCCTGCATGATAGACAAGCATGTCCCTGCTTGCTGGCCCGTGCAATCGCAGCGCGCCGCCGATCAAGCCCTTGGATTCGGACTCGGGGGAGTTCTCCGGCAGCAGGTCGCCGCCGCTGGTTGCGTTTTTGCCGAGATTATCGGCATCGTCGAACGACCAGTAAGCAACTAAACCTCGCTTCAATCCGCTTACAACCCGCGGGGCAGGAAGATTGCGTACAAAGGATGCTTGAAAATTATTCGCCGATAACGATTGAACGCCGGCCGTCGCACCAAGCCGTATCGCATCACCGGCCGCCAATCGATGTTTGACGGTTCGTTCTCCCAAGACACTGCTCGTTTGAACAACTTCCACAGTGCCCTCGAAAACGCACACGTCTGCGGTATGGTCCTTCGCAACATTCACTCCGAACTCCGTGCCGAGATCGGTCACCGTGGCCGTAGGAGTTCGCACGACGAATGTGGGGGCTGGAGATCGGGGGCGGGGGGCGAGAGATTTATGATTTATGATTTCTGATTTCTGATTTGCAGGCTCTGACCTCTGACCCCAGACCCCTGGTCTCTCTTCACTGGCCACTTCTTCCGGCCACTTGCCACTAACCACTTTTCCTCTCCTCTCTCCTCTCTTCTCTAAACGCGCTGTCAATTTTCCAATGGAAAGAAATCCGCTGTCGCGGGAATCGACTTTGTAAGTGACCGGCCCTTGAAGAATGACTTTTGCGCCGGTGTCGTAAGAAATTTCTAGAAGGCCGGAGGAAAGGATAAATTCGTCGCCCAGGGCAATGAATGCTTTGTTATTCCTTGCGGTTTCCAAGCCCCAATCTCGATTCCCTGATCCTTTAATGGATCCCTTGCAATCGATCATGCCCGAAATTCGACCAATATACGGCTGCTGTTCTCTCGGAGAAGCAGATTGAACCCATGCCGAAGGAGCCGGAGAGGCGGCCTTGGCAATCGGTTGCGGCTGTGAAACATAGACCATCGAACCAGCCAAGAGTCCCAGACTGGTAATTACCGTTGCAACAAGCATTGCAAACGGTATTTCCTGCGAAAAGAAACCAAATGTGTTGTGAATTACCGCCGCGAAGATGGGAAAACGCTGTGCAGAAGAGGCAGAAGCCGGATGAAATTCCTCGTCGGGATCGAATCCATCGAGCCCATCCCATTTCAACGCGGCGTGAACTTGCATTTCATCCAGAAATTGTCGCCGGGCCTCCGGATGTTTCTCCAAAGCTTGGCCAAGCAATGCGTATTGTTCCGACGTAATGTCACCGTCGATCAGCGATTCGATCCAGACGGCCAATTCGGCCGGCGGTTCGAAATCGTGGATCGGTTCACTTATCGCGTTCATCGCAACGGCTCCTGATTCGCGTCTTCACGGCTCAGGGAATCCTGAACGCATTTTCGCAACGTCAACCGGATGCGATACAACGATTTCGAGACGGCCGTCACGGTCGAACCAAGCTGCTCGGCAATCGCCTTCACCGAAAGGGCCGATTGATAGCGCATGGCGAGCAAATGCCTGCTCTGGTTCGGCAATTTTTGCGCACACGATTGCAAGGCCTCCTGATTGTTCACCAGGGGACTGGCTTGCGACTGCATATCCTCTTCCAACTGATTCAGCAGTGTATCGTCGAAAAGCAGCCGATCGCGAACGCGACGTTTCCGAAAAGCCAGCACCTGATTGAAGGCCACGCGATAGGCCCACGAGCGAAAATCCGCCACCGCCTCGACGCGGTCGGCGTCACGCCAAAGCGCCAGATTGGTTTCCTGAAGAACGTCGTAGGCGTCTTCACTGCGATGCACCAAGGAGTAGATATAAAGATACAGGCAGCGCTGATGATCGCCGATCTGCGCCGAAAGGCGGTCGTGGGCGTCGCGGTCGTTTGCCTGCGTCTTATCCATCACTGTTTTCCCGATAGAAGTCCGATCCTTCCCGAGAATCCGGTCCTTCCATCTATATTAACTAGCCGAACCAGGACAAATGTGGACAAAATTGGCCGAAAGATTTTCCGCAACGCTGGGATATTCCAGAAAATGTGGAGATAAACCCCAAGACGCAGCCCTAGCGAATGTCATAAGTCGTTACAGCAGTTAGGCTTGCGCATACAACGCAACCACAACCACCGCAACCATCATGGGAGTGTTTGCGTCCCACTCCATTCGGGTTATAGGAAGGAATGGAGGTCTGCTGAATGCGTCATGCCGCTTGCAATTTCACAAGAATGGCCGCATGGCGGAATTGCAGTGAAACGGACACTACCGCGATCGAAGTTCCAGCGTAACCGCGTTCGTCTGGCCCGGTTCGACTTTGACCGACAGGCCGGAAGTTTTGGGATTGGAGTACTTGGCCGGAATTTTGACATAGCCCGGCGCTTTGCTGAAAAGGAGAGACTCGGTTTCGACGGTTGCTTGCAGCATCCCTTGCGGTGCATCGGCGACCGAGAATTTGCCTTCCGATCCAATGGCGGCGGTCGTTCGATACCGGGCGTCGTTTTTGGCGATCAATGTAATGCTTCCGCCGGCAAGTGGTGAGCCGTCGAATATAACTTGGCCGGAAACTGGCGATCGGTTGCTTTCCACCGGGAGAGGCGTTCGACCGCAACCGAAGGACCATAACAAAAACAACACGATGACGGAATAGCTGCGCATGTTCATGGATTTTGTGGTTCGGGCTTCTTTGTGTATCAATTACCACTCGCTAAGCGCCTGGCCGTCGGCAGGCATGATCACGTTGGTCCACACGGCCGTGGTGATATTCGGCGAAACAGGCCGCACGCTTCCGTCGGCCAAAACGACGTTCATCGCACCGGGGTGTGCGGATTGCGTCGTGTAGGGATTGCACACATCACCGGTCGGAGCATCTTGCGGCGGCGAAATTGCCGGAGCGCCGCTGGAATCATTAGCGGCAAAGTAACTGTCTAAATGGATTGTCGGCGTTGTTCCCAACCAAGCGGTTCGGCCATTACTCCACGTGGTTGGCGTTGGACAAGTGGAATACCTTTCCGCAAAAAGGACCGTGTTCGATGTTCCATCACGAAACGAGGCGATTGTGCGATGAACATTGGGTGTCGGCTGCCCCGTACACCAATGGCCCAAGGCCTGAACGTTGCTCACATAGTTGCCGCCGCCGAAACTCCATCCGTCGGGCATGGTATTCACGCCATCGGCACTGGTAGAAGTCTCCGAGGGACAGATATCCACACTAGGCGGTTTTGCAAAAGGCAAATTCGATAGGGGACCGAGCATATTTTGCGTATTGCCCTTGAATTGCATGTAAACGGCCTCTTGTTCCATGTACGGCAGCAGGAAATACACAGCACTGCTGATGTTGGCCGGCGCCTCCGTACTTACATCCGTGTAAGTAGTCGATGAATACTCACCAACGGTCGGATGATGTTTGCCTACCATCGGAAAATATCCGGCCGATTGCGGAAAGAACCCAAAGGATGATTCACAATTATGCATCCCCAACCCAATTTGCTTCAAATTGTTCTGGCATTTCATGCGTCGAGCCGCTTCGCGCGCCGATTGCACCGCCGGCAGCAATAGAGAAATGAGGATGCCGATGATGGTTATCACCACCAAGAGCTCCACGAGGGTAAATGCGGATTTGAGATGGTGGATTTTGGATGGTGGATTGCTGAACATGCGATATCTCCACAACATGAGAAGTTCGAGTGAATGGCGGATGGTGATGATATCTGCCATATTCATCCACCATCCGCCATCCAACATGCAAGTTTCTTACGTCCTCTTCCGCCAACCATAGGCCAACAATGCGATGAGAGCCGCAGTCATCGTAATCGCACCTGTCGCTGGCTCGGGAATGGATGATATGTTCAAATTGTCGATTGCACCAACAAAGTTCCAATTGTCGGTATCAACGGAAGCCAACGATCGAATGCGAACTCGCACGTCGCCCGTTCCATCTCCCGTATAGGTAAAGCTGTAGGCTTTCAGTACCTCGTTGCCCGCCCAAGCGTCGGGCGATACCGTCTTCGAGGCTACAACGTCGTTCAATGGATTTAATAATTCCACCACAAACTGATCGCCGGACTCGGTTACTTGATTTCCAGACATATAAACGCCAGGACCTGCATCAAATGCAACCTGATAACTGGTTCCGGCCACATTGGCTGCGACGCCCGTGTCGCGTGCAACCGTGTTTAAGTTGACCCCGCTGTCAGCCCCATTACCCCATAACAAAAGCGCCCAGTCACCTAAGGTGATTTCTACAGCGTGGCAAGTCGCTGAGCCCGATTTTGACCAGCCGGTGATGTCTGAGCTATGCCTCAGGTTCAGGCCTGACTGGTACTGTGTTCCCCAAGAAGTTCCGCTGCCGCCCAGACTATTGAAGTTTTCGGTTAGAATCGTATCGGCAACAGAACTGGAACATACCGAGGCGGAAAAGACACACAATAACACAACAAACACTGTCGCTCGTAGGGACAACATAAAGAAGCTCCTGATTGAAAAAGACCTTTCGACTGAACAAATACGTTGAACACGCTTATCAAATAGAAACATCCTATGACGGCGGATCATGCCATCCACGGCCGCGAACGATTCACCTTGGCTAATACCTTGCGGGCAATCCCGACGTCCTCCTCGATCTGAAAATCAAGCATGCCGGCCAGCACGAAGTCGGCGCCATTATCGAAGGAATACTGGAACGCCTCGCGCGGTTGGATGGCTCCGGCCGCCATCACCTTGAACGCGATCCACGGTTTCTTAACCGTCTTCATGCACTCGACCACCTCCTCCGAACTGCGGCACCAAGCGTTGTCATAGCTTCCAAACTCGCCTTTCTCCTCCGGTCGTTGCGCGGTTGGGTAATTGCGGGTATGCAGCGTTTTCTGATAGAAATCAACATCAATGCCGGCCTTCTCGCACTCAACAATCACACCCATCGTATGGGCAGCAATGCCGATCGGCAGACCCGTGGCCCGCATCTTGTCCACGGTCCGCTTTAGGAGGTCCATATTCTTTTGTTGAACGAGGCCGTCCGCGGCAACGCCCCATAGATACAGAACATCCGCACCGGCCTTAACGGCCTGATCGATTGATTCAAAAGGATCGTCCAACATGGGCGAAGCATAAACCGCCACAATCCACTTCATTGTGTTGCCATGGTCTTTCCGATACTGGACCAACGCCTTATGATTGATTTGCCCAATATGGATATTGAGAGAATTTACACCGTGTTTTTCCGCCAACGCGAGAGTCTCTGTGATCTTCGCGTCGGTATTGTAGTGGCACATAAGCTGCGACACATAGCGCAAGTCTCGGGCATGTGAGAAACCCGTCAACAAGTTTCCGCCGAGCATCAGGCGGCTCAATTCCAGCTTGCCGATTTTGCCGGTCCATGTGGGGCCGGGCGCGGCGGGCGGATTGGCGCCGGCCGGCGGTTGGTCGGCGGCGTTCAACGTCGAGGCCAAGCCCGCGCCCAGCATTGCTCCGGCCGATGCAAGGGTTGATTCCTTCACAAAAGTTCGACGTGTCATGTCGTGTGTCATCGTAGTTAATCCTTTGGTGAAGCTGTAGATTGAAGTTGAATTGCTGTTTGATAGTGCTTCCGGATAATTTCCGCAGGCAAGGAACGAGGATAGACTGCGACATGAGCAAGCCGGCCGTTCCAAAAACCGGTACTGACGTCGCCTCTTCCGATCTCGACCCAAACGGGGCCTACATTCGCGGGCTTGCTGCCGACAATCTTGCCGCAAGGTGTGCCGTTAAGATAGAGGTGGGCGGTATTGGATCCATCGAAAACAACTGCCACATGTAGCCATTGTTTTATTGGCACATCATTTTGGCGCAGAGAGAACCACATGTCAGCATAAACCCAATAGGTAGTCCAGTCGATCGTGATTGGATCCTGAAGATTCATGGAGAAATTCTTGCGGCCAAGGTGCAATGCCCAGCCAACGCCATCACCACCGGCTATTGTGGACTTGCAGGCGGAGACAACCTTGGCTTGAACACCGATATCCTTGATCCAAAGCCAAGATTCAACGGTGAGGTTATTGGCCAAGGCAAACTCGTCATGCCGACCAATATCGACATAACCACTGATACCGTCGAGTTCCAATGATCGAGAGTTATTGCCTAATGGCCCAGGCAGGCCCGCTGAAACTTTGTTCATGGCATAACCGTGAAAGCCGTTGCCTGAAAGGTCGGTAAATTTTCGAGAACCGGCAGGTTCGCTCAACGGCCAATAGCCCAACGGCTCATCGGCCAATACGATTTTTCTGTAAAGCGTTTCACAAAGGGGTTGTGCCGACGAGTCAGGCATTTTGCGGGCGAATAGATGTGGGGCATAGCGTATGGTAGTGAGAGCTTGCTCCTTTCGATCAATTTTCATGGCATTCCCCTCGATGATGCACTGATGCATTGGCCGATTTCCAGGAGAATTCAAGGCACAAGCTTCGACGGCGCCTTGAAGAACGTGGACTTGAGTTGAACCGTTAGCCGCAACATACACCCCGAACTCGGTGCCAAGGTCGGTTACTACGGCCGTCGGTGTACGCACGGCGAAGACAGGGGCGGGGGATTGGGGGCGGGGGGCGGGAGAAGACGAGGGATTTGGGATTGGGGATTTCGGGATTTCGGGATTTGTTTCACTGGCCACCGACCACTGGCTACTGGCCACTGTCGGCTGGCCACTGACCACTTTTTCACTACTCTCCTCTCTCCACTCTCCTCTCTTCTCTAAACGCGCCGTCAATTTGCCGACCGAGAGAAAACCACCGTCGGGGGAATCCACTTCATAGGTCACGGGTCCTTGGAGAATCACTTTCGCACCGGTATCGTAGGTAATTTCCATGAGGCCGGAGGAAAGGATGAATTGATCGCCCAAGGCAATGTGCGATGTCAGATTATTGGTTGCATGAAATTCCAAACCCCTAGTCCCCACACCCTTCAATTGTCCCTTGCAGTTCACCATTCCCGTGATTTGACCGACGTAAGATTGCTCTTGCCGGTCATTGGATGGGGCGGGCACGGAAGCCGGCGGGCGGTTGGTCGTGGCGATGGATTGCCGTTGGGAAACATAGATCAAAGAACTGCCCCAGAGCCCTAATGCGGTGATGACCGTCGCCACGAGAAGCGAAAAGGGCACTTCCTGTGAGAAAAAGCCAACTGTGCCGCTCCAGGCATTTCCGAGAGTACCGAGCAGGGGAAAGGCAGGAGGAGCGGCCTCCGTGGAGAATAAATCGGGATCGGTTGCAGACGCTAGTGATCCCGATGTCGTATGTTCGGGGATCGGAAGAGAATCGGAATCCGCCATCGAGCAGTTCCAGGCGGAGTCGAGATCCTTTTGGATGGAAAGTTCTTCGTAACAATCTCGAATCAAGCCATGGAATAGAATTTTCGACCAGAACAGTTGGCGGGCTTCGGCCGACTGGAGCAACTGGGATTCCAACTCCTGCCGCTCCTCGACGAGGAGCCCCTCATCGACATACTGGTTCAGCAGATAGTCTAACCTAATTGCGTCCATGTCAGCGAAGTTCCAACTGTTTGATTTTCCGCGTAACGCAATCGTGGACCGATGTTCGAGCCCGAGATAAAGTCACATAAACGGCCTCGGGCTTCCAGTTCATCCGGCGAGCGACCTCGGCGGGCTTGCAGGATTCGCCGTAACGCATATCCATGGCTTGCCGAGAACTGGGGGGCAACTCATCCAAACATTCTCGCAACAACGTCAAATAATCCTCCGACATCGCGGCGGCCGGGGCCGACGCGCAAAGCAAGTCGATCACCTCGGGCGAAAAAGTCTGCCAAGCCGTGCGGTTTTTGCGATGACACTCCAGAATTTTCAGCTTGGCTATCGCTGTCGCCCAGGCTAGAAAATTCGTGCCCTCCTGAAATGCGTCGGCCTTGGCCGTTATCAGAAGGAAACATTCCTGAAGGATGTCATCCACGCTGTTCAAGTCGGGAACGAACGCCCGAATAAACACCCGGATGGCCGCAATATGCTTTACGAATAATTGCTGGACCATCTCGGTATGGTTGGGCAGACGTTCCATGACCTAGACCCTTTCCCTACTATGTAATGATTTTTGGCACCGAAATCTTAGCCAAGAAAATTGAAAAACGAACTAATCGGTTGGAGGAACATCTTCGGCAATTTGGGCAAGGTGTTGCTGCATGGCACGGTAGGCCGATGCGGGATCGTGACGTCGGATGGCCTCCAGAACGGCTCGATGGCCTGCCAAGGCGTGCTCAATCCCCACCCGGGAGATTGTCTGCCGGCGAGATTCCCAAAGGAGCCCCCAGATGGTGGAAAGCACGAGCCCAAACAGGGCGTTGCCTGCTGCGCCGGCCAACAAATTGTGAAATTCAATGTCTGCGTCGATTTGTGCGTCGAGGGTCGAGGCTGCGGCCTGCCGCTCGATGGTCTGCTGCATCTGGTCGATCTCGGCCGGTGTTGCCCTTTGAGCGGCCAAGGCGACGATCTCGCATTCCAAAGGCCGGCGTAATTCGGTTAATTCGCGTATCGAAGAATGTGAACGTCGCAGCATGGCGTCGAGCGTTTCGCGCACGGCCTCGGGGCCCGCCGGCTTGATCCGGGGCCGGCGTCCCTGCGAAATATCAACCAAGCCGTGCGACCGCAAAGTACGCATGGCCTCGCGAATTACGGTATAAGAAACGCCGATGGTTTTGGCCAATGTACCTTCGGCCGGCAATTCGCTCCCGGGCGGAAATTCGCCGGAAAAGATGCCCTCGCGCACCCGTTCGACTACCTGTTCGACCAAGGCAACCCTTGGTTGAAGACGTTTGAGGGCGGAAGGCGCTTTCAGGGAATGCAAGGCGTGTTTCATAGATGTTTTTCCTGCCGATGGAGTTCGTTCCTTGGCACTTTCTTGTTCCAAGGAACTGTCTTGCTCCGAGGAAACAGGATTCATGGTTTTGATCTTCCTTGAAGCTTTCGATAAGGTTGTCATATCTTCTACCTTCTCACTTCTCATAGAGGTTATGGGCTCATCGTAGCAAATTGGTCCGTTTTGTCAACTTTTTTGCACACGCATGATCAACTTAGTAGCGAGATAGCTCTAGCGGCTGGTTTATATATGACTGAATAGGTTGGTTGTTTTGTATTGCACAAGCAGGAACGGCCCCATTCCGTTGAATTTCCATGCAATCCGAAATTTTTGTGGGTAAAGTGGAATTTGAGTTGGATATGTAAGGAGAAATTCAGCTAAGAGGCTAAGAAAGCACAGGAATATCCCCACTACGGTGGGTTGGCTTTGCCGGAATCAGATACGTTCGCAACGAGTGAGACGATGGTGGATTCGCTCAACACATCACCCAATCCATCGCGAGATGGCGAGTTTGTCCGGTTGATGACCCTCTATCAACCGGATATCTACGCCTATCTCCGTTCGCTCATGTTCGTGGCGGAAGAAGCCGCGGACGTTCTGCAAGACACCAATCTTGTGCTTTGGGAAAAACGTGAGCAATTTCTCTGCGGCACCGATTTCCGCGCCTGGGCGTTTCAGATTGCGCGCTATAAGCTGTTGCAGCACCAAACCCGCAACAAACGGCAAGGCATATCGTTTTCCGAGTCGATGGTTGACGAGTTGGCGTTGCAGGCGGCCGGTTGTTTCGATGCCGACGATGACCCCATCGGCGAGTTGCGGCAGTGTTTGGCCAAACTACCGCCGAAGGATCGCGAGCTGATCTTACAGCGTTATGCGCCGTTGGCGACCTGCGAGAGCATAGCGGCGGCGATTGGTCGCCCCATACGCTGGGTCTATAAATCGTTGAGCCGGATCCGGCGTGAACTGCTCGACTGCATTGCACGTTATTCGACAACGCGGAGGGAAGACTAACGATGTCCGATCCTTCCCCCGATACGCTGCAATCGCTGGCCAATCTCGTCTGCGACGGGAAGTTGACGCAAGCGGATGTCGAGCAACTGGAAATGATGCTGAAGGGCAACGTTGAAGCACAACGGTTGTATTTAGCCCATGTTCGGTTGGACGGCTATTTGCGTTGGGAATGCGGTCATCAAACGCACGCAAAGACGGAGCCGACCGCAGCGCCTGCCCTGAATCTGTTTTCCACGGCCCTGCATGGCACAATCGGTTTCTTCTCGCAGGAAATTCCGTTTTCGTTGTTGATTGCCACGGTGATTACCTGTTTGGGGCTTTTAGGCGGCTCGCTCATCTACGTGACCCATCATCAACAGGTGGCCGACGATAATGCAGGGGCGTCAAGAAAACATCCTCCCCAGAGAGGAAACTACCAATCCGATCTCGAATTCGTCGGACGCATCAGCGGCTTGATCGACGTAACTTGGGCCGACACCCAGACGGCCACCGTTCATGGCGCTAACGTTTCCATTGGCCGAAAATACGAATTGGCCTCCGGCTTGTTGGAAATCACTTACGACACCGGTGCGAAAGTGATTCTTCAAGGGCCTGTCACTTACAAAGTCGATTCCCGCGACAGCGGCTTTCTCTCGGTCGGCAAGTTGACGGCACGTTTAGAGAAGAGAGGAGAGGGGAGAGAGGAGAGTAG
>CAYWGR010000079.1:0-24552 GCA_964458015.1 uncultured Planctomycetaceae bacterium
AAGGAGATGTGGACCAAAGCGTTCGAGTTCGTGAAGCCGGCGGCTTCGGTCGAGTTGCGCACGAAGATTGCCGAAGTATTGGCTCCGCGCATGGTTCGACTCACGGCAAGCGATCCGGTACGCGAGTTCCTGATGGCGGCCGATCCGCTCAATGTCGGCGCTCAAGCGTTCCTCTACGAAAAGATCTCGGTGAAGGATATCAAGACGAAGCTGGAGCAACAGTTGATCAGCTACAGCTCCTTGGCCTTGTCGCGATTGATTGGTTTCCCCGACAACGCCACACAAGTCGGCGGCGGAATGCGGCTTTCAACATCGGGCGTTGCCGCCGTGACGTTCGGCAAGACAGGGCCCGCCGTTCCGGGCAGACCCGGCGCATCGGATAAGATCGAGGTTCAAGTAGACCCGGTTCCCAATATCGCCGCACTGTTGTGGTCGGAAAAATTCCGCGCCCGATTGGAATCGCAGCTTGAAGATTTGCGTTCGTTCGAAAAGCAACCGCAATTGGTGCTGCTGGCTGCCACGATCCCGCAAGATTCGACTCGCGAGGCGATGTCGAAGGCATTGCAGAAGCATTGGAACGACGGACCGAAGACGCTGGAGACAGCCGGTTTGTTTGATCGAACGGTTACCGATCCCGCGTTGTTGGTGCTGGTGAAGATGGGACCGCGAAAAGACAGCAAGGCGTCCGGCGGTGGACGAACGCCGGGAGCGCCGGCGCCTCGCGGCGGAAAACCGGGACGGCCCGCAGCCGCCGGCAAGGCAGCTTCGGGCAAAGCGGCGGATGCCGCGAAGGCCAATCAGAAAAAAGAGCAAGCCGAGCAAGAGTGGATGACGGCTTCGTCAAAACTGCTGTTGACCTTATGCAAGCGGTTCCACGCCGCGGCTCTGGCCAAGGAAAACGCCGCAGCCGAGGCAGGCGAGGAGACCGAGGCGGCCGTCAAACTGCCTGAGGGGCTTGAATTGAACAAGGACGCCAAGGCCGTGGGTTCCTACCATGTCGTTTGGCCCGACAAGGCCCCGGAGGCTATCGCCGATCTGAAGCCCAGCCAGTTGGAAATTCATTACATCCGCGCCGAAGAAACGGGCAAGCCGAAAAAGGTCATGGCTTTTTATGCCAGGCAAGCGCAGGTGCGAGCCAATGAAGCCCGGCAGATCGAAGGCAACAAAACGGCTTGGCTCGACGGCATGAAGGCCGACGCGAAGACGGGACGCCGCCGCACGATCGACGTGCTTATCACACGGGCCGACAACAAGACCGGCGACCTTGCCAAGGAAGAGGAGGAGGTCGATTTCAACATCGAGATCCTCTCGATTGAGATCAAGGATCCGGGCGGACGTGAAGGTGGACGCGATTAACACGCAAATGTCCCTGACAACCATGCAAATCCAACCCGGCCGAACCCGTATCGGCTGGATCGGCACGGGCGTGATGGGCGCGAGCATGTGCGGCCATCTATTGCGGGCCGGCTTTACGGTCACGGCGTACAATCGCACTCGCGAGAAAGCCGAGCCGCTATTGAACGCCGGGGCGCATTGGGCTGAAAGTCCCAGGGCATTGGCGGCCGTATCGGATGTGATTTTCACGATGGTCGGTTACCCGGCCGACGTGCGTGAAGTGATCCTCGGTTCCGATGGCGCGTTGGCCGGTTGCAAGCCCGGCAACATATTGGTCGATATGACCACCAGCGAGCCGTCGTTGGCGGTCGAAATCGCTCGATTGGCTGTCGAACGCAGCGTCTACGCGATCGACGCGCCGGTTTCGGGCGGCGATATCGGCGCCCGCGAGGCAAAGCTTTCGATCATGCTCGGCGGCGATGCGAACGTGATCGAAGCGTTGCGGCCTTGTTGGCAGGCGATGGGCAAGACGTTCGTGCGCCAGGGCGGACCAGGCGCAGGCCAACACACGAAAATGGTCAACCAGATTCTAATCGCCGGCAATATGGTCGGCCTTTGCGAATCGCTGTTATACGGATATAAGGCCGGCCTCGATCTGGAAATTGTGATGCCGTCGGTTTCGGGCGGCGCGGCCGGCAGTTGGTCATTGTCGAACCTCGGTCCTCGGATTCTTCGCAACGATTTCTCGCCCGGCTTTTTCGTCGAACACTTCATTAAAGACCTTGGCATTGCATTGGCGGAAGCAAAACACATGAATCTCTGCCTGCCGGGATTGGCGCTCGCCCAGCAGTTGTACGTTTCGCTTCAGGCCCACGGCCAAGGCCGTTCGGGTACGCAGGCATTGCAACTTGCTTTGGCGGCGATGTCGGACGTCGATTGGCGGAATCGATTGTAGAACGCCGTGCGACGAAAGCTGCTCATGGCTCGACATTTCGTCGATCGATGCGATATTGGCCGGGCGTTTGTCCGACGGCATTCTTGAACACCCGCTGCATCGTTTCGGGATAGAGAAACCCCGAACGTTGCGAGATCTCGCCGAGCGGAAGATCGCTTGTCACCAGCAGATCCTTGACACGATCAATCTGCACGCGGCGAATTTCGTCGTTGACCGAGCGGCCCAAGTGTTTGATAAACCAACGTTCGAGCGTGCTGCGTGAAACAGCCATGTGTTTGGCAAGCCGCGGAGGCGTCAGCCCATCGCAGGCGTGATCGCGCACATGCCGCACGAGCGCGGCAATCTCTCGGTCGGCGATGGCCAACACCTCTGTTGAGCGACGCGCCCCCACGCCCACCGGTGCGACCAAGGTAAGGTCCGGCACCTTGGCTTTGCGCCGGATCATGCGATCCAGCAGGGAGGCCGCCTCGAAACCAACGCGATGGGCATTGTTGTCGATGCTCGACAGCGGCGGGTCGCACAATTCACATTCCACCGCATCGTTATCGACGCCCAGCACGGCCACTTCGTCGGGCACCACGATGCCATACTCGCGGCAAACACTCAATACCTGGAACGCCCGCATGTCGTTGCAGGCCAGCAGTCCGACCGGCTTCGACAGTTTGCGAAGCCAGACGGCCAGTTGGTCGGCCTGGCGCATGGCGTCGTGTTCGATTTCGGCCAGACCTTTCAGCGACTTGGAACGCCGGCCCTGAAAAACATCGACCTTATAGCGATGCTGAGCCAATTGACGCACAAAGCAACGGCAACGATTTTCTGAAAACCCGGCGCCGGGCAAGCCGCAAAAGGCAAAATGTTCGAGCCGCCGCTCAAAAAAATGCTCGACCGCCAAGTGAACGATGGCCTCATGGTCGGGCAAAACGCCGGGAATGCCCGAGGAACCGCCTTCGTGCAAAACGCCGACCGTGGGCAGCCGGAGCCGACGGACAGCTTGGACCAATCGACGATTTTCAAGCCGGGCGATGACGCCCTGGGGCCGCCAGTCTTTTAGTTTGTCGGGCAAGGGATCGCCAAAGGATCGTTCTTCATGATGAAAAGTCCAAGGACCGAACGTCCGAGCGTAGGAAGCAATGCCGGCCAGCAAATTGCGTCCGTACCCGCGCGAACTTTCGATCAACAACGCGATGCGAAGCGGTTCAGGCATGGCCCCCCCTTGGGAATCAACCGAGGATGAATACGGATGTCATTTACTATGACAAAGAATATCATAGACGGCAAGGGTCGAAAAAGCGAGAATACCCAAGTTGCTTTCACGACGTATTCGGTGTTTTATTCCCGCCCTCCCTCCACGCCTGTCCCTTTCTTCAAGGAGCACGTTCATGAACCGTTTCGAGATTTCCACGGGTTGTGCCCATTGTCACGTGAATCGCCGAAACTTTTTGGCAACCGGCTGCGCGGCCTGCGCCGGCGCCGCGGGGCTTGGAACGCTGGCGTTGCCGTCACAAGGGGCGGAGACCGACGCGAAGGTGCGAGTCCGGATCCTTTATGCGCTGCACGCCCCCGTGCAACCCGGCCCCGACTGGCCGAACATTGGTTTCCAATTCCAGCCGGTGATGGATCAATTCGTTGCCGATTTGCGGGCTCGCTGCCCTGGCGTGGAGTTTGTGACCTCGATGGCCGCCGATGAAGAAGCGGCGAAAAAAATCATCGCGGAGGATAAAAATGCTTCGATCGACGGCTATGTGGTTTTTCAGTTGAACTGCTGGAATCGGGTGGTGCAAACGGCTGTATCGTCGGGCAAGCCGACGCTCTATGTGGATTTCCCCTACGGCGGCAGCGGCGGGTATCTCGTGTATACCTCGGAATTTCTTCGCAATAAATCGCCGAATATCGGTTTTATTTCGGCAGCGAAGATCGAGGACGTGGCGGCAGTTGTTCCGTGTTTTGCCACGGCCAAAAAGAACAACTGCGCGGCTAATTTTGCGTCCATGGTGGCCGAGGTGCGTCGCAGCCGGACGCCTGCGCAAAGCAATTTGCAATGCACGGCCGATGCCGTGGCAGCACTTGCTCCCAAAGATTGCCTGGCGAAGCTGCGAGAGGCCAAGTTGCTGGTTGTAGCCAACGATACGAACAAGCCCATCGGAGGCGGCGATATTATCCAGCAGCAAATGGGGATCGAGGTTGTCGCGGTTCCATTCGCCGAGCTGAACGAGGCTTGGAAGGTTGCCGACAAGGATCAAGCCCGGGCGATTGCCGACCGTTGGCAAAAAACGGCCCGCGCGATCGTCGATGTGTCGCGTGACACGCTGGAAAACTCGGCCGCGATGTACTTGGGCCAAAAAGCCTTGCTCACGAAGTACGGAGCCAAGGGCATTACGATCAACTGCCTGGGCGGTTTCTACGGCGGACATATCCATGCCTATCCCTGCCTGGGGTTCCATGAATTGAACAACGAGGGCTTGATCGGCGGGTGCGAGGCTGATGTTCCATCGGCAATATCCATGCTCGCGATGAATATATTGACCCAAGGGCGGCCGGGCTTTATCTCGGATCCGGTGATCGACACGGCGGCAAGGCAGATTATTTATGCCCATTGCGTGGCATCGAACAAACCGTTCGGGCCGCAAGGGCCGGCGAACGCCTTCGAGATTTTGACGCATTCCGAGGATCGCAAGGGAGCGGCCGTCCGCTCGTTATTCCCCGTGGGTTACATGACGACCACCGTATTGTTCAACGCTCCACGGAAGGAGATTCTTTTCCATCAAGGCAAAGGCATCGCCAATGTGACCGATGACCGCGCCTGCCGCACGAAATTGGCGGCCGAGCCCGTCGGCGACATTGAAAAGCTCTTTACCCAATGGTGCAGTTGGGGCTGGCATCGCGTGACTGTATTCGGCGATCTAAAGGAGCCGGTATTTGCATTGGCCGATGCCTTGGGTTGGAAGATCGTCCAAGAGGCGTAGGTCGGTTGCGGTTCGTGGATATTTGATATTCCTCCGCATGAGGCCATCCCATGAAATTTTCCTCCATAATTCCGGCGGCATTGTTTCTAATCCAGATATGCTGGACGGCGATTGCGTATTCCGGACAGACATATAACGATGATTTTTCGCAAAGCCCTTGCAATTGGCGATTGGGGGATGTGCCGGTAATGGTTGGACCCGAGGGAATGGTTTTAGCAATTCCGCAACCACATGCCGAAGGCGGGTTGTCTGGCGTTGCGGAAACGACTTTGCTGGGCACTGCCGTAAACCCTGCGAATCTGAAAACTTTTACGTTTTCGCTCGAAGGGGCTTTCAGCAAGGCGGGGAATCCGACGCTGCGGATCGGCTGGCAAAAACCGTTCGAGTGGGATTCTTTCAAGGCCAGCCCGATTTTCGTGCAAGTGGACCGTGAAGGACGAACACTGCTCCACGTTGGAGGAAAACAGATCGGAGCTTGGCAATTCAAGGTGGCCGAAAACGGACATTTTGATTTGACAATCGTCCAAAACCCGCATCAGGTTGTTGTCCGGTCAGGCTCTCAGGAAATTTCGTTTGCTCTGCCTGCTGGGTTTGAATGTCGGCCGGGCTATTTGACGCTTCAAGCATCGGGCCCCAACGGTTCGGCGGCAATGGTTCGACGGATTGAAATCAAAGCCACCGGCGATCAACCACCGCAGGCAGCGGCCCAACGGCGCAGTGATATCCAGCGTTGGGCCCGTTGGCAAATGGGACAAGACGCGAAAATGGTGGAACGCCTTAAGGAGTATTTGCAGGCGGAAACTGCTGCTGGACGTTGGGGCTATAAAACAGCCTTGGAAGTAACACCGGGACTTGTGCGTTTGGGCGAAAAAACCAAGGCAACATTCCATATAACAGGGACTGTTCCTTCTCCTTGCGAGGCAACCTTGCAATGGAACTTTCTCGGCGCGAATCCAGGCAAGGTGGAAACGCTCTCACTCGATTGGAAACCGGATGGCCGCGGCGGCCAAGCAGCGGTCATCGAACTTTCGCCCGCACAGCCCGGCAATGGGCGCATCGTGTGGCGCATCGGCGACGAGGAATTGAGCCGTATGTTCGCGGTGATCGGCAATGGCTACGCCACGTGTCGGTTGCAATTCACTGCGTACACCGGACTGCGAAAGCCTGACCGTAAGGGGGAAGCATACGATGTGCTTCATCAGTATGGTTTGGCCGCCGATTTTTGGGATGGATCGGAACACACGGCGATTTATTGCCGAACGCCGCAGCAGCTTGCCGAGGAATATCGCGTATTTGCAACGATGCGGCATCGCTACGGCGACCGCATTTTGCCCATGTGCCAGGGCAACTACATGTTTTCGCAATGCCCGAACAGCAATCTCTCCTGGTTTGATAGGGATGTGCAATACGATGGCATTCGCCAGTTGATGCAAGTATGGGATCTGCTGGGCATCGGTCCGATGGATCTGTTGGGCAGTTACACCTATTCGCACGACACGCCGGTTGCGGCGCAAAAACTAGGCATCAAGGCCATCGATACGCTCGTGCAATGGCAAAACTGGCGCGACGGCGGCGATGACAGCGCGTGGTTGATCAACCAATGGGGCGCGCCGACCGTGCCTTATTATGTTGCCGACGATGACTATCGCAAAGTGGCACAAGGCCGATCCATCGTAGCTCTTCCACAAGGCACGACCTCCGCGGTCCGCATGTATTACATCAATACGCTCGAAGGAGAGCCGCAATTGACAGCCCTGCGAGCACACAGCGATCAGATGGGCGAGACGTCCAATTGCGACCGATTCCAAACGGCGGTCGATCTTCTGCTGGCTGAATCACTTTATCAACGCGAACCGATGTTTCTCTTCGTTGGGCTGGAGAATTTTTGCGATCTGCCCGACTGGGATCAAGCCAATACGTTGGCCATCCGTTATCTGCGAGAACAGGCGAAGACGAAAAAGCTGGTGTTCGTTTCCGGCGTCGATGTTGCGGACTACTACCAACGCCATTACTCAAAACAGCCGGAAAATTGGTTCTACTGGCCGGATACCTATTGCGGTTATCAAGTTGCCTATAAGCCGAAGTGCGTTCCGGATCGGATGGAACTGAGCAATGCGGAGTTTCATTCCCTGCACGAAAACGGTTCGACATTGCCGCGTTTTTTCTGGGATTATACACGTCCCTGGTCCGAACCGGTTTGGGACGATCAAGCGGCGATCCGCCAGCAGCATGGACTCTGTAATCCCGATCTGCTGACGGCCGACAATTGCGTACCACGCATGGTGAATCTCGCCGGGGTAAAGGCTGCGGTGAAAATGATTCCGGCGTCGGACGGCGTTGGAATTCAGATCGACATCGAGTCGCCCAAACCGTTGGGTTGTCTGCCGATCGCCGTGTGGAGCATTCCGCTTAAAACGGCAGGGCTGAACATCGCGAAAACATCGGAGAACGCCCGATTCATCTCGATCGTGGACGGCTCGACCGGCAATTTACACGGCTTAATCGTATGCAAGAATATCGTGCCAGGCAAAAACACTTGCAACATGGTTCTTCAAGGCTCTGCTCGCGAGCCCCTTGATCCGCTTTTGCACATCGGACGGCATGTGGCAGGTCGGCTGTTTTTACGCAACGGCATTCCGCATGTTTATCTTTGGCTATCGGCGAAAGATTCTCCGGAAGGCGTTTTGAAAATCACTATTCCGCAGGGTCGAAAGGTCAGCGTGCATTACAACAGCGGAAAAGTGGAAGATGCACAGGGCGGCGTCCTCCTGGTGAAGCTAGATCGAAACTGGACGACGGAGTCGCCCCTGATAACGGGCTTGACCAACCAAGAGCTTGTGGCATCCTCTGTTTTCGAGCCGGCCATGCCGGCACTCTCAAAAAAGTAAGCTTTTCTCACGCACTGCAAGTATAATTTATTCGGAGCGGTTATCATGATGCCTCTGGAAGCAGCAATAAGGTTTACAAACTGGGGTCGTGTGTTGGTATTTGCGGCAGCAATTCTGTTGATGTGTAGGTGCGCGGCATCGGTCGATGCGTCGTCACCTCGGCGCGTCGTATCGCTTGACGGCTCATGGCAAGTGGAACAAGGCGGCATGGAGGCGATGCCGAAAGATTTTTCGCACAAGGTTGCAGTGCCGGGGCTGATCGACATGGCTCAGCCGACGTTCACGGAAGTGGGCGTGAAGAGCAAACAGCGCGAGGCGTTTTGGTATCGTCGGACATTCACGGTCGAGGGCGCCGTGTCCGAGGTTGCTTTGCTCAAAATCCATAAGGCCATGTGGGGCGCCAAGGTGTTTCTCAACGGCCAGTTGGTTGGCGAGCATCTGCCGAGCTATACGCCCGCGATTCTGGATGTGAAACGTTACCTGAAAGGCGAGGGGCAAGCAAACGAGCTTGTCATTCGCGTGGGGGCTTATCGCACGATTCTGCCCGAGGGTATGCCGAACGCCTGGGATTTTGAAAAATACCGTTTTATTCCCGGAATCTATGATACCGTCGAGCTGATTTTGACCGGCGCGCCCCATGTGGTCAATGTGCAGACCGTGCCCGATGTGCCGCATAAGGCAGTGCGCGTGGTGGCGGAGATCCAGGCGAGCAAGACAGGCGATGCCGCCGTGGAAATGGAAGTATGCGAAGCAGCAAGCAGCAAAGCGGTGGGCAGTCCCCAATCGGCGAACGTCCATTTAACGGCCAATCAAACGGCGAAGGTCGATCTCACGATTCCGATGCCGGGATGCCGGCTTTGGTCGCCGGAAGATCCGTTTCTTTATACGGTGAAAGTTCGCACGACAAGCGATACGCTCAACACACGATTCGGCATGAGATCTTTCGCCACGGATCCGAAGACGGGGCGGATGGTGCTCAACGGCAAGCCGTACTACATGCGCGGCACGAATGTCACGGCCTATCGGTTTTTTGAAGATGCCACGCGAGGCGATTTGCCGTGGCGGGCTGACTGGGTGCGGAAGTTGCATCAACAATTCAAGTCGATGCACTGGAACAGCATCCGTTATTGCATCGGTTTTCCGCCCGATTTCTGGTACGACATCGCCGACGAGGAAGGTTTCCTGATTCAAGATGAATTTCCGATTTGGTTGGGCGATGGGAAGCCTGAAAAACCTGAGGCCGACGGCCCCGATCATCCAATGGCGGAAAAAATCATTCCACAATACATCGAATGGATGCGCGAACGTTGGAACCATGCTTGCGTGGTGATTTGGGATGCGCAAAACGAAAGCTGGACGCCCGAGACGGGCAAGGCGATTCAGGCGGTGCGAGGCCTGGATCTCTCGAATCGTCCGTGGGAGAACGGCTATGAGGGGCCGCAGAGTCCCACGGATTGTGCCGAGTCGCACCCGTATTTATTTGTCCGGAATCTCTGGGGTGACAAGCCTTTTTATCTGCGTGACTTGGCCACGACCTTGCCGGTGCCTGATTTAACACAACAACAGAAGCGTTTTCCCGTGCCGGTCATCATCAACGAGTACGATTGGCTGTGGCTCAATCGGGACGGCAGCACAACCTGCCTGACCGGCAAGCCTTACGAAATCCTCTTGGGCAAAGGTTCCACGGTGGAGCAGCGGCGGATGTTTCATGCCCGCGGGGTGGCGGCCTTGACCGAGTTTTGGCGCTGCAATCGCCAAGCGGCCGGGGTGCTGCATTTCTGCGGACTAGGCTATTCACGGCCGAGCGACAAGCCGCGGCCTGAGGGCGGGGCAACCTGCGATGACTTTATCGACATCGAACACCTGACCTTCGAGCCGCTTTTCGAGCGGTATGTACGCGACGCTTTCGCGCCGGTGGGCATCATGATCAACGCTTGGGCCGACCGCTATCCGTCGGGCACGCGCGAATTTCCCGTGGTCGTGATCAACGATTTGTACGACGCTTGGAAGGGAACCGTCCGGCTGCGGCTGCTTCACGACGGCAAGGCTTTGTCGGAAAAGACCATGCCTTGCGAGGTGACGCCGTTGGGGAGCGTAAAATTGTCCATGAAAATCGATATTCCAGCCGATCCGGGGCGGTATGAGGTCGAGGCCGCTCTGGTGAGCCCCGACGCCCAGCCCGTGAGAAGCATTCGAGAATTCCAGGTTCCCTGAATGCTTTACTACCCGCCAATCAGCGACAAGCTATAATTAGACATTGGTCTTTTATCGTAGAATGCCGTTGAGGAGCGGGTTATGTTGCGCGGCGTGTGGATCGTAATGCTTGGCGGGTTGTGTTCGTTGGCGATCGGTTGCGGGAAGTCGTCCAAAACCGATTCGAAGTCTTATCAGGAACAGGTTGCCCAGGCGCAAGAGGAGGGCGACCCGGAGCTTCGCGCCAAAAGCTTGACGAAGATCGGCTATAAGCAGGGCAAGGCACTAGACGTGACGGGCGCGGAAGAGACCCTGCGGCTGGCCTGGAAAGATTGCCAGGAGATTGAAGATCCGTCGGGCAAGGCCGGCGCGTTGGCGCTGCTGGCCGAGGCACAGGCGGGACTGGGCAACGCTCCGGCGGCACAGCGGTCGATCGAGGCGGCCATCGAGGCGGCCGACGAAGTGAAAGAAACGGAAAGCCGCGCGAAGTCGCTGGCTCGAATCGCCCAGGCGCAAGGCGCGGCCAAAGACCTCGAAAAAGCGCGAGCCACGTTGCAGTCGGCCGAAAAACTGGCCGCGAAGGTCGAAGACGTTCAGGGGCGCGCCATTGTTCTTTGCTCGGTGGCGGGCGTCTTCCATAAACTTCGGCAAATCGATCAGCGCGATCGCGTGTTCAAGGAACTGCTTGACTTTGCCAATTCGGTTGAGGATCCGAAAAAACGCTGCACGGCGATTGCCGAAGCAGCCGCCAAGCAAGCAGACTTAAACGAAAACGACACGGCCGCCAAGACCTTCAACCTGGCGCTGGAGACGGCGGCAAAAATCGAGGATCCTTATTCCAGCGCCTATGCGATGGGCGAGGTGGCCCAGCGGCTTTCCGATGCCGGTCTACATGCCAAGGCCCACCAGGTACTCGCGGAGGCCGAACGCAAAACCGAAAAAATCACCGAACTCGACATGCAGGCGCAGGCGTTGCAGAAGATTCGCTCGTTGATGGGCAAGCTGCCCAAAGCGGACGACTAAAGGCGACTCTATCACATAATGCAACCTCCCGACGACCGTTCGACAAAACTGGGGCAGGAAAGCATTCCCAGGCTGTTGCTGCATTTTTCGGCCCCGGCCATTGTCGGCATGTTGGCCCAGGCGCTCTACAATCTGATCGACCGCATCTTTGTGGGACAAGCCATCGGCGGCGATGGCATCGCCGGCATCACGGTTGCCTTTCCTTTCATGTTGATTGTGCTGGCTTTTGGGATGCTGATTGGATTTGGCGCCACATCCCAAATTTCGATCTGGCTGGGGCGGCAGCGAAAAGACGCGGCCGAGCGAATCCTCGGCAACGCCGCTACGTTGCTCACGCTTGCCGCGATCGTGATTACCGTGACCGGTTTGCTTTTTCTCGACCCCATTCTGATCGTCTTCGGCGCCAGCGAAACCGTGCTCCCCTTTGCTCGGGATTATTTGAGAATCATCGTCTTGGGCTCGATTTTCCAAATGATCGGATTCGGGCTGAACACGACGATCCGCGGCGAAGGCAACCCGCGTATCGCCATGCTCTCGATGTTGATCAGCGTGGTGCTCAATGCGATTCTCGCGCCAATTTTTATTTTTGGGTTCCATTGGGGCATGCAAGGAGCCGCCTTGGCCACCGTGATTGCCCAGGCGGTGTCGGCCGTTTGGGTGTTGGCTTATTTCCTGGGCGGCTGGAGCATCTTACGATTGCGCGCCGCGGATCTACGACTTCAACGCGAGACATGCCTTGGGATTTTCGTGATCGGCTCGCCGCCGTTTGCCATGCAACTGGCCGCCTGCGCGCTGCAAAGTTTGTTGAATCATCAACTGCACATTTACGGCGGCGACACCGCCATCGCCGTGATGGGCATCATCTATTCCGTGGCCATGATGATTGCCATGCCGATCTTCGGCATCAATCAGGGCGCCCAGCCGATCATCGGCTACAACTATGGAGCATGCCGATTCGATCGCGTCAAAAAAACGCTCGAAACGGCGATCCTGGCAGGCTCATCGCTGACCTTTTTGGGGTTCATCGCCTTAATGCTGTTTCCCGCTCAGGTGATTCGGATCTTCGCGAAGAATGACGAAGCCCTCGTCGAGATGGGCACCCATGCCATTCGCATCGCGGTATGCATGCTTCCAATCGTCGGTTTTCAGATCGTCAGCGCGAGTTATTTTCAGGCGGTGGGCAAGCCGAAAATTGCCCTCTTGCTCTCGCTTTCACGCCAGGTGCTGATTCTGGTTCCGGCGCTGCTGATATTGCCGCATCTTTTCGGCCTGGACGGCGTTTGGGCCTCGATGCCGACGGCCGATTTGGCGTCATCCGTATTGACAGGTTTCTGCCTGATGATGGAGTTGCGTCATTTAGGGCGCAATGGTGCGGCCTGAGAGAACAACTGTTTGACGTGGCGGGCGAACACCCGCTTTATCGTCTGCCTGGATTGCAAACTCGCTAGATTGTAATGCCCGCATTCGCGGCGCGCAAAATCAATCCTTCTTTGAAATAATAGAATTTTTTGTTCGGTTTTTTTTGGGCCCAGCGGAACGTACTATGGACCATTTCCGCCGGTAAAGTGCCTTCATCGACCAAGGTGATCACATATTCGATCCAGCCATCTTCTTGCGGCGTGGCCGTGTGCAGGGCCACCTTCATCGTGTTGGCGTCCAGCACATCCTCGGCTGCCTTGGCAGTCTGGTTGCTGAAAATTGCTAGCAATGCAAGCACGAATAGGAACGTTCGGCAAAATCGGTGCATGGGCGAAGTATCCCCGCGAAGGAAACAGATTGCCAGGAAAAGGCCGAATGGTTACGAAAACCGGCTTTTTTTGCAATAGCAACTGTCTACCAGAGCCGCCAATTGCCGGAGGCGACCACGTAGACGCCGAGCAAAAAGTTCGTCAGGGCATGGGCCGCCACGCAATCCCAGATGTTTTTCGTCCGGAGCATGAGCCAGGTAATCATGGAGAACCACACCAAGGCGGCCAAGAGTTCGGGGTGCGAGAGCATCGGGACGGCCGTACCGAGGAAAATCGCCAACCGGTCGGCCTTGCCGAAAGGCACGTTCCACCACTGCTTTTCCATGAAAAATCGCATCACAAAGCCACGCAGAAAGAATTCTTCCAGAATCGGCACCAGGACCGCCAATCCAAAGAACCGCACGGTCAGAAACGTCCAGGCCAGAGCCGATTGGCCGGCGAGCTGCTCAAAAGGGTTATACGCCGGACGATCCCCACTGCCGAAGACACCGCCAAGACCGCATCGTTCGAGCAAGGGCAGCAGATAGAGGTGTTCCCAATCGAGCAGGCAGAGGCCGATCCAAAGCGGAGCGCCAATCGTACCTATCAGGATCGCAAGCCAACTAAGCCTTAGCGGAAACTGCCGGTAGCCGGGCAGAACGAAAACGACGGCAACCACGGTCAACGCGATTTTTACCGTGTAAATCCACGGATAATAGGCATAGGGAATTGCCAAGCCCACGGATTGGCCGCCCGGATGCGCGGCGGTCGGTTCTAAAGTGCCGACGAGCATGAAGACCAAAAAAGGCAACAAAAACACAAGCCATTGTTGCCGGTCGAGCAAAGCGGTTCGCCAAGATGTGTTGTTCATGTTCTTAAGACGGGTTAAAATTTGTTTTTCAAGCATACTCCCCAAATAGGGAGTCGGCAACTGCCTGGTAAAAGTGTCCCTGGCGTTTTTTAGGGTTCTCGTAACCTTTTGGCAAAATAGGGTGTATACACAACTGATTGGTGTGTTCGGAACGAGAAGAATAGGCCTGAAATCTTATTGTAAGGAGTGTTGGAATGCAACGTTGCGTTTGTCGGAAAGCGGCGGTTGGAATGGTCGGGGCGATGTTGTTTTTCGCTGCCTTGCAGGTTCGCGCCGAGGAACCGAAGGTCGAAAAGATTTCCGTTTCCAAAACGTATAACAACGCACCGTTCGAGTATCAGATGCGTCCGCTGGCAGAGCGGGCGGGCTTTCAGATTTATCGTTTGACTTATCCTTCGCCGGTCGTGACCGAGCTTCCTTCGAACAACACGATTCCGGCCGATTATTATCTTCCCAAAAACGTGCAGCCGAACGGGGCCAAATATCCGGCCGTCATCTGTTTGCATATTCTCAACGGCGATGAACAATTGACCGACTTGGTTTGCTCTTCGCTGGCCACGCGCGGCATTCCGGCGATTTCCTTCAAGCTGCCGTATTACGGTTCGCGAGGGCTGTCCGGGGGCCCCAACAACTTGGCCAAGGACCCCAAGATGTTCGCCGTGGCGATTAGTCAAGCAATCGAGGACATTCGTCGGACGGTAGATCTCTTGGCTTCGCGTTCGGAGATTAATCCCGAACGGATCGGCATTACCGGCATCAGTTTAGGCGGCATCACGGGCGCGACGGCCGCTGCCTCGGAGCCGCGTCTTTATCGGGCGAGCCTGATGCTGGCCGGCGGTGATTTGATGAAGATCATTTTGCATTCCCGCGAGACCCGGCAGTTGAAAGAGATGTTGGAAAAGTTGCCGCCGCAAGAGCGGGCCGTTGTCGAGGCGAAAGTGGCCGAGGTGGATCCGTTACGGCTTGCCCCGGCGCTGCGAGAGCGGGCGAAGGCAGGCCGCGTCTTGATGATCAATGCCGGTGACGATGAGGTGATCCCTCATGCTTGCACCGTGAAACTGGCCGAAGCCTTGGGCATTGCGGAACACGTCTCGTGGTTCGAGGGGCTTGGCCACTACACGGCGATGGCCGAATTGCCGCGCGCGTTGCGGATGTCGGCCGACTTTTTCGCGCAAGACCTGCCCGCCGAAGCGAAAGCGGCCGTGCCGGCGCCGGCGGCCGTCGAATCGACCGCCACGCAACGGCTTGTTGCGTTGGTCGAGCAGATCGTCACGATGTTGACCACCGAGCCTGGCAAGGGACGCTGCCATTTTGTCGATTTAGATTGGTCGGCCACCTTGCCCAACGGGAAAAGCATTACGAACCAAATACGATTTATCCGCGGCCGCGAGGGGCAATTCTCCTTGCGATGCGAACTGCCGGAAGTCGGCATGGTTACTCTGGGACAGAACGGCAATCCTTGGATGGTGGCCGGGACCAAGGATAAAAAGACTTTGTTCGTGGGCTCGAAGAATCCCGTGGCGAAGAACAACGCTTTAACCTTTGTCGAACCGCAGCATTTGATGAAACTGCGGATGGCGGCCGGCATCGGCGGCGGCATCATCATGACTCCCGCCGTATTGCAGCAGTGGGTCGCGGTTGAAAACAATAAACCAGCGGCCGACGCTTCAGAAAAATCTGCGGCCGACAGTCGCACCATTCGCATTACCGCCAAGGAGAAAAAGCTGAAGGGCGACGTGCAATTGTCCTTCGCGGACGATAATCGGACGCCGACGTCGGCCACGTTTACGGCAGCGGGCGTGCAAGGGAAGGTTCGCTTCCGCGGCTGGCAGATGAATACCATCGCTCCCGCTGCCTTGTTCGATCCGCCGGAGGGATTCCAGCGGCAGGACGTGGATCAGTCGGATTTGTTCCGCATGTTCGCTTCGGTGGTGAATTTTGCCTCGGAGCGATTCGACATCGGCCGGAAAGCGGATCGAGCCGGTAAGTCCGATCCGATCACGGTTGTCTCGCGCAACAAGACAGGGCACGGCCTTCTTTGCAGCACGCAGGGCAAATACATTCTGATGGTTTCCGGCACGCCGGAGCAAATGGGCGCGGCCCAAGGCGCGCTGCTTGGTCCGATGATGAAGAAGCTGGTCGAGCGAACGGTGTATCTGGTAGGCACGGCCGACACGTTCCGCACGGGCGTGTGGTTCTTCGATCGCATGGCGGATATCGAGCGGCACACGTTGCCGCACCTTCCGCCGCGTTTCATGAGCGAGTGCGACGCCTTATCCAAAGCAGTAGGGATTTCCCAACGCGACGGACGCTACGCCAACCTATTTCCCGAGGAATTCCATTGCAGCGGCGTGGCACTGCGCGGCAAGGCTTCGGCCGGCGGCAAAGTGATTCACGCCCGGGTGCTCGACTACATGCGCGACATTGATCTGCAACAGGCGGCCGTTGTGCAGGTCTTCATGCCCGAGGGACATTACAAATGGATGAGCCACGGCTATGCCGGTTTCGTCGGCACCGTAACGGCCATGAATGAAAAGGGGCTTGCTATTGGCGAGATGGGCGGACGAGGCGAGGGGCAGTGGAACGGCGTTCCCATGAGCTTTCTGCTCCGCGACGTCATGGAGCGGGCATCCACGGTTGACGAGGCAACGGCCATCCTCAAAAACAGTCCACGAACGTGCGAGTATTATTACGTGATCAGCGATCGGACGGGCGCGATCCGGTCGGCATATTGCACACCGCAAAAGATGCTTGCATTGGAAGCGGGCGAACAACATCCCCTGCTGCCGCCCGTGCCGGAAGATTCCGTTTTCATTTCCGGCGGCGATCATGCCAAGGCTTTAAGCCGACAGCTTCAAGAGAATTACGGCAAGATCGACGTGCCGAAGCTGATCGAGATCATCAAGCAGGGCGTGGCGATGAAATCGAACTTGCACGATGCCATTTTCCTGCCGGAGACGCTGGATATGTGGTTTGCCGACGCTGGGAAGGACACCCCTGCCAGCGAGGAGCCTTATGCCCACGTGAATTTGCGAGAGCTTATCCAGTTTTATGTTGAGAAGGGGAAAATCGAGTCGAAAAACTAGCATTGTCACGAGATCGCAGCTTACCGGAGTGAGTTTGCCCGATCTTTAGGCACGACATGACTAGATATTCTGCATTTAGATAACATACCGCATTTGTTTTTGTGCGGGCAAAAAATATCTACGCCGGCGATTGTTTACAGTCGCCGGCGTTTTTTTCTTATCTAACAAGCACTTGCATCACGGCTAGGGCCATGACATTCCTGCTATTTGCACTAGTGCGTCAGAAGAAGCAAGGAGATATGGCACGGATCTTGCTTGACGTGAATTGTCGCTGTTGACTTACCTTCCTACTTTCCCTTGCTTTGAGGTGCCAATCATGCCACGTTGGGCCAAGCGCTCGTTGTGCGCGCTGACATTGTTCATTGGAGTTTTTTTAGTGCGGCCGTGTATTGCCGCCGATGCCGCACCGCCGGCCAAGCCGCTTACGGCGGAAGATGTTCAAGCAATCGTAGACAGTAAATCCATTGACCTAGACACCGTATGGACATTGATTACGGCGTTTCTCGTCATGTGGATGCAAGCGGGCTTCGCCATGGTGGAGACCGGATTTACCCGTGCGAAAAATGCCGTTAATATCCTCATGAAAAATCTGCTGGATTATTGCTTTGGAAGCATTGCTTTTTGGGCAATCGGTTTTGGATTAATGTTCAGCATCGGTAACGGATTTATTGGTGATAGTGGTTTTTTTCTGAACGAAACATCCGTTCAAATCACGCAAGATGACGGTACGGTTAAGGAAACCACCAATTTCGACCCTCTTGCATGGACTAAGGTTCCGCTGGAATGCAAGTTTTTCTTCCAATTAGTATTTGCCGCAACGGCGGCAACAATCGTCTCGGGAGCCATGGCGGAACGCACCAAGTTTGTTTCGTACATGGTCTACAGCATCTTTATATCCTTGGCGATTTACCCTGTTTCAGGTCACTGGATATGGGGTGGCGGATGGCTGTCGAAGTTGGGCGGCACAGGTATGTGGGATTTCGCCGGCTCGACCGTTGTGCATAGCGTCGGTGGTTGGATGGCTTTGGTTGGCGCATTCGTGTTGGGCCCTCGCATTGGCAAATACTCTCGCGAAGGCAAGCCTCGCGCGATTCCCGGCCACAACATTCCGTTGGCCGCTTTGGGTGTGTTCATTCTTTGGCTGGGGTGGTTCGGATTCAATCCGGGCAGCACAATGGGAGCCTTGCGAGTCGATACTTCCCATATCGTCTGCACCACGAACATGGCTGCCGCGGTTGGCGCGATTACCGCCTTGTTTACCTCGAAAATTATCTTCGGCAAGTGGGATGCGGGCATGGCACTAAACGGCACGCTGGCCGGCTTAGTCGCCATCACCGCGCCTTGTGCATGGGTTACCATGAACGGTGCATGGATGATCGGCGGCATCGCCGGCGTATTGGTTGTTTTTTCCATCCTGTTCGTCGAGTATGTACTTAAGATTGATGACCCTGTTGGCGCGGTTTCCGTTCACGGCGTTTGCGGTGCTTTCGGCACCTTGTCCTTGGGATTGTGGTCGATCGGCACAGGCGAGGCCTCACCATTGCCCGGCCTGTTTTACGGCGGCGGATTAACCCAATTGATTAACCAAGCAATCGGCGTTGCGTCGGTGTTCGCTTGGGCGGTTGCGGGTGGATTGGTCGTCTTCTACGGCCTGAAGTACACCATCGGACTCCGTGTAAGTTCCGAGGAGGAAATGGATGGCTTAGACGTTGGTGAACATGGCTATGGCGCCTACCACGGCTTTGTGTTATCGACCACCCCGGAAGCTTAAAACTCTTAACCCTAACAACTCTTAATAGACAGAGCTATTACCATGAATAAGATCGAAGCACTGATTCGCCACTTCAAGCTCGAAGACGTGAAGGATTCGCTGATGCACTGCGGCGTTCACGGAATGACGGTCACGGAGGTCCGCGGGTTCGGCCGGCAGAAAGGCCACACCGAGATGTACCGCGGCGCTGAATACACGGTCGATTTCGTTCCCAAGATCAAGATCGAAGTCGTCGTTACGGACGCCGAGTTGACGCGGGCCATCGAGGCGATCACGCAGGCGGCCAAAACCGGCCAGGTCGGAGACGGCAAGCTGTTCGTCACGAAACTGGAAAATGTCGTTCGCATTCGCACCGGCGAGGCGGGCGAGCAGGCCATTTAGCGGACTGCCGATCATAACAAATACAGGAGCGACAGTCCTCGAACTGCCGCTCCTGTTGTTTTTTCTTGTGGGAGGAAATTACTTTTCCAAAGGCGAATTTACCGCCTGCAAAAAACGTCCGCCGCTTTCGTACCAGCCGCCCTTGGTGAAGCGGCACCAGTTCAGGTCGATCAGAAACCCGAGCCAATGACCTTGCTTCGTCTCTAAAGAAGCAATCATGTGGCGATGAGGCAACGGCGCTTGATGGTAGAAACCAAAGCCGCGCTCCGAAAGATGTTTGCCGACGACCACCACGGTTTCGCCTTCCGGGGTGACGCCGTCGCGGCCGACCGGCGTCAGGTGGATCAAATACGGAAACGGATAGCGGCTGTCGCGACGGCGTTCCATCAAGTCGTTGCGCGGATACATCGCCGTCAGCAATCCCCATACTTGGGCTCGAACCTCGTCCTCTAGTCCGCTGATCGGCTCTCCGAGAAGATCCAGTTGGGGCATGGGCATTTTCATGGTATTTCCTGGGTGTTAAAGGCGATGACGAGCCCTGTTGCGGAAAAGCATCAACGGCCGGGCGGCCAAGATAAGACATTCGGCCGAACCTACAGCCCAAACGGGGCAAGCACCCCTCAGCCAAAACTTAGGTTACTAAACGTGGGAAGTCAAACCGGTACGGTTTCCCATGAGAAGCCAAAAACAGTCATTCTGAGCGTAGCGAAGAATCTATAGGAGCCTAAACAAGTCCCAATACGCCAACGAGATCCTTCGCTCCGCTCAGGATGACGGCTATTCCGCCAGGATGACAATTCCTCCGTCACCAATGACTTTGCTGTTCTCCGTCACGGTTTCCGCAAATTCTTGACATGGCGATGCATCCATGTCACAATAACGAAATCCCCCCTTAAGAATATCAACCCTCCCACGGCCTTCCTTGGTTCGTTGTTCTGAAATAATTGAACTTTCTATTTCCCCTACGTGGAGATTCAACATGACTGAAAAAACCGTGCCTCTTTCTCGACGACGGTTTCTTAAAGCCGCCGCGATTTCCGGCGCAATAGCGGCCGCGCCTCAATGGATTCCCTCCTCGGCCCTGGGCAAGGACGGCGCCGTGGCGCCGAGCGATCGTGTCCTCTTGGGCGGCATCGGCATCGGCGGTCGCGGCTCCTACGTGTTGGGCTGCTTCCTTGACGAGCCGGGTGTGCAGTTCACGTCGATTTGCGACGTGCGTGCCGACCGCCGCGAGGGCGTTAAGAAAATGATCGACGAACGATACGGCAATCAGAACTGCGTCATGTATCGCGATTTCCGCGAGTTTCTCGACAAGAGCGGCGTCGATGCCGTGCTGATTACCACGGGCTCGAACTGGCACTGCCTGCTTTCGATCTATGCAGCCAAGGCCGGGAAAGATGTATACTGCGAAAAGCCTTGCACGAAGAACATCGCCGAAAGCGTTGCGTTGGCCGACGTTTTCCGCCGCACGGGCCGCGTTTTCCAGGGCGGCATGCAACGTCGCAATCTGCCGCACATGGAATTCGCCGTTGAGTTGGCCCATACGGGTAAGCTCGGCAAGTTGACCACGGTCTACGCACATCCTGCCGGCTTGGCGACATATTCGAGCGGCTGGGTCGAAGCGCAGCCCGAACCGCCCAAGGATCAAGTCGATTGGGACATGTTCCTCGGCACCGCGGCATGGCGTCCTTATAACCAAGGGTTGATGAATTCCGGATTCGAGAAAGGCGGCGGCATGGTCGGCGGCGGCAACCTCGAATGGGGTTCCCACTGCATCGATTTGTGCCAGTGGGCCAACAAGGCCGACGACACGGCCCCGGTGGAATACTTCCCCTTGGCCAAAGACGGCACCGCTTCGGCTCTCTATGCCAACGGCGTCAAGCTGGTTTTGCGCAACGACGGCTGGCTGCCGCTGGGGTCTTGCCCCGTGCGTTTCGAGGGCGAAACCGGCTGGGTCGAGACCGGCGATACGGCAAAGATGATCTTTAGTTCTCCGGCGTTGCTGGCGGGCAAGAAAGTGACGGAAATCGCCGGCTATCCGGCCAATCCGCACGTGCGCGATTTCCTGAATTGCGTAAAAACGCGCGGCAAGCCGAGAGCGAATTATCAAGTGGCTTGCCAATCGCACATCGCTTGCCATGCTTCGAACATCGCCATCTTCCTCAATCGCACGTTGAAGTACGACCCGGTGAAAAATGAGTTCCTGGGCGACGACGAGGCCAACCGTCTGCGCGGCGAGGCGATGCGCGAGCCGTGGCACGTGTAATTTATTGACGCCCATTCAACATCAAAGGAAAGAATATGCTTACTCTGAAAAAACACGCTTTTTTTGCCATCGCGATTGTCGCGATTGCTGCCGCGGTTTCGTCGGCTGCCGAAGACAAAGCGGCAACCGCCAAGGAACGCGAAACTAAGTTGATTGCGGTTCTCAAGTCGAATGCACAGCCGGGCGAAAAAGCCCTGGCCTGCAAACAATTGGCTCTGTGCGGCTCGAAGGACGCCGTACCCGCGATGGCGCCTTTTTTGGGTGACGAACACATGGCCGCCTGGGCACGTATCGCACTCGAGGCGATTCCCGATCCCGCCGTTGAAGATGCGTTGCGCGACTCGCTCGGCAAGCTCAACGGTCGATGCTTGATCGGCGTGATCAATTCGCTGGGACGGCGGGGCGACGCCAAGGCTGTTGCTTTGTTGGCAGCCAAATTGAAGGACAACGATGCCGAGGTTGCTTCGGCGTCGGCGGTAGCCTTGGGGCACATCGGCGACGCCGCGGCGTTGACTGCCTTGGAAGGCGCGTTGGCCGGCACGGTTCCAGCCATTCGTTCGGCGGCGGCCGAAGGCTGCATTCTTTGCGCCGAGAAACGTTTGGCGGCCGGCCAGGCGGACGAAGCCGTGAAGATATACGACCTGGTGCGCGGCAAGACTGATTTGCCCACACAGCGTTTGCGTGAAGCAACCCGTGGCGCGATTCTCGCACGTAAAACGGCCGGCGTGCCGATCCTGGTTGAATTGCTGCGTTCGAACGACAAGCAACTGTTCAATCTCGGTTTGACGGTAGGTCGCGAGTTGCCCGGCCGGGAGGCGACCGATGCCCTGACCGCCGAATTCGCCAAGGCGACCCCGGAGCGGCAATCGTTGCTGATTTTGGCGATTGCCGACCGCGGCGACGCGGCGGGATTGCCTGCCATGTTGCAAGCAGCGAAGTCCGGCCCTGATACTGTCAAAATCACGATTGCCAAGTTGCTCAAGCGGCTTGGTAACGCGTCTTGCGTGCCGCTTTTGTTGGAATTTGCGGTAGACCAGAAACCCGAGTTGGCCCAAGCCGCGGTGGAATCGCTGGCCGATCTGCCCGGCAAGGACGTCGATGCGGAAATCGTTACACGATTGTCCAAGGCCGAGGGGAAGGCGAAGCTCGTTTTACTGCAACTGGCGGGCGACCGCGTGTTGACGGCGGCTGTTCCCGAGGTAGTTAAGGCTGCCTCGGCTCCGGATCTGCAGGTCCGTTTGCAGGCCCTGACGACGCTCGGCTATGCCGTTGAATTCAAGGATCTTTCGGTGTTGATCGGTCGCGTGGCCGCTATGCCGGAGAATGCCGAAGAGGCCAAAACGGCTCTCCGTGCGTTGAAGACGGCCTGCACGCGGATGGCTGACGTTGAGGCTTGTGCCGGGCAGCTCGTGGCGGCAATGCCATCGGCCAAAGTGCCGGCCAAGATCCAACTTCTCGAAGTGCTGACCGCTGTGGGCGGCAAAAAAGCTTTGGAGACGGTCGCCGCGGCAGCCACGGATCCGAACGCGGATCTGCAAGACGCCGGCACTCGCCTGCTGGGTAAATGGATGACGCTGGATGCCGCGCCGGTGTTGGTCAAGCTGCTATCCGTGACGAAAGACACGAAGCAAGAGACGCGGTTGGTTCGCGCGTATATCCGCATGAGCCGTCAGTTTCCCATGTCGAATGAGGATCGCGTGAAGATGTGCCGCACGGCCATTGCCATCGCCAAAAACGATTCTGAAAAGAAGCTGATTCTCACTGTTTTGGGACGCTATGCCAGCCTGGAAAGCATGCAGATGGCCGCGGAATTGGCGAAGAGCGATTCGCTGAAGGCCGACGCGGGCAAGGCGATTCTTCAGATCGTGCAGAAGATCGGCAGCAATTCGCCGCAGGCCCAGCAAGTTCTCGCCCAAATCGGCTTGCAGCAGGTGAAGATCGAGATCATCAAGGCCGAGTACGGCGCCAAAAATAACAGGAAGGATGTGACCGGTCAGGTTCGCGAAGGCCTCCGCGGCATTCCGATGATCCTCCTGAAAGGTTCGAGCTACAACGAAACCTTCGGAGGCGATCCCGCGCCCGGCACCGTCAAGGAATTGAAGATCGAGTATCGTTTCAACGGCAAGGACGGCAAAGCGACCTTTGGCGAAAATGCCGCGATCTTCCTGCCGAAGCCGTAGGCGGCTGACGGGATCCTTCCAATTCGAGATGTCGTAATAAAAACAGCGGTCCCTTTTCTTGGAAATGGGACCGCTGTTTACTTTGGCATGTTTCGGTTCCGAAGCTGGAGCTTCGGAACCAGAAATAAAGCAATATCAGGAATCAAGCAGATTTTTTGGACGAACAACCCTCACCCTAACCCTCTCCCGGCGGGAGAGGGGACTTGTTTTTCTTGTTTTAGGATAGGCGTTTAGTGCATTTCGGTCACTACCGAGCCGATGGCTTTGCGGTAGAAATTGAACTGCACGTTCGGATGGTCGGCCAAGAGTGACATCGGCACGGAGGCATCGGGGATCTTTTTCGCGATCATGAGCGTCGTCAATCTCATGCCGAAGGGGTTGTCGTGGTTGCCTGCTTGCCAGATGGAAACTTTTTCCGCCTTCCAGGTTTCGACCGGGCCGACGGTCGCGGCGCGTGTGGGGACGAGCGACAACTGACCGCCGCCCGAGGTCCGTGCGTTCTGGATGAGCGTCATCGGATGCAAGGCCGTGATGCGCGTGGCCAGCTTGCGTTGTTCGGCCGGTGTCGGCGGTTGGTCGCGGTGCATGCCTTCGCGTCGCGGCGGATCGTTAAAGGCCCAATGCTTGATATCGCCTTGCCCGCCTTGCATCACCACGCAGCGGATTTGGTCGTAGGTTTTGGAATAGGCTTGCAGATCGCCGACGGGGAAATGCAAGTGGTCCTCGGGCATGCGCAGCTCCGGTCGCATCCGGTCGAAGCACAGCTCCTTGTCGGCCCGGGCGAAGCTCAAGGGATGTGTGATTGGCACCGTTTGGCCGTCATCGCCGACCCATTCGTCCATGCCCCAGAAATGGGCGTCGCGAAGGCTGATGTTTAACTCGTTGACCAGCCGAGCCACCAGCGGCAACTGTT
>CAYWGR010000080.1:0-24282 GCA_964458015.1 uncultured Planctomycetaceae bacterium
GCCGCTGCGAAAAAATCTTTCCGGAGGATGAAAAGTTGTGTATAAATGACAGGTCGCGGACGCACCCTACAGTTTGCGGGCTGTGTGCCGCTATCAGCTTGCCCAGCACTGCGGCATTCTTATGGTCGAGTCAGATAGGATGACTTGCTTCGACAATCACACTGATCTCTCGGGCAAGATCTTCTATCCGACTGTTCGGATGTTCTGGAAAGGTGAAGGAGCTGATTGTGCGACGGCGTTTATTTAGTATATGGCTGATTATGAAAAGATGTAAATTCGGTTCAAAGGAATTGTACTCAAAAACAGCTAATTGGTCGGTGGGATGAATTTTTGTTGGTGGGACGGTGAAGAACAAGGCCAGAGCTTGTCGAACATCAAGTAAGATAGACCGATCGAGGTGAAAGGCGAGGCAGAAATCATCGTCTGAAACATCATGCCTTGCCATGAGTCGTTGGTGTACGCGTTTCTTCGTGGAGAAGAATTTGGTTCGATCGCGCAGGCAAAGCAGAATGACAACAAAAAAAGTCACGCCCCCGATCATTGTTGCGATTCCCAATCGCCCAAGAAGGGATAGGCCTTCTGGAATCGCAAAGGAAAACAGCATTCCAAATACGAAAAACAATACTGCAATTGGAATTGCGCATCCAAGCATTTGCATTTGTTGATTACCAAGCGAATTATTTAGGTTGCGTCCCAGGCGAGGGGCGGAATCATTTGGACATGGACATGGGAACGATTGTTAGGCTGATGGTTGCGTGCGAGACGGGCTGGGTAAGTTCGATGCCGAGGCGGATGGGGTGGAGGTTGCGGGGCATGTTTTCGTGGATTTCTTCGGGCAGGAGCTTGAAGGGACTGCCTTCGACGGCGATTTGAACCGTGACGGCGTCCGGATCCGCGCCGACTTGTAGACGATCGGGGGCAAGTTGCTTCCAGGGGCCGAAGGTGATCAGTGCAGTATCATAAGTTTGGGGACTGTCGAACTCGACGGCGTCAGTGACGGTCAACTGGCCATTGCCGGCACGCGAGAATCGGAAGGTGCGTTCAAGTTTCTTGAGCGCCTTCACTTCGTAGGCGGCCGACAGGTCGAGGACAAGCGTGTCGGCGGCGTCGGTGAAGTCGGTTTTCAGGACTTTGGCGGCAAACTTGCGACCTGTCTCTTGCAGGCGACCGGCCACGCGCGGCACCGGATGGCCGAAGGAATTCAGCAGCTTGCTGTCGTAGCGGTGCGGGCCGAACGTGCGGGCGGTGTAGACTTCGCGCCCCGGATCGACCAGCGGCGTCGATTTGCCCAGGGCCACGAGGAAGGAACCGACGTCGTTATGATTATGCTGTTCGTTGTTGTGTCCGCCTTTGATGGCAACGCCCAGGGCGTGTGCATTATTTGCGGTCGGGCGCGCGATGAGCACTTGGGCATCGGCAAACCAATCACGCAGCGGAGGCTGAGCGGGCTTGTTTTTCTCGGGCGTTGCGGCAGTGGCGGAGTTTGGGAAATTGTAGAGGCCCGTGGCGAAAAGGTCGCGATGGCCGACGGCCGTTGCGAGGCCTTGAGCTTCGATTTCTCCGAGTCCCCAGCCGTATCGCCGGCTGAGAAACGCCATGATTTGTATGCTGGGCAGCGTGCCGCTGTTGCAGTCGGCGAAGGAGGGAAAGATGCCGGGCAAAATTTCCGTGCGACGGCCGAATTGTGCGATGGTTGGAACAGAGGGCAATCGCAGGAAATCCTCTTTTCCACCGGTCGCTTGGTAAAGGGTTTCGGACAGCATGACATAGTTGCCGAAACCGTAGTTCCAATAGCCCACGCCTTCGGAGCAGTAGCCGTCGGGGGTGAAGCCATCGAGGAAGAACTGGATGTATTTTTCAGCGGCAGCCGCGAACATCGCGCGGCGATCGCGCGACTCGACCGCGGCCAAGGCCGAGCCGGTGACGCCTGCCAAACAGACGGCGTTCCAGTTGTTCTTGCCCGTCAGCCACCACATCCGCGTGGCTGTCGTCAGAGTAGGCAACTTGCCGGAGACCAAGTTGGCAAAAGGGGTGAAGGTGCGCCGTTCGAGTTCGTTGCGCACCAGATTGCGAACTTCCGGCCGGAGTTTCTCGCCGAGTAAGTACATCGCGGTGGCCAAATTCCACGACAGATTGGCGGAGTTCAAGTCGATGATTTGGCCTTTTCCCTTGAAGTTGTCCAGTTGCCAATCGTGGGCGGCCAACGTCCATGACTTATCGCTACAGGTGGCCCGGATCGCTTCTTCGAGAGCCGGCAGAAAGCGGCCTTGGTTTTCGAGGCATTCGGCGAGAGCCAGAATCGTAATTCGTTCTCGACGCCGATATTGCACTTGTTCGCAGCGCGTGCGGTTGCCTGTGCGCGAGTAGTCGAGATACAGATCGTCGGTCAGCGGGGGAATCGGCTCGGAAAGCAGTTGGGCCGCTTGTGGAATGATTTGTCGGAAGCTCGGCGCATCGGCGACGGTTTTCCATGCGCCGCGGTCGTCAATCGTTGGACCGACGCCGCGCGGTTTCTCCGGCAAGAGGGTTGCCCAATTTTTAACACGAGCAGGATCGGGCGGCGGCATTCCAAGGGCCGTCGAGAAAGAGCAAAAAAGGATCGACAAGGCGAAGATGGAAGCAAGGCGGGGATAATGTACGATGGCCATGATTCTTCTCGGCGTGTTTTCAAAGGCAAAACGGCAATGTGCTGCGAGGAAACATCCTTATTCTCGCAGAACGAATGCGCAACATCAATTGGGCAAGCAAATTACTTAGCTTTTTCCAAAAAATGTTCCACGCCGTGCGTTTTGGCGATGACGGTCACATCGTGCTCGGTGACCAGGAAGCCACGGCTGCGATCGAGGTCGTGGTCGTAGCCGATTTCGATGCCGGCCGGAATGTGAACGCCTTTGTCGATGATTGCACGGCGGATTTTGGCATATCGCCCTACATCGACGCCCTCGAACAGAATGGAATCTTGCACCTGGGCGTAGCTGTTGATGCGCGAGTCAGGCCCGACGATCGACCGTTCTAGCTGGCCGCCGGAGACGATGCAGCCCTGGCAAATGATGCTGTCGAGCGCTTGGCCGCGACGTGCCGTGGAGCCTTGTTCGGCGAAAACGAACTTAGGCGGCGGCAAATTCGGTTGGTAGGTTCGGATGGGCCATTCCCCGTCGTACATATTCAACTGCGGATCGACCGAGATGAGATCCATGTTGGCGTCGTAGTAGGCGTCGAGCGTGCCCACGTCGCGCCAATAAGCTTCTTTCTTGCGATTTTCATCCGTGAAGGGGAAGGCGAACACGCGATGCGTGTTGATGACCGAGGGGATGATGTCATGTCCGAAATCGTGTTGGCTGCCGTGCCGGGTGGCGTCGAGACAAAGCTGTTCGAACAGGAACCGCGCCGTGAACACATACACGCCCATCGAGGCCAGCGCGTGGCTGGTGTCGCTGGGAATCGGCTTGGGATTTTCGGGTTTTTCCTCGAAGCCCGACACGCGACATTCGCTGTCGATCTCGACGACTCCGAACTGCCGGGCGGCGATATCGACGGCCACGCGCAACGTGGCGACGGTCACGTCGGCATTGGTTTCGATGTGCCGATTGACCAGCGTTGCGTAGTTCATCTTATAGATGTGGTCGCCGGCCAGGATGACGACATATTTCGGTCGTTCTTTTTCGATCGTGTAGATGTTTTGATAGACGGCGTCCGCGGTGCCTTGATACCAATGCTCGTCGATGCGCTGCTGGGGCGGAACAACGTCGATGAATTCACCCAACTCGCGGCAGAGATAGGATTGCCAACCGAGGTTGATGTGCCGGTCCAGGCTCATGGCCTTGTATTGGGTGAGGACGAGGTTTTTACGAACCCCGCTGTTCAGACAGTTCGACAAGGTGAAGTCGATGATTCGGTAGGCCCCACCAAAGGGGACGGCGGGCTTCGCCCGATCCCGCGTCAACGGCTCCAGTCGCGAACCTTTTCCACCGG
Organism: uncultured Planctomycetaceae bacterium; assembly: GCA_964458015.1. Classification (GTDB taxonomy): domain Bacteria; phylum Planctomycetota; class Planctomycetia; order Pirellulales; family Thermoguttaceae; genus CAYWGR01. Next base: position 3,973 of record CAYWGR010000080.1, read on the forward strand.
CCAGGATAACGGCCAACACATCCTTCATGTTCAGCCTTTCTTGTACCTTGCACGCTTTAGTTTGTCCGGTTTTTTTCCGAGATGGAAAAATCGGACAAATTCAGCCGTTGGCAGCATAACATGGCATATTGACAACCACTCGACTATAGCACGACATACGCTAGAAGCAACTTTCCTTGCCAAATTCTAGCGATTAGATGAAATCCGCTAAGCAGGCAAAATCCAGGTTCGCTGCCACAGCTCCCAAATCAACAGCGACCAAAGCCGGTAACCATGATTAAACCGTCCTTCTTGATGTTCTGTAATGAGTTGGACAACCGCTTCGGGCCTAAAATAGCCCCTCGACAGAGTGCTTTTGTCGAGCAACACTTCCTGAACGTAATCTTTCAGCTCGCGGCGGAACCAGGTATCCAGCGGCACGCCGAAGCCCATTTTCGGCCGACGCTGGATACTTTCCGGCAATAAATCTTGGAACACGGTGCGCAATATTCGTTTTCCCCGGCCTAAACGGAACTTCTGTTGGCGCGGCATTCGGGCGGCCAATTCCACGACGCGATAGTCGAGGAACGGCTGACGACATTCCAGGCCGTGAGCCATCGAGGCGATATCCACTTTGGTCATCAAGTCGCACGGCAGGTATGTCACCAGATCGGCCAGGCTGAACGCCGTGAGAGAATCGCGACGGTCGGAACGCGCCAGCGCCGCCGTGAGGAAATCCATCGGATCGGTCTCGGGCAAAGCATCGGCGAAGCTTTCGCTATAGAGCGACTCGCGCCGCGTCTGATGAAAAATGGCGATCCATTCCAGATATCGCCGCGCGGAAGGTTGAGCCAGCATTTCGACAAATCGTTTCCACTGCCGCAATCGCGATTTTTGGCGCGTCGAGCTTGGCATGTGCTGCCAATAGCGGCCGGCGATCATCCGGCGCAACAGGTTCGGCAGTCGGTCGAACCCTTCGGCAAGCCAAACCGCGAGATAACGCGGATAGCCGACAAAAAGCTCGTCGCCGCCGTCGCCGGTCAATGCCACGGTCACGCGATGGCGGGTCAATTCGGAAACGTACCACGTCGGCACGGCCGAACTGTCGCCGAACGGCTCGTCGTAATGCCAAACCAACCGCGGCAAAATCTCCAAAGCATTGGGGTTTACCTGAAACTCTTCGTGCATGGCGCCGAAACGCGCGGCGGCCTCGCGGGCGTAGCAGGTCTCGTCAAACTCCTGCACCGGAAAACCGATAGAGAACGTGCGGACCGGCTCGTCCATCAATTGCGACATCAGGCCGACGATGATCGTCGAGTCGATCCCGCCCGACAAAAACGCCCCCAGCGGCACCTCGCTTTGCAAACGCATTTCGACGGCCGAGGTCAACAACTCTCGCAGTTGGCGCGCGTATTCTTCGGCCGGGCGATCGTCTTCCTGGTTGAAATCGGGCTGCCAATAGGGGCGGATGTCGAGTCGGCCGTCTTGCCATAGAGCGTAATGGCCGGGCGAGAGCTTGGCAATGCCGCGAAAAATCGTCCGAGGATGCGGCACGTATTGGTAGGTGAGATATTCATCCAGCGCCTGCGGATCAACCTCGCGCGGCACGCCCGGCACTTCCAAAATGGATTTCAGTTCGCTGGCGAACAACAATCGCCCCGGCTCGTGGCGATAGACCAGCGGTTTTTTGCCGAGACGATCGCGGGCCAAGAGCAATTGTTGCCGTTGGGAGTCCCAAAGGGCCAACGCAAACATCCCATTGAGGTGTTTGAGAAATTCCGGCCCCTCGTCCTCGTAAAGGTGGACAAGCACCTCGGTATCGCTTTGCGTGCGGAAGCAGTGTCCTGCCCCTTCGAGACGGCCTCGCAGTTCGCGGAAGTTGTAGATTTCGCCGTTGAACACGACCCAGATTGTGCCGTCCTCGTTCGAGAGCGGTTGTTTTCCGCCGACAACGTCGATAATGGCTAGTCGCCTATGCCCCAAGGCAACGCCGACGTGCGTCTGTAGGTCTGTGATATAAGCGCCATCGCCGTCGGGGCCGCGATGGCGCAGCACGTCGGTCATCCGCTGAAGCGTCGGCGGCTCCACGGCTTTGCTTGCATCGTTCCAAACCGCGCCGGCGATTCCGCACATGAGGAAAAAGGGGTCAGAGGTCAGGGGGACGGCAAGTCTTGGATTCGTTGAACGTAGAACGGAGTACTGAATAGCACGAGCAGCCGCGGTTTCGCCCTACAAAAACATCAACACTTTCCGATAAAGTTCCGCATGGCGGTCGATCATTTTTGGAACACTGAAATTATTATGCACACGTTCGCGGGCAGCAGCTGAAAATTGCGCGGCCAATACTGCATCGCCGAGCAGCCGCACGGTATATTTGGCAAAGCCGGCGCGATCGCCGACTGGAACAAGATAGCCCGTAACCTGAGGCTCGACCAATTCTCGCGTGCCGGGGATGTCGGTGGCAACGACGGGGACGCCCGCCGCCATGGCCTCCATAATCACGTTGGATTGTCCTTCGTAGCCGCTGGTGGACCAAAGCACGTCGAAGTGCGGCATGATGCGAGGCACGTCGTCGCGGTGTCCGAGAAAATGCACTTTATCGCGAATTTCGCATTGATCGCGGAACAATCGCAGGCGATCGTATTGCGGACCATCACCGATGACGAGGAGGTGGGCGTCGTCGCGAATGACTTTCAGAAGATCCGCCGCCCAAATGGCGTCCTTAACTCGCTTCTGAGGCCAAAGCCGGCCGACCAGTCCGAGGAGCCGGCTGTTTTCAGGGATCTGCAACTCGGCCAGCAATTGCTGCCGCGTTGTCTCGGAAGCGGGCGGAATGGCGACGCCGTTGGGGATGACGCATATACGCTCGGGCGGCGTGCCATGCTGGACGTAGAATTCGCGAACGCCCTCGCTATTGACCACAACGCCCTGGCAGCGATGGGCCAAAGCCCGATCAAGGGCCAACTGCATCCGGCTTTTCCAAGGATCGACGCAACGCTGGCCGACGATGAATTTGCTGACGCCGCACGCTCGGGCCGCTGCAAACCCGTAGGTGTTTGCGGCAAACATCCAACCGTGGATCAAATCGGGTTGAAGATGGGCCACATATTCTTTCAATCGCCAAAATGCCTGGGGGTCAAGCTTCCAGCGTTTTCCGATCACGACGGTCGGAACGCCGGCCTCGTTCAGTTGCGCCAGGAGCGGGCCGCCGCGCGTCAATGCACAGACATGGACCTCGAACTCGTCGCGCGGCAATCCTTCGGCCAGCAAGCACATCTGCTTTTCCGCGCCGGAGCGATCGAGAGTCGGAATGATTTGTAAGATGCGTTTTTTCATGGAAGGCCAACCTACTGCCATTCTACCATAATTCCGTTACAAGTTCGACTCCTTTTGGATTTCATGCGGTTCGAGGGCCGCCACATAGGGCAAATTGCGATACAAATCGTTGTAGTCCAAGCCGTAGCCGACCACGAACTCGTCGGGGACTTGGAAACCGATGAAATTGGGTTTCAGCGACACTTCACAACGCCCTTGTTTCTCCAACAATACGGCGCTGCGGACGCTGTTTGGACCTAGTTCGTCGATTTGCGGAATCAATTCCCAAAGAGTGTGTCCTGTGTCGAAAATATCATCCACGAGCAACACATCGCGGCCCTGAACGCTCGATGACAGCAAGTCGAGATTCAACACCAAAGGGCCCGGACGCGTATTGTTGTTGCGATAGCTGCGGGCTTGTACCAATTCGACTTTCAGCGAAATAGGGAGCAATCGGATCAGATCGGCCAACAGCACCACGCTGCCAATCAACACGCCGATGACGGTCAGCGGCTTGCCTTCGTAGCAGGCTTGGATTTCGCCGGCCATGCGGCGAATGCCTTCGCCGAGCTGCTCTTCGGTGATAAGCGTTTTCAAGGAAGACCTCCTGGTCTTTTGGGTTGGATGTTTGGAGGTTGATTGATTTGCAACGCACGCGCATTGATCACATTGACCCGCTTGGTCTTGGGCCAATAATGGATTTCCTGGGCGGAGAACTTCGAAGCCTCGACGCCTACTTCCTTCTGCTGAAACAAGTCGGCGTCAATGCGGCCGTCTCCTTTAAGAATAAGCCAATCCTTGGCTTCATTGTAGGTAATCGCCGCGCCGCGGGCAGTAAATGTCGTACCTTCGACGAAGGTATTGCCCATCGCGGCCAGTTCATAATACCGCCGGCCGCCGATCGGCAGCAACATTTGAATGACGGAAAGCTGATCGCAACGGACAACCACGCCTTCCGGCCCGAGCTTGTCGGGATTATCGGTCGAGATCATGGCATCCCAATTAGGTGCGGGAGCAAAGGTCATTCGCACGTGATCCGTGAAGGTCAGATGACGTTGCAACAGGTTGCCGGTAATTTTTTTCTGGAATCCGATATTCAAGCATTTGAGCGTGTCTTGCGCACCGGTGGCGGCTACTGGCGTTCGGTTTTGCGGACTGGAAGCGACCAGAGGATTATTGCCACCGCCGCGTTGCACGCTGTTGATCCAACCGGGTCCGCCGGCCGTAAATGCGCCGCTCAAGACATTGACGGCCAGATCCGTCACTTGCAGTCGGTCGTAAGAGGTCGGTTGCTTTTGTGCATCGAAGGAGCGATTTTCGATAGCCACGCCTCCGCAGCATTGAATTTCTTCGACCTGCGGCGACGCTTGTGCATTGGGTTGGGCGAAATTGATTGGGCGTTGCATGCGAACCAGCATCGTTTCCGTGCGCATCTGCTGTTGCGGCGTCGTGGCGACCACGGCATTGGTGAAGGTGGCCGTGCGGCCGTCGAAATCCATGCGGCGTTGCCAAGTGACCGTCATCATGCCGGGGCCGACGAGCGATTGTCCTTGGGGATCGGCGGGCAAAGGCAGATCCATCTGGCCCGCCCCATCCACCCAAAGGCGATTTTCACCGCGATTCAAGTTGATATTGGGACCGGTAAGGCCCATGCCGCGTCCCTCGAAGTGGGCCGGTTGGCCGACGACCGTCACGGCGGCGGTCGGCGCGGTGACGTCCACGGCGTCGAGTCGGTTCCCGCTGATCATAAGCGGTTTCTCGCCTGGCTGCGCGGTTTGCGTTTCTAAAAAGCGTACGTCGTCTTCAATGGTCAAATTGGAGACGGCCGGCTGGCTTCCGCCAAGGATCATACGGGCTCGCAGTAAGCGGCCGACGACTTCAAAGCGTTGCAAGGACGCCTGCGGGGATGGGGATGTTCCGGGAATCACCGCTGCTGGAGTTCCGCCTGCAACCGCAGTGCCGGAGCGTTCGGCTCCCTGGTTCGCCGTGCCTGGACCGGTGACCGCCGATAGAGGACCGCCGTTGGGCTTTTCCTCGAACCAAACTTCCAGTTGTTCGACTTGGCTGGAGATTTGGGTAGAGTTCATGTGAACATCGGCGCGGGCCATCATGCGGTCGGGCCGGAGCTGGCTTTGTTGCCCCTTGGCGGCCGGCGGCAATTCGGAGAGCCAGAAGTAAATCTCTTTGGCCTGAAGTTGTCCGACGCCTTGATACCGCAGCTCCGCGCCGCCGGTCAGCGAAACCACCTGTTTGTTGTTGCCTTCCGGCGAAACTCGCAATTGTTTTTTCCAAATTGCTTCGAACGACTGGCCGGGCCGGTCGGGCGAGTCGCCGCGAAGCCAGCCGGGGCCTTGTGCCACGACGCGCCCTATGCGTCCCGGTTCGGCCGAGGCTTGGTAATACAAACTGCCGGCATGTATTTCGCGCGAGCCTTGTTGCAGAAATACTTCCTGGCCGCCGTCCATCGCGATCGACTTCGCGATAAGGTTGTACTGAAGCCTCATGCCACGGGCGACGACCTGTTGGCTGGGCGCCGTGACGACCACCGGATTGCCGACCGCCTCGATCCGCTCGGCCGTCATATCGAGCGAATTCGGCGTATTGGCCGAAGATGCGATTTCCTTGACGAATTTGTTTTTATTCTTCTTCACCGGCGGCTTGGTGAAGAAGAGCGACAGGACTTCGCAGGAAATTTGATCGGAGGGGCCCGCGGGATTTATTTTCATCACGTCCACGCGGTCGCGAAAAGTCGCCACGCGGTCGATGGCATCGAATCGGAAGGGGCCCTTGCAGGTAATTTCGACGGGGGCATCCACCGGCTTTTCGTTGGGTGCGACTGCCGCCTGCCCCAGTTCCAAGTGCAGCCGTTCGACATGGCGCAACTCGAACCACTTAATGCCCGTGACGTTGGGGCCCGGCATATCCGCGTTTGGTTTGGGAGGGCCGGTCAGCAGACTAATCATCATGTCTTGGCCGCGGCCGAAATGAGAACCCCAGCGAAAATCGACCGGCTTTTGCGTCGAGATCGTTTTCTCGGTAAGCTGGATATCGCTCGTGACGATGAGCAGATCGTCGGCGGAACCGGGATCTTTCCAATCGCTGCGGATCGTCACCGGCCCGATGAGCTGCCCTTTGACCATGCGTCCGATTTTCGCGCGGTTGATGTCGATCGGTTGATCGAATTGCAGAATCGCGCCGCCAGGCGCTTCGAGAATGACGGTTTGACGCAAACGTTCGGCCTCGTCCTTGGCCGGGCCTTCGTGAGCAATAACGATCGTGCAAGGATGAATTTCGACCGTGCCATCGCTACAGTTTTTGTAGTTCTGCAAAAGAAGCTTGGCGCGGTCGCTTTCGAGAACTTTGGGATCTTTCAATTCCCAAGATCCCGGCGGAAAGAGCGATTGGAACCCTCGCATCGACGTCGCCGTCGGATCATCCCCCTCTCCGGGAATCGGGACATCGGCTCCTTCGCCGCGACGTAGATCCGCCGCCGGCTCGATCCAAGGCACCACCGCCAGCGCATACGCCCAGTACGTCGTTACGACGATCAGAAAACTTCCGGCGATGCGAGTGATGCGTGGCATAAGAAATTAGGGAGGAAAAACGCGAGATTAGGGAGCCGATTCTCTAATCCCTAATCCCCAATCTCGAATCCCTTTCTATTGATATGCTTGGATTAGGTTTTCCCAACGCGACTGGGCCTTGAGGATCAATTCGATAATCTCGCGGACCGCACCGCATCCGCCCGGCAATTTTGTGACATAGCGGGCGGCCTGACGCAGTTCGGCACAACCGTCGGCCACGGCTACTCCAAATCCCACGGCTCGCACCGCCGGCAGGTCGGGCAGATCGTCGCCGATGTAACACACTTGCGACGCGGATAGCTGCAACTCGCCGAGGATTCCTTGCAGGGCCGTCAGCTTGTTGTCCACACCCTGCCGGATAATCTCGATCCCGAGTTCCGCCACGCGCATCTTCACGATGTTCGAGCTGCGGTGCGTAATCAAACCGAAGCGATAGCCTGCTTTTTGCCATAGCCGGATGCCAAGTCCGTCACGAACGTGAAACCGCTTGGTCTCGATCCCCTGGTTGTCGAACACGATGCCACCGTCGGTCAATACTCCATCTACGTCGGAAAGGATCAAACGAATCGGTCGGCAAAGATGGTCGAAAGACATGGATTAGGAGAGGGGTCAGGGGTCAGAGATTAGGGATTTGGGATTAGAAGAAATGTTCCGCGGTTGTGATCGCAGGGAGGGATGTGGTTTCGCTTCCATGTGGAAAACGGCAATTGTCCTATCGTGTATTGTATTACGTATCATCCCTATCTTCGGGTTCGCCGACAACGCGCCAGGGGGTTATTTTTTCGCATGGAACTGTTTCGGCCACGGCAGTTTCCTTCGGCAACAAGGCCACGACGTCGGTAATGTCGATCAGCCCAACGGGACGGCCGTCGGCATCGACGACCGGCAGCTCGCTGATCTTCCGCCCCGCGATAATCGCCACGGCATCGACCATCATCGAGCTCACCTCGACGCGCAACGGCTTGCCAGTCATCACTTGGCTGATGGGTCCGTCTAATTCTCCGTCGCGGCGAAGTTCGAACAGCCGGGCAAGATCGCTGTCGGTGAAAATGCCCGAAAGCTTGCCGTCGGCATCCACCAACATCGTGGCGCCGGTGCGCCGGCCCGGCATCCGTGCACTAATCAGCACGTCGCGCACGGATTGGCGGTCGTCGGCCACACGGCATTGTTCCAACGGACGCATGTATTGCTCGACACGGCTCAGCTTGTAGCCCAGGCTGCCGCCGGGATGAAACCGGGCGAAATCCTCGCGGCTGAAATGCCGCATCTGGCTCACGACCAGTGCCAAGGCATCGCCGACGGCCAGCATGGCCGTTGTACTGGTGCTGGGGGCCAACCCCAGCGCACACGCTTCCTCCAAGGGCCCGAGTTCAATCGTAACCGCCGCCGCGCGGCCCAGGCTGCTGGCAGAGCTGGCCGTAATCGCGATGATCGGCAAACCAATGTCAACGAGCGACGGCAACAATCGGACGATTTCTTCCGTCTCGCCGCTTTGCGAAAGCATCAGTATCACGTCGCCACGGCGCACGCGGCCAAGGTCGCCGTGGATGGCTTCGGCCGGATGCAAGCAATGGCTGGGCGCGCCGGTCGAGGCCAGGGTGGCCATGATCTTTTGGCCCACGAGGCCCGCCTTGCCCATGCCGCAGACGATAATACTGCCTTGGCATTGGTAGACTAATTCGACGGCGCGGCAGAATTCCGGGCCCAACCGATTGGCCACTTGGCTTAGCGCGCGGCTTTCGGTCAACATCACTTGTCGAGCGAAACGGAGTTGTTCAAAAGCGCTCCACAAGCTCGTGCTAACGGCGGCTTCCATGCTCATCGACTCGTCAATCCTTGACTGAGACCGCAAAAAAGAGAAACAGACCCGGGGGATTGTACCCCGCCGCGAGATTTGGAGCAATGTAAACTTGTAGCACCAAAGCCCCCTCCGCCAGGGGTATTCGTGAGTAAAAACGCCCCTGGTAGGTCCGGCCGCGTTTCTGTAAAATGGAGGGCTTACATAACTGTCCTGGGAGTTTTTCAATGATTGTTACCACCAAACAACTGTTTGAGCACGCCTACGGCAAATACGCCATTGGCGCGTACAACATCAACAACCTTGAGCAGACCGTCGGTCTGTTCCGCGGCAATTTGGGCAAGTCGAAGTCGAACGACGACCCGTGCAACGCCGCTAAGAGCGCCCCGTTTATTTTGCAGATTTCGCGCGGCGCCCGCGGTTATTCCGACAAGCGGTTCCTCGAAGCGATGATCCGCACGGCGGATGCCGTTTTTCCCGAGGTGATTTTCGCAGTCCATCTCGATCACGGCACCGAAGAGGTTTGCTACGATTGCATCGACAGCGGATTTTATAGCTCGGTGATGATCGACGCCTCGCACGAGGAGTTCAAGAAGAACATCGAAATTACGCGAAAAGTGGCCGATCGCGCCCACGCCAAGGGCATCGTGGTTGAGGCCGAATTGGGTCAACTCGGCGGCGTCGAGGAAGACATCGTCGGCAGCGTCCGGTTGACCGATCCGGATCAAGCCGCTGAGTTTATCGAGAAAAGCGGCTGTGATTCGCTGGCCGTGGCCATCGGCACATCGCACGGCGCGTTCAAGTTTGCCGGCAAGCAAGGCCTGCACTTCGACGTGCTGGAAGAGATCCAAAAGGCAGTTCCGAAGAACTTCCCACTGGTTATGCACGGTTCGAGCAGCGTGCCGAAGGAATGGGTCGATCGGATCAACAACGCCGGCGGCGCGATGAAGAGCACCAGCGGCGTGGACGAGAATCAATATCTGCCCGCCGCCAAGATGGGCGTCTGCAAGATCAACATCGACACCGACGGCCGCTTGGTGTGGTGTGCGATTCACCGCGAGGCTTTCCGCGACGACCCGGCCGGTTTCGACCTTCGTCCGCCAGGAAAGACCTTCATGGCCGCGTATGCCGACTACATCGTTCATAAGAACACGATGCTCGGTTCGGCCGGTCAGTTGGAAGACGTGCGGAAGATGCTCAAGAAGTAGTCTGACGCAAAAAACAAAAACGGCCCGGCGGGAAGTATTTCTCGCCGGGCCGTTGTGCTTTCTTGCATCAATGCGGGGCGTGAACTGGAGAGCAAGAGATTGAACATGGCCCCCATGATTGACAATTTGCCGGAAGAGGCTATTTTCTGAAAAGTTCCAGAGATGCCACGGCAGGACCGGCCGTGCCCGGTTTTGCACGCGATTTCGTCATCGGCGGTCAATCTCATCTTTGTGCCGATTGAAAGAAAAAAATGAAATCCAGCATTATGTACATTGAGCCGGGCGGTGGATTGGCCAGAGAGGGCGGACGAATCGGCAGAGTGACCTTCTCAAAGTCGGGTCGAACACTATGTTACGGTGACCGTAACTTTCAGAGCCTAGACGGCCAGGGCTACAAAGAAAATTACTATGATGTTGAATCAGGAGAGCGATACTGGATTTCAGGACCAAGACGCGATGGCAGCGATGCTCTTTACCCCATGACTATCCACATTGATGATGACGTCCGAGAAGAGTATTGGCGTGCAATTCGGAAGCAGCCGGACCAGATCCTCGACACCTCCTATCGATCTCCAGGCAAGTACTCGCGCAGGAAACCGCGTCCCGAGTTGAGCGTGAAGGGAGGAACAAGACGCGGCACGAACCGCGGCGGAACGGGCGTGCAAAAGAAATAACGATACAGGGTAGCACCCAGTTTCAAATTTCAAGAAGCAGAAGCAAGTCTGATACTCCTGTACCTGACATTAAGCTAAATCCGAAGCCGATCCACTTTTATCGTATAGGTATTTTCCGATGAATCGTTGGACATGTTGCGTCATCGCCTTCGTAATAATCGCTTCTCGATTGGCCAGTGCTGAAGCATGGAACCGATGGCCCTACGAGGATGCCGTCGTTGTTGATCGCTCGGAAGCGATTATTGTCGGGCGATTGGAGAGAGATTCCATCAAATATGTGCCTTATGATAACAATCTTAATGGAACAAGCGGCTGGAAATACCATGCAACCCTGGTGGTGTCCGAAACTTTAAAGGGATCTCTAAAAGATAAACAGGTTGCCATCATAATCAACTATGGTTTGGATCCACTAGTTGGCGGTGTCAGTCTGAGGCCCGATAATCGCACTCATCCGAGGCCGGCATCATCGAGTGTCCCGCCAGATCGTATCGACATTATGGATACGGGTGGTAATGTTGGTGGGCTCGTCTTAGCGAACGTCCAGAATGAAAATCTATGGTTTTTGAGACACTTAGGCGGCGACTTAGGGCGGGTGCAAGGCAAGGGTGGTTGGGGTATTCTTGATCCCGAAGATGTCCAACCTCTAAAGCTCAAAGACTATTTCGAGTCGTTGCTCTCCAATGACAAGGAGAAAAAGATTGACCGCCTGTTGACCGGTCCCGACGAGGCGATTTGTCTTCGCACATTGCGTTATCTGTCAGCTCGGCATCGTCCCAGCGATGCGGAGCGGATTACCAAACTTTTCGCGACCGGTAATGAAAAGGTCCAGACGGCCGCTGCAGAGTCGTTGGCCGAGGTGGCCGATATTTCCGCTATACCGACATTTCGCGAATTGCTTAAGAACCCTCATTCCGGCGTGAGACTGGCGGCGTGCAACTTTCTTTGCCGTTTCCATGACGTTCAATCCATCGTGACCATCGGCAAGCTACTGCCGGAGTTCGATCCGATGCAGCGAGCGAGATTGATCGCCAACCTCCCACGGATGGAGTCGCGCGAGGTGATCGATTTGCTGTTGGATCAACTCGATGAAAATTTAGATCCCAAGTTGAGCCCGATGTCCGTCTACTATGCCAGTTCACAAGCTGCGAAAGCGTTGAGGGACCTGACCGGCATTGAGTTCCCCTTAGACGCTGCCCAGGCCCGGCGCCGTTGGGACGAGTTCAAAGCCCTGCACGATGAAGTGCTTCTCCGCAGGGCTCTTTTGGAGGATATCGAGTCGTTGACGAGTCCACGGGATAGTGATGCCCGTTGGGATGCATACAAGTCTCTCGGCCGACTGGCGAATCAGCATTTTGGACCGTATGACGCATTTCACAGTGCACAAGACACCGCCGGGCGAGAGGAATCCCAGCGGCTGTGGCGGCTTTGGGCAAAAGACAACATTGCCCGCTCGCGGATCGATTGGATCTACGAAGGTTTTGCCCGGTCTGGAATTGATTTGCCACGGCCCATGAATGCCAAAGGAATCGATACATTGATCGCAGTGTTGGAATACTACGGGGATTGGCACAATTGGAAAGGCGACAAAGCAACACATACCTGGAGCTTTGACGGGCATAAGCCAGCTTTCCATACCTATTATGCCAACTGGCTGCTGGAACGACTCACTGGCTACAAGGTCGGCTTCTCTCCCTATTATCAGGATCTGCGTATTTCGGACCGGAAAGATAATGTTGCATTGGATCGCTGGGCGGCTTGGTGGAAAGAGAACCGAGACCGAGTCAAAATTCAACCGTTGCCGGAAGAAAAGGCCGTGACCGAGGAGATGCTTTCCAAGACGCCCTCGCTTCGTCTGCCGCCCAAGCCGCTGACGCTGACGATTCGTCCTGCAAAAGAAATCCATCTATTTAAGGGCAAGGAACCTTTGGCGATTGTCGTCGAGATCAAAAACACGTCAACGCAAAATGTGCTCATCGAACGGCGGCCTACCGACGTGCATTATCTCGCTAAAACCATGAACGGCTCATGCAGCGGAAGCGGGCGAGGTGGGCAATACAAGGAGGATTTCATAACCCTTACGCCAGGAGAGAGCATTACGTGGAATCAGACTAATGCACCATCCGTGGATGACCACCTCTATCCAGAGTCGATCGAAGATCTCCATTATGAGTTGATCTATTGCTGTGCCGGCAGCCAGTTTGGTCTTCATGCATGGCGGGGCAAGCTCGTATCGAATCAAATTTATGTCCGAGTTATGAAGGCGAAGTGATTTTATTGATGTTTACTTAGATAATGAACTGGCCGGTCAACTTGATTGGCCTAGATTTCGGCCTCCCGAAGGTCGGCCTCGGCTCATTGGCTGTGCAAAGGTCAATAATACAATGGAACTTGACGTAATCGTGAAATTCTCATATTTCCATGCGTCATGTGCCTGCCGCGTCTTATCTTTCCAATGGGTCTCTCCACGGCCAATTAGCCCGGCATAATCGGTTGGAATAGCCGCGTTTGCGGTTGAATTAAGGATCATTGGCTATGTCGGCATCAAAATATAGAGTGGTTTTACTCGCTCCAGTTCGGTACAATTGCCGCTGGCCGAATGACCATAAAACTTACGAGTAAACAACATGCTAGAACGTATCGATCACCTCAACATCGTTGTCGACGACATGCAGCGCATGGTTGACTTTTATACCAAGGTGCTCGGGATGCGGGCGACCAAGCAAGCCGTGATCGCCGGCCCCTGGATCCAAGACGTAACGGGCCTGTCGTCGGTTGAGGCGGAAGTCGTTTTCTTGGAAACCGCCGGAAAAACAACCATTGAATTGATTCACTACCGCAAGCCGGAAGGCAATTCCCGCCTTGAAGGTTTAGAACGTCCCAACGTCCAAGGTTTTCGACATATTGCATTTCGGGTGACAGAGATCGACCAATTGGTTGAATCGATCAAGGCTGCCGGAGTCAAAATGCTCGGCACGGTTCAGCAGGTGCCGGATGCCCAGGTCGAATATGGAGACCATAAGAAACACTTGGTCTATTTCCATGATCCCGAGGGCAACTTGCTCGAGTTATGCGCGTATTATTGATCGCGTAGAGATGCCCTCCCTTTTGACCTTGGATGAAATTTGGTTTTTGTCTCGGAGCCTTTCTAGTGTTTATACAACTATGCCCAGCGCTGATCGATTGGACCGTGTTCCTCGTGCTCTTTGCCGTGCTTTATGGTGCCGGAGAGCGTGGGTTCACCAGCCTGCAATGCGCCTGGATCGGCGGCATTGGTCAACTGGCTTACATGGTGACGAGCCTGCTTATCGGCATGGTGCTGACCCGGCGTAACGCACGCGGTTTTCTGCTTACCAGCACCACGGGCAGCATCACGATGGGAATTATCTGCCTGCTGGTAACGTCCTTTGCACCGCAGATCGTATGCCAAGTGTTGCTGTTTATATTTCTGGCTTTCTTCTTCAACTCGTTCCAGACTTTCATGCGCGGCGAGACCGCGCCGGGCGGACTGGCGCTCACCGTGGGACGCTACACCCTGGCCTGGAGCGTCGGCAGTGGCGCGGGTTTCCTAAGTTCCGGCAGCCTCTACGAACTCGGCAACCTGGCTTTATGCGCGACGACTTTGCTTGTCGGCGCCACGGTCCTGGTTACGCTGCTTCGACACCGGCCGCGTCCACACTCGATGAGCAGCGCGGATGACCATATTGAAGAGGCGGCGTCTGGCTCCCGGGCAGTAAATCCTCGCTATGTCCTCGTGGGGTGGTGTTTGATCTTTACGGCGATGTTTGTTCAGCGGCCTTTGCAAAGTATGTGGCCGGCGGCCTGCGCTCGAACAGCCATTATGCCCTTTCTGCCTGGGCTGGTGTTGGCGCTGCACATGCTGGTGCAGGGCATCTGGGGCTACCGCGTCGCGTTTTTCACCAGATGGCGATATCGTCGCACGCCGCTCGTGGTTTTGCATCTTGCCGGCGCTATTTTGCTCGGCTTCGCTTGGCTGAACCCCATCTTCCCGGTCGCCGCCGCGGTGATCGTCGTATTGGGGCTCTATATGGGTTATGCCTATTTTGCCGCCGTGTATTATGCTAGCAACTCCGGACGCCGTTCCCTCAACATCGGCATCAATGAATGCCTGGTCGGCATGGGCTCGTTTGCGGGAATGTTTGCCGTGGAGTACGGCGAAAAGTTTCTGGGCAAGGATAGCGGCATGTACGCCGTCTATGCCGTCGGGATGTTGGTGTCGCTGTTTATCCAGGTCGCACTCGCATCGTTGCCGCCCGGCGAAAGCGAGGCCGCTGGCCCTTCTACTGCCCCACAGGCGTGATACCCTGCGGCGGGAAGCATAGGATCGGAATCAAAAGCGAAGCCCAACCCAAAATCTTGCGGAACCAACCGAGACGGCATGTATCGTCGGCCGTCGGTGGATGGTCGGTTCCCAACAGGATCACTAAAACCAGCATCGTGACCCAGAAATACGATTCCGTAGCGAGAATGTATAGAATCGTCAGCACCAGCAGACCGCGTGCCAATGTATGGGCGCGAGTGCCCATCAACGCATAGGTCACGTGGCCGCCGTCGAGTTGACTGACCGGCAGCATGTTCAAACCGGTTACCAGCATCCCCATCCAGCCGGCCATGAGATAAGCGTTGAATTGGTTCAGATACAAAACGCCCGGTGTCGGATATTCCGGTCGAAGCCAAGCGATCAACCATTGAAATATCAGCGGGTTGTGAAAACAAAGGCTATCGCCCGGGGCCGGCCGAACTGGTAATTCGTAAATGCCTAACAACGTAATCGGCAGCGCCACGGCCAAACCTGCCAGGGGGCCGGTGATGCCCATGTCGAACATCTCGCGCCGATTCGCCCGCGATCCTTCCATGCCGATCACCGCGCCCATCGTGCCGAACGGGATGATCGGCAGAGGGATGAAGTAGGGCAAGCTGGCCGGGATCTTGTGCCGCAAGGCCATCAAAAAATGCCCCATCTCGTGCGTCAGCAAAATCGCGAGCACCACCCCCATGTAGAGCAGACCCTGCTGCCAATCCATCTGGGCAACCGTCATTGCCCGCCGCCAAAGGTCGGGCGTCGCAAGGCCTTGTGATAGGTTGTCGGTCACCACCCCGATCCCGCGCCAAAGGGCTTCGAGATGGATGATCGGCTTCCAATTGACCGCCCCCACCCAAAACGTTGAAACGCACGTGGCTGCAAACAATATCGCCGGCAACGCGATATGTCGCCCCTCGGGCGGCGTTAGTTCTTCGGTAGTCGCTGGAACATCGTTCGACATCGGCAAGTTGCTATCCTCAAAAAAGTTAGCTCTCAAGCATACCACCGAATGGGTATGGAAGCAAAGAGCAGTGCCTTGTCGCAAAAACCCCTACACGTTAAAATGGGGGTTTCTACCGCATTGTTATGCCTTGTGTCGTCAAGTCACGGTGGCCCCGGCATGTTTGGTCGGCGGAATGCCGCCCATAATGGCCGATAATTCCTGATCAACCGATCAGGAGCAATGTAGACATTACCAAACCCCACTAACGTCTCATGAGCGATCCCTACTTCCAAAAATTGTTCGCCCAACGCATCGGCGGTATCAACTACGGCAAGAGCACCGATATTTACAAGTTCGAGAAGATCAAGCGTGCCAAGCGGAAAGCATTGGCCGAACATCCCGAACGGAAGTTGGTTGATTTTGGCATAGGCGAAAACGATGAAATGGCCGATCCGGCCGTCCGTCGTCTCATGGCCGACGAAATCAACAAGCCCGAAAACCGCGGCTACTCGGACAACGGTATTGCGGCCTTCAAGGAAGCGGCTGCCCGGCTGATGAAGCGAGAGTTCGGCGTCGAGCTGGATCCGGCGACCGAGATCAACCATTGCATCGGCACGAAGACGGCTTTGGCCATGCTGCCGGCCGCTTTCATCAATCCCGGCGACGTGACGCTCATGACGGTGCCCGGCTATCCGGTGGCCGGCACTCACACGAAGTATTACGGCGGCGAGGTGCATCGGTTGCCGTTGTTGGCCGAGAACGATTTCCTGCCCGACCTAGACGCCATCCCCGGCGACGTGCGCCGCCGCGCGAAGCTGTTGGTAATCAACTACCCGAACAGTCCCACGGGCAAGGCCGCCACGCGCGACTTTTTCGCCAAGGTGATCGACTTCGCCCGCGAGAACGAGATTGTCGTCGTTCAAGACGCCGCCCATGTGATGTTCAGCTACGATGCTCCGCCGCTGAGCTTCCTTGAAGTTCCCGGCGCGCGCGATGTTGGCGTCGAGATCCACTCGCTCTCGAAGGGCTGGAACATGATCGGCTGGCGCATGGGCTGGGTCTGCGGCAATCCGTTGATCGTCCGTGCCCTCGCCGACATCAAAGACAACAGCGACTCCGGCCAGTTCATCGCCATCCAAAAGGCGGCGGCCGCCGCGCTCGACGATCCTGAAATTCCGCGTCAGACCCGCGCCAAGTATCGCCGCCGGCTCGAAAAGCTCGTGGCCGCACTCCGTCGTTGCGGGTTTGATTGCCGCATGCCTGGCGGAACGTATTTCCTCTACGCCCGCAGCCCCAAAGGCATGGCAGACGGCACGGCTTTCCCCACAGCCGAATCGTTCAGCCAGTACCTCATCACCGAGCACTCGATTTGCACGGTGCCCTGGGACGACGCCGGTTCGTATCTCCGGTTTTCCGTCACCTACGAAGCCCCCGACGAAGCCGCCGAAGACGCGCTGATGGCCGAAACCGAGCGCCGCATGAAGCAGATCGGCCCGGTGTTTTGAGAGCCGGCCACTCGGGTTTTTATTGCCGGATTTTGCAATAACAGGCCGTTTCAACCTCAAACGTGTTTTGCCAATTCTGCTCGACGATACTGTTGGGGAGTGACGCCCATCAAACGTGAAAAGACCAGTCGCATATGCTCAATACTCGAAAAGCCACAGGCTTTTGCTAGAGCGTGAAATTTCACCCGATCTTTCGCAATCAGAAGCTGTTTTGCCCGTTGGCATCGCTGGCGACAAATGTAATCGTAGAGTGTACATCCTAACACGCGATGGAAATGGACCTCCAATTGTCGCCGTGAGATCGAGGTCGCTCGAACGACGTTTTCAACTCCGAAGGACTCATGCAAGTGGTCATGGATGTAATGTGCGGCATCCGCGACGTGGACATTCTCAACTGCCACCGTATCCGTAGATTGCCGAGCGATCACACCCTCTGGTGGAATCAGAATCTCGTTGTCAGGCGAGGGCTGCCCATCCATCAGGCGATCGAGTAAGGCGGCAGCTTCATAGCCCAATTGCCATGGGTCACGGGATACGCTTGTTAGCGTGGGTCTGCAGAACTCGCATACCGTGTGGTCGTTGTCAATGCCCATAACGGCAATATCGTGCGGCACGTTCCATCCCAGGCGTTGGCATTCATCAATGACCGAACGTGCTCGATAATCTTGAACCGCCAACAGCCCAATGGGCCGGCGCAGTTTCTGCAGCCAGTGGGTCAACGTGGAAATGCGTTCTTGCCACGTTCGACGGACGTTGGCGTTTTGTGGAACATCGAGCACCTCGCAAGGCACTCCCACCTTGTTTGCTTGGCTCATGAACCCCAGTTGTCGCTGTTGCGAATACCACAGCCCCTCAATGCCGAGGTAGGCAAGGCGTCGCAGGCCACGTTCCAGAAGGTGTTTCGCAGCGAGCACCCCCATGCCGTAATTGTCCGACGTCACGCAAGGCAATCCAACATTTGGAAGAACTGCGGTAATGTTTACCACTGGTTTGCCGAGTCGCTTCGCTGCTCGAATGTCAGCGGAACTAGTAACAGCGGCAATCACACCGTCGCCAGGCCAACCCTTTAGACTCTGCAACGTCAACACATCTTCTGCCGCCGATCCAAGCGACGGCGGGCTAACCGTGAATGACCATCCACCACGACGTGTCGCGTAGTCCGTCACACCGCGTGCAAAAAACGCCATCCAAGGTACGTTGATCGGATAGGCCAAGGCAACGTGTCGCAGGTTTGTGTGGGAAGCTGTGGCCATGATCTGCTTGCAGTACCATATATATGGGTGGGGCGCAAATGTTCGCCGTTATGCGTAAAACACCTGTTGTTTATTGCAGTTCATCCTTTAGATTAATCGGAACGGGTCCAGTTGTAAACTGAAACTGCGATTTGTGGACTCGCTACGGAACATCTTGCGGTGGTTCCGGCCGCCAGTCGTTTGCCGAAAGTCTCTGCCAATGAAGATTGCTTTCACGCCGGTCATTTACGAACACGCTGCCCGCTTCGTCGGCAGAACTCCCTGGGAAGTGTCCCGCGATCCGGAATTGATGTTCCACGGACATCGCCTTGCTTATCTGGAATATCGTCAGCAGGTTATCGCCGTTGCCATTGATATCTACAATCTCGAGGCGGAGGCCTATGGCGCCAAAGTTGCAGCATCAACTCCCGATGCGATCCCAGCCATCCATCAACCGTTGGTTACGTCGCTTGACGAAGCAATCCAGCTAAAACCCTTCGATCCAGAGCGAGATGGTCGAATCGCAATGATGCTTTCCGTCGGGCAACGTTTGAAACACGAATATCCCGATGCCGACGTGCGTCTGCCTGTTGGAGGTCCCTTTTCGATTGCGTTCAATCTGCGGGGCATCAACAATTTGTGCCTTGACGCTGCTCTTTACCCCGAACAACTAGCGAAAATGCTCCTGCATCTGGCGGAAAACCAGGCCGTGCTCTGCCAGGCCGTGGTCAATGCCGGCTTGGATGTAGCATTCTTCGAATCGGCTGCTGCGCCGCCGATTCTCTCTCCACGACAGTTTCACGAGATCGAGATGCCCGCCTTGCGTCGCGTTCTAGAAATCGCCGCCAATAGCGTCGGTCACCAAGTCCCTTGTATTATGGGTGGAAATACCTATCCCGTGCTCGACGACATCCTCTCGACGGGCACCAACTACCTCGTATGCAACGTCGAGACCAACCAATCTGCCTTCATCGATCGTGTATCTCATACACACCCCAATGTGAAAATTCGGGTCAACCTGGACCCCGGCGTGGTCGCTTGCCATGATGCGGAGCGGATATATCAGGCGATTGACCATCTACTGGAAATTGTCGGCAATCACGACAATTGTGTCATGGGCACCGGAGCATTGCCGCTAGAAACACCACCAGAGAATATTCGACTCATACGCGAATATCTCACCTGATGGCTGAGGTGGAACGTCGTTATGAACTGCCATTGCCACACTACAACGTTCGATGTTTATCGGGCTGCTTCTGACCGGCCGAGTGACGCTGACGAAGGGTGCCGTGAGAATGCGGTGCGATATATGGTGGAAACAAAGACCATACACCAGGAATTGATTGACGAATGTCTGTGGGACTGCTGCGACGACACACGCGAACTGGTAAAGGCGATTTCTACAAACAATAACGCGTAGCCAGATGCAATAAAGGAATATTCTGCTTTTTCCAGGACAATCCGAGATTGGCCACACGCCGAATACTATGCTTTGTATACTTTACCCTCTCGATTGCCCTCGAATTCTGAGAAGCAATGCCATCCAGCCTCCGTTCGCTCGAATCCGTATAACAAAAGCCGTTTCTGTTTAGGATTTTCAGGCGACCCCGGGGTCCAGATCGTATGGATCGTCGCCTGCGGGTGCCGTGCCGTGCGCGCAGGAAGGCAAATTCGATGACACAGCGGGCGACGGGTTTTACGTGCCTTACGACCATCACGGATTCGAGATCAACAAGTTCTGTCTGGAAAGC
>CAYWGR010000081.1:0-3313 GCA_964458015.1 uncultured Planctomycetaceae bacterium
CGCCATTTTGCGAAGAATTCAAGGCGGGCCATCGCTTCGCTCGACCCGCCCTACACTTTTCCAAAATCCAACAATTGATTGACCCTGGCAATTATCACTAAACTGTCGCATCGAGTTGTATTTCGTGGTAAAATAATCATTTCTTCGTCCGAATAAAAAAACCTTCAAGGCAAGCCAGCATTGTCCCAAGATATTTCTGTCGTAAACGAATTAGATAAGGTTACAGCCGGTCGTCGTTAAGAAAGCTTTGAGATTTGCAATGCCATTGATTCAGTTGCGCAATATTCACAAAAGGTATTCCCTGGGCGAGGTCGATGTCCATGCCTTGCAAGGCGTTTCACTGGATATTCAACATGGTGAATACGTTGCGTTGATGGGGCCCTCGGGTTCCGGAAAAACAACGCTGATGAATACGCTGGGCTGCTTGGACCATCCCACAAGCGGCAGCTATCAACTGGAGGGTGAAGAGGTCGTTTCGATGTCCGGCGATGCCCGGGCGAGATTGCGCAACCGTAAGATCGGCTTCGTTTTCCAAAATTTCAACCTGCTCTCGCGAACCAGCGCCTTTGAAAATATCGAACTGCCAATGATGTATTCCTCACGGCTGCACGGCGTCGAACGCCGCCGTCGCGTTCGCGAGTTGTTGAAGAAGGTAGGACTCGAATCCCGCTCCGATCACCACCCGTCGCAACTCTCGGGCGGCCAGCAACAACGTGTGGCCGTTGCCCGGGCACTGGCCAATCATCCGCCGATCCTTTTGGCCGACGAGCCGACCGGAAATCTCGATTCGCATACCAGCCGTGAAATCATGGGGCTGTTTCGGCAGTTGAACGAAGAAGACGGCATCACGATTATTCTCGTGACCCACGACCAAGAGGTTGCGCGTCACTCCCGCCGGGCAATCGTTTTACGCGATGGCCAAATCACCTGTGATTCAACCGACTATGACCGGGCGATCGAAGCTTTGCACGTTCGGGAAGGATAATATCCTATGAAGCGGCTTTTTTTCGGACTTGTCACCTCGGCTGTTTTGCTGGCCGCGGGGACTGCCGGGTATCGCTGCTACAGTGCGCCGGCTAGCATTTCGAGTAATGTCTATCGAACGGCATCCGTGCGGCGCGGCGATGTCGTTCCCGTTGTAACATCCACGGGAACGGTTCAGCCCGTATTAAGCGTGCAGATCGGTTCTTTCGTATCGGGAATCGTCTCGAAGGTCAACGTGGATTACAACACCAAAGTCAAGGCGGGACAGGTTCTGGCCGTGATCGATCCTCGCCTCTACAAGGCGAATCTGGCGCATGAAGAAGCCGCGATGGCCCACGCCAGGGCCGATCTCGCGCGGATCAACGCACTTCTGGAACAAGCGATTCGCACGGAAAAACGTGGGATGCAGCTTAAGCCGAAAAACGCCATCTCCGAAACCGATCTGGACCAATGCACCGCTGACCGCAGATCGCTCGAAGCCCAAAAACAACAGGCCGAAGCGACTATTCTCGAATGCCAGGCGAATCGGGATACCGCGAAAACCAATTTGGAATACACCGATATTCGCTCTCCCGTCGACGGTCTCATCACCGACCGCAAAGTGGATCCGGGCCAAACCGTGGCATCACAGTTCCAAACGCCGGTTTTATTCATCGTTGCGCCCGATCTGGAAAAAAAGGTTTATGTCTACGCGGCGGTCGATGAGGCCGATATCGGATTGATTCGAGATGCACAAACGCGCAATGAACCGGTGTTTTTTTCAGTTGACGCATATCCGCGCGACACCTTTCAAGGAAAAATCGCCCAGGTGCGGCTCAATCCGAACACGGTGCACAATGTCGTGACATACACGGTCGTTGTCGAATCCACCAATCCCAAACTCCGCCTGCTTCCCGGCATGACGGCAAAGCTTTCCTTCCAGATTGAAAAGAAGACCGGCGTGCCGATAATCCCCAACGCGGCTTTGCGATTTCGCCCGAAACCAGAACAGGTTCACGAACAGTATCGTCCTTTATTGGAAAAAATCGCTCGCGAGGGGCGTGTAAGTCATGACGCCGCATTTTCGGAAACACCTAAGGACCGCGATAAAACGGCCTCGGCCGACGAGCATAGCCGGCGGTATGTTTGGATCGTCGAAGAAGACAAGCTGGTCCCTGTCGAAATCCGTGTCGGTATGAGCGATAAAAACGCCGCGGAACTGCTTGCCGGCGATCTGCACGATCGTCAAGAACTCGTCGTTGGAGTTCAGTCGCCTTGAGGAATAGCATTTCATAACGCAGCCATGATTTTTTCATTGATCCTTCGCGTGGCCTTGCGGGCGCTTGCAAAAAACAAAATGCGGGCCGGCCTGACGATTTTGGGAATCGTGATCGGAGTGGCGGCGATAATTCTCCTGGTTTCCGTCAGCCAATCCGCCAGTTTGATGATCCGCTCCCAGTTCCAAACCTTGGGGGTCAATGTGATTGTCGTCGTGCCCGGCAGTTTGACGGGCGGAGGCGTTCACCTGGGCTCCGGCAGTGTCATGACCTTGTCCACCGAAGATGCCGAGGCCATCGAGGCCGAATGTCCCGCCGTGGCCGCCGTTTCACCGATCGTGAACACGCAGGCGCAGATCGTCGCAGGCAATCAAAACTGGTCGCCCGACGAAATCGTGGGCGTTAATGCCTCCTATACGACCGTTCGCAATTGGCCGTTGCAAGAAGGCGATTTCTTCACGGATTCCGATGTTCGCTCCGCGGCCAAAGTTTGCACGGTGGGGGCCACGGTGGCAAAAAACTTGTTCGGCGGGTCGGATTGCCTCGGTTCGACGATCCGCATCAAGAACATCCCCTTCGAGGTCGTAGGCGTGCTGGCCGAAAAAGGCGTGAACCTCTTCGGCCAGGATCAGGACAATGTCGTCTTGGTTCCCTATTCAACAATCAAAAAACGAATCTGCGGATCGCTGTTCAACAATGTCGATGCGGTTTTTATTTCGGCCGTTTCCGCCACGCGGATGCAGGATGTCGAACATGAAGTGGAATCGCTCTTGCGGCAGCGGCATCACATCCGGGCGAACGATGCCGACGATTTCGCCGTGCTTAATACGTCGGATGTCGCAAGCATTCTGAAAACCATCACGACCGTCATGGAATTACTGCTGGGCACGGTTGCCAGCGTTTCGCTGATCGTCGGCGGCGTAGGCATCATGAATATCATGCTGGTTTCGGTGACCGAACGCACTCGCGAAATCGGGATTCGCCTGGCCGTCGGCGCCAGATCGCGCGACATCTTGCGCCAATTCCTGATCGAAGCAATTACACTATCCCTATTGGGAGGTGCAATCGGCGTC
>CAYWGR010000081.1:3323-24279 GCA_964458015.1 uncultured Planctomycetaceae bacterium
GCGTGGGAATTACATCGGCCGCGGCGGCCTCCTTTGGGGCCAACGCTTTTTTCGGCAGTTCGCGATGGCCCTTGACGATTTCGCTGGAAGCTATCGCAGCCTCGCTGATTTTTGCCGGGTCGGTGGGCATGTTTTTCGGCTACTACCCCGCACGAAAAGCCAGCATGCTCGATCCGATCGAATCGCTGCGCTATGAATGAACCGAGTGTTACTCGGGCGGCATGTCGTCGAGCTGATAGCGCCGAATTTTCCGGTCGAGTGTCGAACGTTCGATGCCCAAGATGCTGGCCGTCTTGCTCTTGTTCCAACCGGTGTGATTGAGCGTGTTATAGATGTGGCGTCGTTCCATGTCATCGAGCGAAAGCGGAACAAATTTCCCGCCGGCGGATTCCAATATCTCGGTGTCACCGGCAGTGGCCAATTTCGTGAGCAACAGATCCTCGACGCCGATCTCCTGGCCTCGGCATAGAACGACCGCCCGCTCGACGACGTTTTTCAACTCGCGGACATTGCCGGGCCACAGATATTTCAGCAATTGCTCCTTGGCGGCGGCTGTGAAACCGCGAATTTTGCGACCGGTTTCGGCGTTGAATTTATCAAGGAAATAATCGGCCAACAGCGGGATGTCTTCCTGACGTTTTCGCAAGGCCGGCACGATGATTTCCAATACGCGAAGCCGGAAGAACAGGTCGCGGCGGAAATGCCCCTCGGCCACGTCGCGCTCCAGGTCGCGGTTGGTGGCGGCGATAACCCGAACATCGACTTTGATCGGTTTGCTGCCGCCGACGCGCTCGAAGGGGTGCCCTTCAAGCACGCGCAAAAACTTGGCCTGAATGCCGGGACTCATCTCGCCGATTTCGTCCAGCATGATTGCGCCCTTGTGGGCGGCCTCGAACTTACCGATTTTGCGTTCCGTTGCGCCGGTGAATGCGCCGCGTTCGTGGCCGAATAATTCACTCGCGAGAAGCTCGGCCGAAAGAGCCGCGCAATTGAGGCAGATGAAGACATTATCGCGGCGAGGGCTGTTGATGTGAACGGCCCGGGCGACTAGTTCCTTGCCGACGCCGCTCTCGCCGCGTATTAGTACCGTGGCGTTGCTGGCCGCTGCCTGTGAGATCATTTCCGTGACCAGTCGAATGGCAGGGCTGCGGCCGATGATATCGCTATGAATCCCCAGCTTCTCTCGCAATTCCACGTTTTCCGTGCGCACGCGCGAAAGATTTTCAGTCAACTCCTGCCGACGGCGGATATTTTCGAGCGCCACGGCCACGGTATCGGCCACGGCCAAGGTAAATTCCAAATCGTCGGGGTCGGGGATCACCGACGGATCGGTGGAATAAAGGTGCAAAAGTCCGAAAACCTGTCCGCCTCGTCGAACCGGTGCGCAAATAACGCCGGTGGCGAGAATTTCGCCTTGACTGTCGCGCGTGCCCAGGGCGCTATCGTCCATCACGTTGCGAGCAAGCACCGCTTCGCCTTCACGCATCACGGTCGAGGCTAAAAAATTCGACACGCGATGGTAGCGATGCTGGGAAGAACTGCGCGAGGCCGTAATTTCCAAATCCTCGCCGCGAGGCTCCCCTTGTAACGCGGTTGGCAAAAGCAGCATCGCGCCGGCGTCGGTGCGGGTTTCCTCGGCCAATCCGGCCAAAGCCAAGTCGGCCATCGAAGCAACATCCGGCGCTTTGGCCAGTTCAAAGGCAAGACGGCACAGTTTGGCCGCCGCGCGGCCAATTTTTGAAACGCCGCTTTCCTCTTCCCCTTGGCCGGGGGCGAGAAATTTCGTGTGACCGCGTCGGTGCGTGATTGTCGTGGGCTCGCAGGGAGCCAACACGCTCGAGTCATCCTCGGGATTCGAGGATGTCAACGGCGGCGAAGAACGACGCACCACGGTGCTGCCATCGCCGGAAGCCGTGAAGGCTTCCGACAATTTATGGACGAAGACCAATTGCGTATGCCCGATGCGAATCACATCGCCCGGCTTCAAAGGCCAATCGCCTTTGACCAATTGGCGACCGACCATCGTGCCGTTGCGGCTTTCGAGATCGCGAAGCATCCATTCATCGCCCGAAAGGAAGACCTCGACGTGATTCCGACTGCACCGCTCGTCCTTGATCACGATCTGGCATGTCGGCGCTCGCCCGACCGTTACGGACTGTCCCGGCACGAGTCGAAAAACATCGCTCCATTTCGAGCCTTCTCGGATTACCAAATACGCAAGTTGCGCCACCGACCACTCCTTCAAGAAACTATGCAGACCGTAAATTCCATCGTCTGCGATGAACGGCTCGCTCCCCGCTGCGTTCGGATCGGAATCCAAAGGACAACTGTAGCAAAATCGTACAATTTCCACTTTAACCACCAAGAGTAGGTATCGCAAGCGTTTATTCTGATCAAAAACGCCACAGCACACCACCTACAGGTGGTTACTTAGATTCATTCCTTGCAATTTCCACCCCGGCAGATTAGTCTAGTAAGATGTTCTAGTTTGGAAATATCGGCAAACTGGATAAACCATATTGGTCTGCGTTCACTTTTGATCAAGAGATACATCTTTCATGCGCATCACCCCTCGAAAAGTTTCCTCCATTGTCATCCGTACAATCGCGATTACGCTGGTAGGCATTGCCGCGGTTTCCGCTCAAAAAGTGGCTTATGGCCAAACCTATACCGAGAGCAGTCGCGCGGTGGGCGGCGTGTCGATCAACACAGACGGATTGTTGAGCAACGCCCGAACCGATGATTTGGGTTCGCTCAGCAAGCTGCGTCGTCAATCGTTGGAAAAGGTTCCGACGGATCTGAATTCCTTGGTCGAGATGCGGAAGATTTCGCTCCGCAAGTTGGAAGCCGCCTTGGAAGAAAGCGCGAAGAGTAAAAAGGCGATGCCCAACGCCATCAAGTATCTGGCGGGCCTGCAAAGCATTCGCTACATCTTCGTCTATCCCGAACAGCAAGACATTGTTTTAGTAGGGCCGGGTGAAGGCTGGAAAGTAGACGCCAAGGGAACCGTCGTGGGCGTCACGACCGGTCGGCCGGTATTGTTGTTGGACGATTTGCTCGTTGCGTTGCGCACCGCTCGCGCGGCGGCCAACGGCGGCATCACCTGCTCGATCGATCCGACGTCGGAAGGTCTTGCTCGGATGAAGGAACAAATCCCGGCGTTGACTCGCAGCGGAGATCCGCAAGCCGTGGCCGGCGGGATCGAAAGCGCGTTGGGAATGCAGAAGATCAGTGTCACGGGCGTGCCCGATTCGAGCCATTTCGCCCGCGTGTTGGTGGCGGCCGACTATCGCATGAAGCGGATAGCGATGAATTTCGATGCGTCGCCGGTGCGCGGTTTGACGAGCTATTTACAGATGGTCAAGCCCGGCGCCCGCACGGTTCTTTCGCCCCGTTTCTGGCTGGAGCCCAAGTACGAATCGTTGTTGCGTGACGACAAGGGTTTGGCCTACGAGCTTCGCGGTTCGAGTGTGAAAGCCATGACCGAAGAGGATTTCGTGGCGGCCAGCGGCAACGTGCAGCACAGCGGCAAGTCCAGCCCGGCGGCTCAGAAGTGGGCCGACACGATGAGCGCCAAGTATCCCGAGTTGGCCGTGGCGGATCCGATTTTCGGCCAGTTGCAGAACTGCATGGAGTTGGCCGTCGTCGGAGCGTTGGTCGTGAAAGAGCAACTGACCACCAAGGCCGGCAACAGCCTGCCGACGCTGATGGAGTCGTCGGACGTGAAGCCGGAAGCCTTCAACACGCCCAAGCAGGTCGAAAGCAAGGCCAGCGTCTTGAAGAAGGGCCATAACTGGGTCATCAGCGCCTCGGGCGGCGTGGCGATCAACTCTTGGGGAATTGCCGACAAGGTCCAGAAGAGCGACGCCGTTGCCGCCGTTCGCGAGAAGACCGCCACGGACAAGGCGAATTGGTGGTGGAACTAACATTCCCCCTCCATCCATGAATCCGCTTAAAAAACGGCCGTGCGACCCCACGTCGCACGGCCGTTTCGCGTTTTGAACCTATGCTATCAAAAAAAAGCCCCAGACATCGAACAGCACCACCTTTATGAGGGGTCGCTTGGTCGATTTCCTTGCATTTTTTTTCCCCGCAGATTAGTCTAATAAGATATCCCGAAGTGGGAGATTTGGTAAATTAGCGAACAAGATCCGACCGTTCACCAACGTTCATGAGAGAGATCCCCATGTATTCCACTCGTCGAATTCTTTCACAAGTTCTCTGTCAGACAACCGTGGTTTCCTTGGTAGGCATTGTGGTGGCTACCATTGGTAATTTGGCATGTGGCCAAACCTATGACTACCAGTCTCGCGCGGTGGGCGGCGTGTCGATCAACACGGACGGATTGTTGAGCAACGCCCGAACCGATGATTTGGGTTCGCTCAGCAAGCTGCGTCGTCAATCGTTGGAAAAGGTTCCGACGGATCTGAATTCCTTGGTCGAGATGCGGAAGATTTCGCTCCGCAAGTTGGAAGCCGCCTTGGAAGAAAGCGCGAAGAGTAAAAAGGCGATGCCCAACGCCATCAAGTATCTGGCGGGCCTGCAAAGCATTCGCTACATCTTCGTCTATCCCGAACAGCAAGACATTGTTTTAGTAGGGCCGGGTGAAGGCTGGAAAGTAGACGCCAAGGGAACCGTCGTGGGCGTCACGACCGGTCGGCCGGTATTGTTGTTGGACGATTTGCTCGTTGCGTTGCGCACCGCTCGCGCGGCGGCCAACGGCGGCATCACCTGCTCGATCGATCCGACGTCGGAAGGTCTTGCTCGGATGAAGGAACAAATCCCGGCGTTGACTCGCAGCGGAGATCCGCAAGCCGTGGCCGGCGGGATCGAAAGCGCGTTGGGAATGCAGAAGATCAGTGTCACGGGCGTGCCCGATTCGAGCCATTTCGCCCGCGTGTTGGTGGCGGCCGACTATCGCATGAAGCGGATAGCGATGAATTTCGATGCGTCGCCGGTGCGCGGTTTGACGAGCTATTTACAGATGGTCAAGCCCGGCGCCCGCACGGTTCTTTCGCCCCGTTTCTGGCTGGAGCCCAAGTACGAATCGTTGTTGCGTGACGACAAGGGTTTGGCCTACGAGCTTCGCGGTTCGAGTGTGAAAGCCATGACCGAAGAGGATTTCGTGGCGGCCAGCGGCAACGTGCAGCACAGCGGCAAGTCCAGCCCGGCGGCTCAGAAGTGGGCCGACACGATGAGCGCCAAGTATCCCGAGTTGGCCGTGGCGGATCCGATTTTCGGCCAGTTGCAGAACTGCATGGAGTTGGCCGTCGTCGGAGCGTTGGTCGTGAAAGAGCAACTGACCACCAAGGCCGGCAACAGCCTGCCGACGCTGATGGAGTCGTCGGACGTGAAGCCGGAAGCCTTCAACACGCCCAAGCAGGTCGAAAGCAAGGCCAGCGTCTTGAAGAAGGGCCATAACTGGGTCATCAGCGCCTCGGGCGGCGTGGCGATCAACTCTTGGGGAATTGCCGACAAGGTCCAGAAGAGCGACGCCGTTGCCGCCGTTCGCGAGAAGACCGCCACGGACAAGGCGAATTGGTGGTGGAACTAACATTCCCCCTCCATCCATGAATCCGTTCAAAAACGGCCGTGCGACCCCCACGTCGCACGGCCGTTTCGCATTTCCATCGCTTAACGCAAAACCTTCGATGATGATCCGACATTCGTTTAAGGACTATGAAAAAGCCGCAAAATGCCTTATCGAGGGAAGAAACGATTGACGCTAACCCTGAGCTAACTTAAAATGCCGACACAGGACATCTTGTTCGCGGTCTCCGTCGCAATGAGGTTGGGATAGCATGGGGGCACGTTTCTACAGCCTGCTGGCAATTCTTGCGATTGCCGTCATTGCGCCAACGTATGCCGAGGAATCGAAGGAATCGGCCTGGAACGTTCAAGACCTTGCCGGCAGCCGGGCGAACATCCAATTGCGGTCGGGCAAGATACTTCGAGGGGTAACGATCGAAGAAGTCAAGCCAGGCAAAGCCCCCCAATCCGTTCTGATGTTGCGAATTTCCAACGCAACCAACGGCGCAAAATCCATGCTGGGCGCGTCTGCGATTGAGCAGGTAATAACCGTTGACGGCGAGTGTCGCCTGACGTTCGATCCGGAGTCGAAATTACTGACGCCGCCGGATCCGGAAAAACCGAAGGTAGCCCGCAAAACCGCCCCCCCAGAAAAAAGAACGGCGGCAACCGCATCCGACGCATCCCTCGAAAAATCATCGACCGGCAAATCGTGCCCACGAACGCAAAAACGTTCGCACGCCAAAAATAAACAAAAGCAGGAGGAGGAAACGCCGGAAGCCGCCGAAAATCGACGGCAAGCATTCTTCAACCAGACCGGCGTGTGGCTATGGCCGGAATTGACCGACGAACAACAAAAAACCGAGGTAGCCGAACAGAAGAAATATTTGGAAAAAATATCCCGGTATTTTTCCGGGCTCAATATGCAGTTGCAGGAGACGCGGCACTTCTTGTTTTTAAGCGTTTTCACTCCCGCGCAGGCCGCCGTCTACACTCCCTATCTGGATTCCATGCATGAAGAGCTGTGCAAAGCCTATGGAATCAAAAATCGCGACAAAGTGTGGAAGGGGAAAGTGCCCGTCATCGTGTTCGGGCGAAGCGATCAATTCATGGAATTCGAAAAAGTGTTTTTCAATAATCCGGCCGTTCCACAACAGGCGCAGGGACTTGCCCACATGGACTCGACCGGCAAGGTTTCGATCAGTTGCTGGTGCGGCACGGACCCCTACTATTTCGGCGGCGTTTTGGTGCATGAAACAACGCACGGGTTCAACCATCGGTACAAGTCGCCCCAGAGGTTGCCCTCGTGGCTCGACGAGGGCGTTGCCGATTGGGCCGCCATTGCCGTGGTTCGAGGCAATCGCGGCGCCCGAAATCGGGTGCGCGATGCCTTGATTCAAGCCAAAAAGCAAGGCAATTTGGGCGGCGATTTCTTCACTGCGGAGCAAATCAACGGATGGCAATATGGACTTGCCGCGGGCATGACCGATTTTCTTCTGAAGACGAACTCCAAGGCATTCCGTGAATTGCTCGACGGCATCAAGTCGGGCAAAAAATGGGAAGATGCCTTGCAGGAGTCTTACGGAGTTACTCCGGCGGAATTAACGGCCCAATTCGGCATGTCGGTGGGAATACCAGGGTTAGTGCCGTAAAACGTTTTACAGCTTTCCAACCGGCGTTTCGGCCCGCAATTGCTCGATCATCGTTTGCGTGGCCGCCTCGACGGCATTTTGCCACTGACTATCGCCATAGCGATCTTTAAACGGCTTCAGGCTGTGGGCGAAAATGATGCCGCGCGAGTTGTTGACGATGGCCCCGCGTCCCTGAGGGTCGAAGGCTGCGGCAACATCTTTGGCCGTGCCGCCTTGGCTGCCGAACCCCGGCACTAAAAAACACGTGTGCGGCATCGCTGCGCGAAGTTCCGCCAGTTGGGCCGGATACGTGGCTCCCACAACCGCTCCGACAAAACCATACCCGCAATCGCCGGCGGTTTGGGCTGCTTGGCCTTCGACATACTCGGCCACGTAACGGTAGAGCGGCCGACCGTCGGCCACCAGATCCTGGAGCATGCCGCCGCCGGGATTCGAGGTTTTCACCAGCACAAAGAGCCCCGCGGAACGTTCAGCGGCCACATCCACAAACGGCTGCAAGCTATCTTCGCCCAAATAGGGGCTGACCGTCAGGGCATCCGCGCCCCAAGGGCTTTGGCCGTTGGAACCAAGGATTCCTTGAGCGTAGGCCGTTGCAGTCGAACCAATATCGTTCCGTTTGCCGTCAAGAATGACCAACAGCCCTTTCTGCACGGCATAGCGAATCACATCGGCCAGGACGATCATGCCTTGCGGCCCAATTTGCTCGAAAAAGGCCGCTTGCGGCTTAACGGCCGGGACTATCGGAGCCACTACGTCGATCACCCCGCGACAAAATACGCGGTAAGCCTCGGCAATGGTCTCGATATTGGCGTTTTTCGGATCCGCCAGAATGCACTTGGGCAGACTTTCCGCCCTGGGATCTAGGCCCACGAGAACGGGGTTACGGCAACGTCGTACGGAAGCGTCAAGTCGATCGGCAAACGATGGCAAAACAGGACTCCTTGAATACTCGTGAACGGTCGTTTCACCCATTGTTGCGATTTTAGGGCCGCTCGACGAGCCCCACCAATGCGGGGAAAATGCCGTTTCCATGCTTCTCGTACATGATCGGAACGGCAGTTCCGAAGATACTTCCATGTTGTCCTAATAGCTTCTGTTGCGGAAAGGCTAACCGAGGAGCAGTCATTCTGAGCGAAGCGAAGAATCTCCGTGGTTTTTAGATCCTTCGCTGCGATCAGGATGACAAAATGACCTTCCACAACAGAAACTAAATAGGTCTACATAATAGCGGTCTATTTAGAAATTGCAGAAACATCAGCCACGCTTTGGATTCAGCGTTTTTTCCGCTGATACTCGCGGCTGGCGGTCTCTAGGGTCTTGCGTTCCTTCGCCGTAAGGCTCGCCTCGCCTTCGCGATAGATTTTCTCCAGGATGCGGTCTACTTCCACGCTAAGATCGGAAGGGGTTTCTTCCTCGGGTTCGTGTACCTTGAGGTGCGGCTTTCGACGAGAGGACAGCCATGCGTTCCAATTGGCCGTCAGCCGGGTTAAATTCCAGCCTTGCAAATGGTAGACCAATGCAAACGCGGCCCCGGCTAGGTGCATGGAATAAGCAATGTTCGACTCGCCGCCTTGGCCGCTGGCTCCATAGATATCCATGGCAACGGCTATGACACCTAACATCCACGCGGGCATCGGAATCACAAAGAGAAACAGCATGGTGCGATTCGGAAAGTAGAAGGCGTACAGAACGACCACGCCCGCAATGGCGCCCGAAGCTCCGATAGCGGCTGCTTGCCCCGGAGTGCCGTTTAGCTTGTTTACCACGCACCAAACCACCGAGGCAAAGACCACCATCGTCAGATAAACACGCAAAAACTCCCCAGCTCCGCAACGATCTTCGACATCGCGGCCCAAGAAGAACAGCACCAGCATATTGAAGAGAATATGCTTGAAATCGGTGGGCGAATGCGTGAAGCCGGCGGTCAGAAACTGCCACCAAAGCCACGGCTGCGTGAGTGTATCGACATGGACGGCCAGATGATCGCTAAGCCAATAGCCGTTGCTGGGAACGGCCGACGCAATGACAAAATCGGCGATCCAAACAAGAACGTTGACGGCAATAATGGCGCCGATCACGCTTTGGGGCATATAGGAATTGAGCCCCGTCCGCTCCGTGCGGTAATACTCGCGGTCGTAAATACCCACTCCGCTATCACCCTCCCGCGCCGGATTGCGCCATGGCACGGGTGCGCTGGTCGATGCGACGAGCGGCTTCGAGTTGCAGCTTGGCGATTTGGCCGGCCATGGCCTTGTTTTTCTTGATCAACTCGGCGACAACCGCCTTCGCGGCGTCCACTTCCTTCTGGAGCGTTTTTAGATAAGCGGCAACGACATCACGTTCGCGGCCGAATTTCTTCGCATCTTCCTGGGTCGAGGCGACCTCTTCCTTGGCTTTCTCTTCCACCTGTTTGGCCTTGGCTACCGCGTCTTCCATCAGCTTGGCGTCACGCTGGGCATAGTCGATCTTGTCGAGTAAAAGCGTGCGATGCGTGCGGGCGGCGTCAAACAGGATTTGGTAATCGTTCAGAGGACGCTGCTCTTCGTTACGGTATTCCGGCAAAACGGAAGATGGCAGCATTGCCTTCTTTTCGTCATCGCTGAGCGAAGCAAAAATATCGTGATTGTCGCGAGGCATAACCTCGTAAAGTTCCCAAGGCTGCTTGGCGCTCGTCAGTTTCTCAATTTCACGCACGCTCAAATGGGAGGTCGGCACGAGAACTAACGTCTTTTGCTTCTCGTCGGCCTTGGTTACTTTGAATTCGCCCAGATAGCGGCCCTTCTTTTGAACGTCGATTTCCTCGAACGCATAGAGGACCGTGTTTTCGGTAATGCCATGCTGCTCGGGCTGGTCGGTGACAACCGTGATCGTGGCCAGGGCCTTTTCGCGGTCCACTTTTACTTTGGGCGTGCAATTAAACCATGCACGCCGGCGATCCTGCAATAGCTTGGCCAACTCCAAACGGAGTTGCCGAATCCCCATCTCCGACGAATCGACGGCCTTTTCCGTCCCCTCGACGGCGGTCTTGTTGTCCTTCTCAACCTGGTCGATCTTCTGCTCATATTTTTGAGCCAGTTCGCGCCAGTATTGATGGGTCTTCATGGTTCGGGCTGCCATGTAGAACAGAGCCACCGAGGCAACGCCGATCAACCCAATCAAAATCTTGTTCCAAATGCTCATGAGAAGGCTCCGGGATCGTGGGTCAGAAAAGGATGGCTATGAGGGGCGAATTTTCGGGAAAACCGTAATTTCCGTCGCATCCCTTTTGCTGAACACCAATTAAGTCTCCGAACCTTGATGATAATTACGATGAGGACCGGCGTCAAGTTTTTGCCTCAAGTTCGAGGCTCAAGTGTGAATCAAACGCCACAAAAACGCCATCAGAGGGGTTTTTATGGCGTTAAGCGTCGCCAAACGAGAAGGCGCGGGCCTAAAAAGAACACGCCCACGGCAATCGTGGGCGTGAAAGAAGATATTTTAGCCACACAGGAAGGGGTCACATGGATCTTGAGGAAGCCGCGCTGAAAAAACGCAACAGCCCCTCCACACTACTGGCTCGCATTTCTCACCGTAATCCACGAGCTGTGCGATTGCCACCTAATCCCTTGCCCCGACGGCATTACGCTGCACTTTGGCAATATTTTGCAGATTGAGGTAATCGATCGTGATGTTCAAAGCCTCATTGAGGTAGTAATCGCGTTCAATCGCCCCGTTGTTCAGCTCGCTATGCTTTTCGATGGCCTTTTCCTCTTCCTTGTCGGCGTTAAGCTCGGCACGCTCTTTGACGAACTTACTCTCGTTGAGCGTTACCGTCTTTTTGGCCTTCTGATCCTTGTAGCGAGCGATATTCCGGACAACCTTCTGGAAGTCCTTCGACGTCTGCACGCGCGGCTCGGACAACTGGCGCAGTTGTTTGCAAATGGCAGGATTGACGTAATCGAAGTGTTTGTATTGCAACGGATCAACCTGATCGAAGGCCACGGGGTAATCCAAATCGGCCTCGCCGACATCGAGATTCGAGGTGATCGAGGGCAGTTCGATATCCGATAATACGCCGCGTTTTTGCGTGCTGTCGCCATTGGGGCGATAAAACTGCTGCATCGTGATTTTCAACGCGCCCATCGAAGGAGCGTTGGGGATTCGGAACAGTTGTTGCCCCAGATCCATCAGGCTTTGGACCGTGCCCTTGCCGTGGGTCGAATAATCGCCGACAATCAGCCCGCGATGGTAATCCTGGATAGCGCCGGCCAGAATTTCGCTGGCGCTGGCGCTGAACTTGCTGATCAGGACCACCAGGGGCCCCGACCACGTCATGCTCGAATCCGTGTCGTCCAACGGCTGTACATGGCCGTCGGCGTCTTTCACCTGAACCACCGGACCATCGTTGATAAATAAGCCGGTCAGGCTGATGGCTTCATTCAAAGCGCCGCCGCCGTTGCGACGCAGGTCGAGAACCACGGCGTCCACGTTTTTCCGGTTAAAATCGGCCAAGATTTTACGCACATCGCTGGTCGTGCTCTTAAAGTCGGCCATGCCGCGGCGGTCGCCCGCCATATCGCGATAAAAACTCGGCAAATCAATCACGCCAATGCGGTAGGGTGTCCCATCGGGCTTGCGGCCGGCATCGAAAACCTCGCCTTTCGCTTCGCTGTCTTTCAGTTCGATCTTTTCACGGACAAGCTTGTAAATTTTTCGGGCGGAAGAGCCGGCGGGAATCACTTCCAGGCGGACCGTCGTGCCTTTTTTGCCGCGAATCAACTTCACGACATCGTTCAGCTTCATATCGACAACATCTTCGATCGGCCCTTGCTCGCCCTGGCCGACGCCGACGATTTTGTCCTCGGGCTTGATCTTATTGGCTTTGTCGGCCTTGTCGGCGGCGCCGCCGGGGATGATCTTCTTGACGACCGTGTAGCCGTCCTCGCTCATCAGCGATGCGCCGATGCCTTCCAACTCCAGGCTCATGGCGATGTCAAAATTCTTTTGCGTATCGGGCGACATGTAGCTGGTATGCGGATCCATCGACATCGTGAAGGAATTCAAATACATCTCCAACAGCTCTTCGGCATCAGTCTGGTGCATCCGCTTGGCAAAACTATGGTAGCGCCGCGAGAGTTTTTCGCGAGCCTCCTTCGCCTCTTCCGCTTCCGTTTTCGGTGCTTCGAGCTTGGGGGCTTCCTCGTCGGGCTTGACCTCTTTCTTGTTCTTCGCCTCTTCTTTGTCTTCCTTGGCGGCGACCTTCAAGACGAGCAAATCATACTTGATCCGCTTACGCCAGCGGTCGCGGGCTTCGGCAGGAGTACGAGGATACTGAGCCGCTTCGCGGTCGATCACCATCTGCTCATCGGCCGTAAAATCGTGCGGCTCGGCCAACAGTTCATCCACGGTCCGAACACGTTCGTCAATACGCGCCAAAAAAGTGCGAAACACTTTGTAGGCGAACGTAATGTCTCCCTTACGGGCGGCATCGCATAGTTCGTCGCGGTGTTTCATGAAATCATCCACATCGGACTGATAAAAATAGACCTTCATCGGGTCCAACGCCTTCAAAAAGGTCGTCAAGCATCGTTCCGAGATTTCCTTGTCCAACGGATGACGCGACAGGTGTTGCCGGTTCAGCAATGCCGTGACGGCCAAGGTGATATGCCGATCGCTAGGACCGGGAGCGACCGGATCCGCCCAAGCGGCAGAACATAATCCCGCCAATAATACGGCGACCAACAGGCAACGAGCATGATGCCAACGCACGGCGCAGATAGTCCGACGAGTCATTCAAGAACCTTTTAGAAAGAAGGGATTTGTAAGTGTCGTGAGCCAGAGGCAGGAGCGGTCTCTTGGTTGCTTGCCGTAAAAACGCCCGCCTTGTGTATAGTATCCACACCCGTCGCACGAAACAAGATCGAACTTTTTTTGCCCGATTCGCCAAACGCGGCAATAACACTCCATCGCGGGAGTCGCTTGTGCCGAGGCGAAAAAACACACGGTTTTGCAACATCGCGTGAGCCTCTTCGCAACGCTCGGCAGTATGGGATGTCGTCGCCTCGGCTAACGTTTCCCCGCGAAAACCATTCTCTAGCAAAGAAAACATCGACGATTACCTTCAGGAAAGTATCCACAAACCGGTAAAACCTTGCACCGCCCACCCCTCTTGTGGTTGTTTTGCCCGTTTTTCCCCAGGAGAAGTCCCCTTGCATCAAACGAGTTGGCCGATATATTAAGAGTTTCGATAAATGCTGGTTAATATCGCTCTAGTGGAGAGTGTCTGGAATGGCTCAAGTATGTCAAGTGTGTGGAAAGAAACCCGTCCTGGGCAACACGGTAACGCATCGCGGTAAAGCAAAATACCTCGGTGGAGTGGGCACCAAGGTGACCGGCATCAGCCGTCGGACATTTAGCCCGAATTTGCAGCGCGTTCACATAACGACGCCCAACGGTTCGCGGAAAACAATGCGAGTCTGCACCCAATGCATCCGCAGCGGTGCTGTAGTCAAACGGATTCAACGCAATCCCTTCAAATTGCCTGCTAAATAGTCGTGGTTAGTGGCCAGTGGTCCGTGGCCGTGAATGCGTTTTTCTAGGCGTCTAACGGCGGCCATCGGTTTCTGGCTACAGGCCGCCAAACACGGGCCGCTCCTATGTCTATCTCGCGCGCGGAAGTCGAAAAGGTTTCGCTGTTGGCTCGGCTTGTGCTTTCGGACGACGAGCTCGACCGGATGACAAACCAGATGGGCGAGATTCTTGGCTACGTTGATCTCCTTTCCGAGTTGAACACCGACGCCGTCGAGCCAATGGCCCATGCGTTGGATGTCGCGAATGTCATGCGCGAGGATATCGCACAACCAAGCCTAGAGCGTGAAAAGGCACTGGCCAATGCCCCTCATGCGGATGAGGAATGCTATTTGGTGCCGGCCGTCTTGGGAGAGTAGCAGGTGCCATGATCGACCTTACCGCCACGCAACTGGTCAGTAAACTCGCCGCGGGCGAGATTTCTTCCGTCGCTCTCACCAAAGCCTACTTGGACCGCATCGAGCAATACGATAGCGCAGTCCGTGCTTTTTTGCGAGTAAACGCCGACACGGCCATGGCCCAAGCCGAATCGGTTGATAGCCGCCGCAAGGCCGGCAAGCCCGTAGGTCGGCTGGCAGGTCTGCCGGTTGCCGTGAAAGACGTGCTTTGCTCGGCGGGCGAGCCGACCACCTGTGCCTCGAAAATTTTAGAGAACTTCCGTCCGCCTTATGACGCAACGGTTGTGACCAAATTGAAGGCGGCCGATGCCGTGTTGATCGGCCGGACGAACATGGACGAGTTCGCCATGGGCGGCTCGAACGAAAACTCGGCCTTCTTCCCCACGCATAACCCTTGGGATTTATCGCGAATTCCAGGCGGCAGCAGCGGCGGTTCGGCGGCCTGCGTGGCTGCCCGAATGGCTCCCTTGGCAATTGGATCCGACACAGGCGGCTCGATTCGTTCTCCGGCCGGTTTGTGCGGTATCTCGGGCATGAAACCGACCTACGGCCGCGTGAGCCGCTTCGGGCTGGTGGCCTTTGCCAGCAGCTTGGATCAAGTGGGCCCGCTGGGCCAAACGGCCGAAGATTGTGCCCTGCTTTTGGAAGTCTTAGCCGGACATGACCCCAAGGATTCCACCTCCATCGATCGGCCCGTGCCCAAGTATACCGAGACTGTTCGCCGACCCTTGGAAGGTTTGCGATTGGGCTTGGTCCGCGAGCATTTCGGCGAGGGGTTGGACGACGAAGTCGAGGCGGCCGTTCGCGAGGCGGTCCGCGTCTACGAGTCCTTGGGCGCAACGGTCCACGAGATTTCGCTGCCGCATAGCAAATATGCCGTGGCGGTGTACTACATCATTGCACCGTGCGAAGCATCGAGCAATTTAGCCCGGTTCGACGGTGCGCATTATGGCTACCGCACGAGTCAAAAGGCCGATCCCTCGGAAAACGCTTTGATCCAGATGTACTGCCACAGCCGTTCCGAAGGTTTCGGGGCCGAGGTGAAACGCCGTATCATGGTAGGCACCTATGCCCTGAGCGCCGGCTACTACGATGCCTACTACAAAAAAGCCCTAAAAGTTCGGCGGTTGATTCGTCAGGATTTTGACCGCGCCTTTGAGCAAGTGGATTTGATCGTCGGTCCAGTCACGCCCACCCCGGCCTTCAAGATCGGCGAGCGGGTCGATGATCCGCTGGCGATGTACTTGTTCGATCTCTACACAGTCAGCACCAATCTAGCCGGCATCGGCGGCATGTCGATTCCTTGCGGCTTTAGCGGTTCCGGTCTGCCGATCGGCTTGCATCTTCAAGCCCCGCCCTTTGCCGAAGAGCGATTGCTTCGCGGCGCCGCGATGTATCAGCAGGCAACCGACTGGCACACGAAGCAGCCGAAGTTGAGCTAACCCCCTGGACTGGGAGGGGTGACCGGCGTAAAATTGAATCACTTTTGCAGCAAGGTTGTGTGGTATCCAAGGTTTTCCGATGATGCCCATCGCGGCATCCCGCGCAACCTCCTATTTGGAACCAATGGAACCGTCCATGCACCACAAACGCGGAAAGCCCAAAGATTGTCGTGCTGGTTGCTTACTCTGTAAACCTCATAAAGCAAACCGTGCCAAGGGATCTTTAAAGTCGCAAACGCGGCAAGAGCAAATTGCTCGCGAGAAACAACAACAGCAGATTACTGAATTAGAGAATGAGCGATAAACCTTACACCATCATCATCGGCCTCGAAGTTCACGTCCAACTGCTCACCGAAAGCAAGATGTTTTGCGGGTGCAGCACGAAGTTCGGCGCGCCGCCGAACACGCAAACGTGCCCTGTGTGCATCGGCATGCCAGGTTCGCTGCCGGTGATCAATCGCAAGGCATTCGCGCTGTCAGTAAAAACAGCCGTGGCGCTCAATTGCGAAATTCCCAACTTTACGAAATGGGATCGTAAAAACTACTACTATCCCGATCTGCCCAAGGGCTACCAGATCAGCCAGTTCGATCTGCCGTTGAGTTGCAACGGATGGCTGGAAATCGAGATGGCGGATTCGTCAGCCAATCACCCTAACCCTCTCCCAAACGGAGAGGGGACAAAGCGACGCATCGGCATCATCCGAGCGCATCTCGAAGAAGACGCCGGCAAGAGCATGCATGACGAATCCGCCGGCAAGGCCGATAGCCGCATCGACTTGAATCGCGCCGGCACGCCATTGTTGGAGATCGTCAGCGAGCCCGATCTGCGTTCGCCGGCCGAAGCCAAGGCCTATCTTACGGAATTGAAGCTGCTGTTGAATTATTTGGGCGTCTCCGACTGCAACATGCAGGAAGGCAGCTTGCGGGTCGATGCCAACATCAATCTGCACGTCGAGACGCCCCAGGGCAAAATCGCCACGCCCATCGTCGAAATGAAAAACATGAACAGCTTCCGCGCGGTCGAGCGGGCGCTTACCTACGAAGCCGACCGGCAGTGGCGTGAGTGGCAAGAAACGCACCACAAGATGGGCGACGTGCCGAAATCGACCCGGGGTTGGGACGAAGGTTCTCAGACCA
This sequence comes from uncultured Planctomycetaceae bacterium, assembly GCA_964458015.1. Lineage (GTDB taxonomy): Bacteria > Planctomycetota > Planctomycetia > Pirellulales > Thermoguttaceae > CAYWGR01. Next base: position 20,049 of record CAYWGR010000081.1, read on the forward strand.
CCCGGGAACAGCGGTCGAAAGAAGAATCGAGCGACTATCGCTATTTCCCCGATCCCGACCTCGTGCCGGTCACGGTTACCGAGGCCGAAGTGGAAGAGATTCGCGCCTCGTTGGGCGAGTTGCCTGCCGCGTTACGCACGCGATTAGAGAAAAGCTACGGCATCACGCCCTACGATAGCGACGTGCTGGTCAATCAGGGCCGGGCGCTCGTCCATTATTACACGGAACTGGCCGACGCCTGCGGCGACGGCAAGACGGCCAGCAATTGGCTCCAGCAAGACGTCTTGCGTTGGCTCGGCGAGCAGCAAGCGGCAATCGAGAAATACCCCGTCTGCCCGGCGGAGTTGGCCAAGCTGATCGGCAAGGTTCGCGAAGGCGCCTTCGAGACCAGCCGCGGACGGGAAGTGCTTGGCGTCATGGTCGCTTCCGGCAAATCGCTCGACGAGGCCATCGCCTCGCTCGGAATCCAAGCCGTTGACGAATCGGCATTAATCGAGCTTTGCCAAAAACTGCTTGTGGCAAATCCGAAAATCGTGGCCGAAGTGAAGGAAGGCAAGCTTAAGGGCGTCGGCATGTTGATCGGACAGGCGAAAAAGGAGAATCCCAACGCCAATCCCAACCGCGTGCGCGAGCTATGCTTGAAATTGATCGAGGATGGCGTTGCCTAATTCAGCGGATTTCTCAAAGAAAAATAGTATAATAATAACGCGAGGGGATCCGTTTCTATCTCATTGCCCGTTTCCAAATGAGTCTCCAAGTCGGCGATTGAAAATCAGACAGGTTCAAAACCCTGGTTCCATGTTTCCTTTTTTAAGTGTCCATCATCACCCTTACCACTGATTTCGGCCCCGGCAGCCACTATGCGGCTGCGATGAAAGGGGTGATTCTGTCGTTGCATCCAACGGCTGTGATCGTGGATCTCGCCCATGACATTCCGCCACAAGACGTCCGCCGTGCAGCTCTGTTGTTAGACGACGTAGCCGACTGGTATCCCGACGAAACGATCCATGTGGCCGTGGTTGATCCCGGCGTCGGAACCGATCGGGCGATTGTTTACGCGCGCATTGGCCGGCAACATTTTATCGCTCCCGACAACGGATTATTGAGCCGACTAGTCGCACGTCGTCCGCCTACGAAGCTTATCCGCATCAACAAACCGGAATACTGGCTTTCCGAAGTCTCAGCCACGTTCCACGGGCGCGACATCATGGCGCCCGTGGCAGCGCGCCTGGCTGCGGGTCTTGAGCCCGAACGACTCGGCTCTCCGATGATCGGGCTGATGCCGTTCGATTGGCCCGAGGCCCACCAGAAGCCTGCACGGATCGACGGAGCGGTCATCGAGATCGACACGTTCGGCAACCTGATCACCAATATCACGGTCGATATGCTGGCCGGCCGTCCCACGGATCGCCGTGCGTGCATCGTCTGCAATATCTATGAAACCTGGGGCATTTATCGCGCCTATGCCGACCAGCCCGGCGGAACGTTGATTGCCCTGATCGGTTCCGGCGGCCGACTAGAATTGGCCATCGTTCGCGACAATGCCTCCCAAAAGCTCGGCGTCGGCGTCGGCACGCCGGTTACACTGGCGTGGGAGTGAGTCGAGAGGCCTGAGGTTAGGAACCAGGGGCTTGAGATTCACACTAGTTCTCAAATTTCCTCCTTCCATCCGCACACCATTGCTATCCTTGTTCCTACCCTCCATAATACCTCTGTTATGCAGAAACAAGATTTAATTGCCTGGGACCGCACGCACGTTTGGCACGGCTTCACGCAGATGGCCGAGTATCGCCCATTTATCGTCGAGCGGGCGGAAGGTTGTGAAATCATCGATATCGACGGCCGCCGATACATCGACGGCGTGAGCAGTCTGTGGTGCAACATCCACGGCCATCGGCATCCGAAAATCGATGCCACCGTGCGTGAACAACTCGACCGCGTAGCGCACTTTACGAACCTGGGCGGCTCGAATCCTACGACGATCCAACTTGCGAAACGGCTTGCCGATATCGCCCCGCAAGGTTTGAACCATGTTTTTTTTTGCCGGCGATGGTGCTTCGGCCGTTGAGGCAGCCATCAAGATGGCCTTCCAATATTGGCAGCAGCGAAAAGATCCACGGCCGGAAAAAACAAACTACCTGGCCCTGGGCAATGCCTATCATGGCGACACGCTCGGCGCCGTCAGCATCGGCGGCATCGAACAGTTTCATGCGATGTTCGAGCCGCTGTTGTTCAAGCCGCTGCGCGTGCCGGCCCCCGATAGTTACCGAACCCCGCCGGGCGTTGCGCAAGAAGACCTGTGCCAATATCATTTGGATATTTTGGAACAGGAGCTGAAAAAGAACCATCCTCGCATTGCCGCCGTCGTAATCGAGCCCTTGGTGCAGGCTGCCGTCGGGCTGTTGATGCATCCGCCGGGCTATCTTCGCGGTGTTCGTGAATTGACGAAAAAATACGATGTTTTACTCGTGGCCGACGAAGTGGCCGTCGGATTCGGCCGCACCGGACGGATGTTCGCCTGCGAACACGAGGACGTTTCGCCCGACATGCTTTGCCTGGGCAAAGGGCTGACGGGCGGCTATCTGCCGATGTCGGCCGTGATGGCTTCCGACGAGATTTGGAACGCCTTCTTGGGCACCTACGCCGAGAGCAAGACGTTTTTCCACGGCCACACCTACGGCGGCAACCCGCTTTGCGCCGCCGCCGCGTTGGCTTCGCTCGATGTGTTCGAGGAGGAGCAAACGCTGGAAAACATGCGGCCCAAGATCGCCAGGCTTGAAGAACATCTTGCCCGCATCGCACGGTTGCCCCACGTAGGCGACATTCGGCAACGGGGTCTCTTGGCCGGCATCGAACTGGTACGCGATATTGCGGAAAAAGAGCCCTATCCTTGGACCGAACGCCGCGGCTATCGCGTTTGCGATCACGCCTTGAGCGAAGGCGTGTGGATTCGTCCGTTGGGCAACGTGGTCGTCATCCTGCCGCCGCTTTCCATCACGTTGGAACAACTCGACTGTATCGCCGGCGCGGTTGAACGCGGAATCGAAGCAGCAATCCAATAACATTCCCCCCTAATTTCCCTCCCCGGAGAACCGAAAAATGCAAAAACATTGGCAATGGTTCGCAGTCGGACTCATGTTCAACCTTTTGTATGCTGTCCAGCTAGTCCATGCGCAATCGCAGGTTCGTTGGAACGTTGTTGAAATGGGAGCTGTTGGCGACGGCGTAAAAGACAACACGGCTGTCTTCCAGAAAGCGCTGGATGCGGCCGGTCAGGCGGGCGGCGGCATCGTCGAAGTTCCCTCGGGCCGGTTCCGCATCAATGGAACGATTTCCGTGCCGAAAGGCGTGACGCTTCAGGGAACCTACCGTGTGCCGCCTACTCGGTCGAACATGACCGATAAGCCCGACGGATCGGTTCTGCTGGCTTTCGCGGGGCGCGGCTCGACGGAAGGAAATCCGTTTATTTCTCTGGCAGGCAAAAACGCTGCTATCGCGGGCTTGATTGTCGAGTATCCCGAGTGGAAGCAAACCGTTGTGCCGCCGGTGCCCTATCCGCCCTGCGTTGAATCGCATGATACGGAAAACGTCGGCATCTCGGAATGTTGTCTTCTGAATCCCTATGAAGCCATCAAGTTGGTTCGCGCCCATCGGCATTTGGTGCGTAATATTACAGGCTATCCTAGCAAGCGCGGCATCTATGTCGATGAATGCTACGATATCGGGCACATCGAGAACGTTCACCTCTGGCCGTTCGGCGTAACCTACAAGCCTGACGATCCCTATTGCAAGTGGGTGAACACGCAAGGGGTCGCCTTTGAATTGGCACGGACCGATTGGCATTACGTCTCGAATACATTCTGCTTTGGGTACGGCGTCGGCTACAAGTTCTCGGCATCGAAGGAAGGCAGCACGAACGGAAATTTCCTGGGCCTCGGCGCCGATAGCTGCCGCCGGGCTGTTTTGGTCGAACAAGCACAAATGCCAGGACTGCTGATTACCAACGGAGAATTCGTCGGCCGCTGGAGCAGCGAGGATTCGATCTGCATCGAAATTGCCCCTGAAGCGGTCGGCAAAGTAAGTTTGGTCAATTGTTCCTTCTGGGGCCCGATTGATCGTTGCATTTGGATGCGAAGCCCCGTCGGACAACTGACGGCCAATGCCTGTCATTTCGTGGAATGGAACAACCACAAAAAAGGCGCTCCGGCTATTCAGCTAGACGCCGGAAAAG
>CAYWGR010000082.1:0-24195 GCA_964458015.1 uncultured Planctomycetaceae bacterium
ATTCCTCGCAAAATGGCGGGCCATCGCTTCGCTCGACCCGCCCTACGGTTTTCCCCTTTTCAACAATTGATCGGCCCTGCCACTTCCCGCCGTTCCTATTACATGGGATCGATGTTCAAGTAATCCAATCCGAAGAGATATGACTTTTTAGCCGCCGCATTAGCGCCGGTAATCTCGACGGTCAGCTTGTGTTCGCCGGCCGATAGCTCGTGTATGCCAAGTTCGACGGGCGGGTCGGTCGCCACCACGCCGGCATTGTAAAGATCCACCGGTTGGCTCATTTTTTTACCGTCCAGATAGAGCTGCACGATGCCGTAGTCGGATGCTTTGGTCAACACGGCGCTGAGGTGATACTTGCCGGCTTTCTCAACAGGAACGACGATATCCAACTTTGCGCCTGGTCCGGCGCCGGTCCACCAGAGCTGATCGTTATTACGCCATTTTCCAGGAAGATTTTGCGTTTCTGTTTGTCCTGCCGAGCAGCCGAGGATCTTGAATCCACCAGCGGTGCGCAACGGCTTCACGTAATAGTCATGGCGCTGCTCGACAGGCAGCGGTTCGTAGGCATCGATGCCGCCGGGGCGAGATACCAAATCGGCAGGCAGGCGAAGAGCGTTCCATTGGCTTCGTTCGTAAAATACTTCTCGATGCAGCCCTCAAACCCCGTTTGGAACGGGATGTTGTCGAGGATGTGCCAACGGAGGAGCGATTGATGCCCTTCGTTGTTTTGGGTCATCGTCTGGCCATGGAAGGGCATCTGAAACAGACCAGGATTACCCCATGCGTAGCCGAAGTAATCTTCGGAGCCGGTGCCGATCGTGGAGGGGAACTTCTCGCCGTCGACGAAAAACTTCTCGTCGCCTTCACCCCACCATCCGCTCCAGGGGTTCCAAACGTGCAGCATCACGCCGCAGAATCGCCCGCGGCCTTCGGTGCGCAACATGATCCAATCGGGGAAACGATCTTTGGAAAGCGCGACGGTATCGCGATGCCACTTGGCATGGAAATGGCCCAGGCCGTCGAACGGATGTCCCAGCGGCGCGTGGACGATTTCAAACTGAACTTCGCGGGCGACTTGATCCTCGTTTGCTAGTTCCACAACGGCCTTTTTGGCGAAAGGCATGTACCACAGGGCATAGTAGCCGTCCTTGGTCATCCCGGTCGGGAGCGATTTGTAGAGGTTTTCGCCGGGGGCCGTGCCGAAGAAGTCGCCCAGCGGACACCAAACCGCCGGCTTGGCTTGATTGTCCCATGTCATGCGGAGCGTAAGCTTTCGCAAGCCGGCCATCTGATCGGCGCGATCTTTGAACTGCGTTTTCACGCGAATCGCCGTGATGGCCTCGGGGCCTGCGAGTTCGCAAACCTGGACGGTTTGGCCGGGGGCCGCCTGCACATTTTTCGACACGGTTTGTTCCGAAGGCCGATGGCCGGCGGGATCTTCGCCCAACCGTTTCTCAAAGTATTCGTTGACTTGTTTTAGGGCCTCGGCATTGTCAGCGGCCAAGGCAGGCGTAAACATAGGCACCTTCGTTCCCTTGGGGAAGGTGTCGAATGTGAAATGATAATAATTGCCCCAGCCCTCGTCGGCCACAACTTTGCATGATTTCTGGAAGGGGATCGGGAAATACAGGTTTTGGCCGCTGCATCCCTTGCGATTCAAATTATAGGAAAGCGCAGGATAGGCGAACGGCGCGGTGTCGCCACTAAAATACTTTTCAAAGGGCAAATCGACTGCTGGGGTTTCTTGGCCGTCGAGATAGATGCGAACGTGGCCTTGCTTGGCGTCGGCCGACCAGATGCGCCAAATGCAGCCGGGGCCTTCCATTTCGGCCATCACCACTTTGTTGCCCTCGCGGCGGATGATGCCGCCGCCGTCGCCGTTGGCGTCCCATGCCTGATACTTGCCGGTTTTTTCGTCGTATTTGCTGGCGCGATCATAGCTAGAGCATTGGGCACATTTTTCACCTGGAGTAGGCAGCACGGCCAGTCGTTCCAGGCTCGTCATGCGATGCACCAAGTCGGCGTAGGAAAGCGTTTCCTCGGCTGAAATGGTTTGGAAGGAATAAAGGACAACTGATAACGTCAGCACGGGAGTGAGTAAACAAGCAGCACGCATGAAGAATCTCCTTGGCTTGAACGAAATGAGTTCAAATCACGGGGGAATGGAAAGGCGGGGTTCTGACCGATTCTTGAATTAAACCGGACTGCCCCGTTCCTCACAAGACTTTTTTGCGTAAATCCTAGAACGTTTCGCGACACTCGCGCTAAGGCCATGTCGTTTTAAACAGGAGAGGAGACGAAAAGTTTCGGCATGGCAGGATAAACACCGTAGAACCGTTTGATGTAATGGCGGTGGAACCAGGAAGGGCAATGCGGTTCCCAACCGAAACGGCTGAACAACCGCGCCGTGATCCGGTGGTTCATCACATCGCACAGCAAGGCGTCGCTATGCTTCAGCCGAGCAATTTGATCGAGAACGGCCAGGGCGCCGGCAAGGGTGCCGTAGCTGGTTTCGCGCGCGGATTCGGCATATTTCAGCACCAGGAAGTTGGGAAAACGCAATGGCTGATTGTAATAGAGCCGGATAGCGTCGCCGGAACGGTGTCGATGCAGCCAATCGCCCAGCAGCAGCACGTTGGGGGCGGAAATGATCTTGGGCAAGGGACGCAGCAAAATACGTTGCAGCCGGCCCTCGGCAAATTCAATAACGCCGTAACGACGTCGGCGGAGCACATCGGCTCCTTCCGTCAGATTCGTGATACTTTCAAAGAGTGGCATGGCCGCGTCGTGGTTCCAATTCCTAAACGTGATTCGCTGATTTGGACAAGTGTAGGATTTTTTGTGGTTTTTGGCGTGAAATTGCCCTTGCTCCCCCCCGGTTGCATCGCTAATATCGTCCCGTTTATTATTTGTCGCAAACACACCCCGCCCGAGAAGGGGCAGGAGAACGCCATGTCACGGTTTGCAGCGGTATCATGGATCTTGCTAGCCATGCTGATTACCGGCTGCGCCGACAATTCGATGATGCTCAAGGGCAAGCTCACGCAGGCCGAGCAACAGCAGCAGGCGATGACGCGACAAAACCAACAACTTCAGGATCGGACGAACGCGCTGGATCGGGACAACCAAGAAATGGGCACGCTTTTGGCCCAGTCTCGGCAGCAAGCGAAGGTGTCGGAAGATCAGTTGGCGGCGTTGCGGGATCAATTGCGCGGCGTGACGGCGCAATTAGCCCAAGTTCGCGCGGAAAAGGATAATGCAGACAAGCGCGTACAGACCATGACGGCTTCGATGCAGCGCCAGGGCGGCGTAACGATCAGCCCCAACAACAGTTTTGTGCAAAACTTGCCGGCAATTCAAATTCCCGGCGTTTTCGTGCGTCGTGACGGCGATGTAATTCGCATCGAGTTGCCCGGCAACAGCCTTTTCGAGTCTGGCAGTTCCCGTCTGCGACCGGGAGCGGCCAATCTGGTTTCCGATGTGGCGGCGGAACTGGTTCGCACCTATCCCGACCAGATCATCGGTGTTGAAGGGCATACGGACAACGATCCCATCTCCGGCAATCAGTTTCGCAACAATCATGAGCTCTCCGTTGCGCGGGCGATGACCGTCTATGATGTGCTGGTCAATCGCACACGGCTCCAAGGCAACCAATTGTTCGTCGTGGGGCACGGTTCAAACCATCCGATCGTGTCGAATGCCACGATCGAGGGCAAGCAGCGCAACCGCCGCGTCGAATTGGTGGTCTATCCCGAAAAGAAGAATTGAGTTGCGGACTCTGGATAGGGTATAGCCGGCAGGGGGCGTGCTGTTTATTGGGGACGGTGTTTTTGCCGCCGTTCCTTTCTATTGGGGGGTCTGCTGCCCGGCGTGAACCTTTCAGAGGAAGGGGATTGTCTATAAAATTCAGCTAGAGAGGGAGAGCATGCGTTCCAAGTTTTTGCCTGCGGTTGTCTGCTCCCTGCTAATCACGGTCCCATTATTCCTATCCCCGCTTATATGATCGCCATCATTGACTACGGAATGGGCAATCTGCGAAGCGTCCAAAAGGCGTTTGAGAAGGTTGGCCATGAAGCCATCGTTACGAGCGACGCGGCCCAGGTAGCAGCCGCCTCGAAGGTCGTTTTGCCGGGCGTCGGCGCCTTTGAAGACTGCATTGCCGAACTGCATCGCTGCAATCTGGTCCAATCCGTGCATGAGGCCGTTGATTCGGGCAAGCCGTTTCTGGGCATCTGTCTGGGGCTGCAAATGCTGTTTGACGTCAGCTACGAAAACGGCCGGCACGAAGGGCTCGGCATTCTGCCGGGCGAGGTTCTACGGTTTGAATTGCCCAAGGAATATGCCGTGCCTCACATGGGCTGGAACCAATTAAGCATCCGGCAGCCTGCACCAATTCTGAAAGGCATCGCCGATGGCGCCTACGTCTATTTTGTGCATTCGTACTACGTGGTGCCGAAAGACGAAAGCGTGATCGCGACGGAAACCGACTACGGCGGACGGTTTTGTTCGATGATCTGGCGCGACAATGTTTATGCCACCCAATTTCATCCCGAGAAAAGCCAAACCGAGGGGTTGCGGATCTTGAAAAACTTCGCCGAGCTGGATTAAGGGCCATGCCGACATGAAACTTTCCTTCTTGGCACATGGGAAGCACATCTACGCAAAAGCCCTGCGAGAACAGCACAACGCAGGGAAAGCCAAGCTGCAAGAAAGTTTGGCATCAGCCACCGAGGAAGCGGAACGCCGAAAGCTGGTGATGCAAATCATGGCATTGGAAAAAAGCTATCGCGAGAAATTGCGAAGTGCCAAACGCGGTTTGTTTTAAACCGGCGTGGCCCCAATCTTCCCCTAGCCCCCGCATATTTAGAACGATTAAGAACAAGTGGGCTGTGTCTGGGGTGTGAAAATTTCTGCTATCGTTCCAAGCGGAATATAACAGGTGATATTGTCATAAACGAAAAGAGCTTGTTTTAACCGGATTTTATGGAAAACTCTGTCGGGGGTGTGTGGTTTGCCACATTGAGGGACGGGAGATTCCCCCAGAATTTCATTAGCCCCCTCCCCCCCGGCTGAATCTTTGCTATGATTAGACGGGTGGTAATTCGCCGTAGCCAATTAGAGGGCAACCGGTGGGGACTTTGGAAAATCCCCCAGGCGGCGATTCAATACGAATAGTTTTTCCCAAATATAGCTAGAGCTAGTAGGAGTTTCCCATGACGAACAAGATTCGTTTGTTGATCGCCGACGACCATGAAGTGGTTCGTAGCGGTTTGAAGAACATGTTGGCAGGCAGTGAAGTGAAAGTGGTCGGCGAAGTCGCCACCGGCGCCGCAGCGGTCAAGTTTGCCTTGGAAAACGAATTAGACGCCGTGCTGTTGGATATTCGCATGCCCGACGGCGATGGCCTGACCGCCTTGGGACGGATCAAGCTCGACAAGCCGAGTTTGCCGATTTTGATCCTTTCCACCTTCGACAACCCGACCTATGTGGCGCGGGCCGTGGCGTTGGGCGCCAGCGGATATTTGTTGAAGGGTTGCACGCGCGACGAATTGCTGACCGGCATTCGCACCGCAGCGGCCGGCGAGAGCGCTTGGACCCGCGACGAACTGCGCCGCGTAACCGGCGCCTTGGCCACTCCGCGCTTGACGGCCGACGTCGAGGTTCCGCTAACCCAACGCGAGAGCGAAGTGCTTCGCCAGTTGGCCTACGGTTTGACCAACAAGGAAATCGCCAACACGTTGCATATCAGCTACGAGACGGTTAAGGAACACGTGCAGCATATTCTGCGCAAGATCGGCGTTTCCGATCGTACGCAAGCCGCCGTTTGGGCGGTTCGCAAAGAGCTGGTGTAACAGCCCTTGCTGTAGAAACTCGATTTTTAGAAATGTTCAACGCCCTTTTAGGGCATCATGCCCACGCTAGTCGTGGGCATGTTTTTTATCACACAGGCGGCAGGGCCGCCGACCAATACGAGCTACCGCTCGGCTGGCTTCGATTCGCTCCCGTCGGTCGCTAGATTTTGTTTAAAATAATTTACGATTTTTGGGATTAGTAATACACACACAGGACTAAACATAGTGAATCCACGCACTCGACGCCGCTTTGACGAACAATTCGATTGGGTGCTGGAACGCATGCCCCCGCTGATCCATGAGTTGATCGAAAAGGTGCCGCTGCACGTCGAGGATTATCCCTCGGATGATGTAATGGATCGGATGAATGTGGAATACATCGACGATCTTTGCGGCCTGTATACAGGCATCCCGATCGGGGATAAAAGCGTGAGCCACTCGGGCACGATGCCCGACGTGGTTACGATTTACCGGGAGGGGATTCTCACCGCTTCGGCGGATGGGGAAGGACGGATTAACATCCATCGGCTTCGCGAGCAAATACGCATTACCATTTTGCACGAGTTAGCGCATCATCATGGAATGACGGAGGAGGAGATTCGACGCCTAGGTTACGGGTAAATCAGGATTTCTTGGAAATTGGAATACGCGATTGTCGCCAAAGCGGTTTCCTCTCTTCCGAAGAGAGAATCGACTTGGTTTTTGTTATTCCCATCCAATGGAGGCGTATGATGAGCAAACAGACCATCCATACGATCGTCGATGCCGCGGCATTTGTTGCCCTTCTATTTCTCGCCGCAACGGGTTCTCTGATCAAGTTTGTGTTGCCGCCGGGCACGGGCCATTTTAACGTGATTTGGGGAATGGACCGTCACGAATGGGGCGAAGTGCATTATGTGTTCGCCATTGTGTTTCTTAGTGCGATGGCGTGCCATCTCTTCATGCATTGGCATTGGATTCTCTTCACCGTGCAAGGACGTGCAGGTAAACAGGCGAACCTTCGGACGGCGGCCGCCGTACTGGGGTTAGCGGTACTTTTGGGACTTGCCGCATCACCCTATCTAGCACGGGTTGAATCCACGAGCGAAGCTCCCCATAAAATGCGGTCGGGAAAATGCCTTGAGGACAAGACATGCCAAGAATTGCCGATGCCTGAAAGGCACGTGGAGAAAAAACAAGCCGAAGAATCGCCGTCGCCGGTCGATGGGACGATGACCCTTGCGGAAGTGGAACAGAAGACGGGCGTATCCGCCGCCTTGATCTTGAAAGAAATGAAGCTGCCGGCCGATGTTCCAATGGACGAACGTCTTGGGCGGCTTCGCAAGCAATACAACTTCGACATGCATGAATTGCGGGCCATTGTTGAAAAGAACACCAAAAAGCCAGAGGGCGTAAAGTAATGTTTCTTGCGTTCCTGGTAGATGGAGGACGGATAAATATCGATGTCGCTTGATATCAACCGCATTCTTCATGAAACGTTCGTCGCTAGGACCGAGTATCTTCCGGTCGTCGATTCGACCAACAATCGCGCTGCGCAACTGGCGGCCGAGGGAGCGTTGCCGCTTTTGGTTGTTGCAGATCAACAAACGGCCGGGCGCGGACGCGGATCGAATCGTTGGTGGACCGGTTCCGGGGCATTGGCTTTTAGTTTGGCATTGGATGGCAAGGATGTCGGCGCAGTAAAGAAGCCGTCGCCGCTCGTGGCACTGGCCGTGGGCGTGGCTGTTGTTAAAACCGTAACGCCGCTGCTACCAGGGCGCAATGTCGGCATTCATTGGCCGAACGATGTATATGCGGATGAACGGAAATTGGCCGGCATTTTAATCGAGGTATTCGCCGACCGGCGGCATGTCATCGGCATCGGTTTGAATGTGAATAATTCACTGGCCGATGCTCCGCCGGAATTGCAGTCCAAAGCGGCCACGATGCGTGATCTGACGAATCAGCAATATGATCCGACGGAAATCCTTATTGCATTACTTTGCCATTTAGAACGAGAATTCGTAAAATTACAGCAGGATTCCGAGGCAGTTGCTGCCGGAGCCAATATGGTATGCTTGCAATGCGGGAAGATGTTGATGCAGGAACGGGCCGGCCGAGTTATAGCCGGACGTTGTCGAGGCATCGCCGCCGACGGAGCGTTGATCTTGGATACGCCGGAAGGTGAGGAATTGATTTATTCGGGCACGCTGTTGGAACATTCGCAACGATGATGTCAACGGGCAAATGCTACTTCGTCTGCGATTTGCACCTGTTCGCCACGCGATCGAACGCCCATCGTTATTTGGAGCAGATCGCGTTGAAGGCTTCGCACGCCGATGCGTTCGTATTGGGCGGCGATACCTTCGATTTTCGGTGGTCGCACATTCCCATTCACAAGGCGGCCGATCGTGCGGCCGACTGGCTCCGCGAGTTGACCTCGGCCTGTCCCAATTGTCATTTGCACGTTGTTTTGGGCAATCACGATTACCATCAGGAATTTATTGACCGCCTAATCGAGTTGGACGGTGTGATACCGAATCTTTCGTGGCATCGGTTTTATGTGCGGATGGGCAGCAGCGTTTTTCTGCACGGAGACGCCGCAAATGAGGAGGAAATGGACGCCCGGATGTTGACGGCCTATCGCGAAAAATGGCTCGATAAGGAGCGCCACGGGCGGTTTGCCAATATGCTTTATGATATGGTTGTATTGACGCGCATCCATAAGCCGGTGCCGCATCTGTTCTTTCGCAAAAGGGTTGTCGTGCGGCGAATTTTCAAGTATCTTGAGAGTATCGGCGAGGGCCCCGGCAACGGAGTTCGCGACGTATATTTCGGGCACACCCATAACAGACTCTCGAATTATTATTATCGCGGCATTTCCTTCCACAACGGCGGGGCCCCGATTAAAGGCGTGAAGTTTCGCATCCTCGAAGCGAAGCTGTAAAAGTAAAGAACATTGGAAGGCGGGGCGAACGCAGCGATAGCCCGCTGGTAGTTGTTTTTCGCGGGCCATCGCTGCGTTCGACCCGCCCTATGTATTTCTGGAGGCTATGCGCATGTCGTACATTTTCCGAATCCATGCCCTTGCGGCATTGTTGCTTCTCGTGGGCAGCTTGGCAATCGCGGGCGAGGTGGGCGTCAGCAAATGCTACAAAGGACCGACCGGCCTGCAACTCTACAGTCTGCGCGATATGCAGCAGGCCAAAGGCGTGAAAGCCACGCTCGATTATGTGAAATCGCTCGGCATCAAATACGTCGAAGTGGCCGACTTGGGCGGCTTGACGCCGGCCGAATTCAAAAAGCAACTTGACGAGCGCGGTTTGATCCCGATCGGACGCCATTTTCCCTATGGTCAATTGCGCGACGATATCGACGGCGTTGTTCGCGATGCCAAGGCGCTGGGGCTTCAGTACGTCGGTTGCGCCTGGGCCGACCACTCGGATCCGTTCGACGAAAAACAGTGCCGCGCCGTAGCTGCTGTTTTCAACAAGGCCGGCGCTGCATTGGCCAAGCACGGCATCAAGTTCTATTTCCACAATCACGGCTATGAATTCCAACCGTATGGACAAGGCACGATCTTTGATTTGCTAGTGGCCGAAACCGATCCGAAAACGGTCTTTTTCCAGATGGACGTGCTCTGGACCGTGCTGCCGGGGCAAGATCCGGTTAAATTATTGGAAAAGTATCCAGATCGTTGGCTGTTGCTGCATTTGAAGGATCTTAAGAAGGGCGTTCCCTTGGGAAACCCGCCGGCCAAGATTGCTTTGACCGACGACGTGGCGTTGGGCACGGGCCAAGTGAAGTGGCCGGAGCTGCTGAACGCGGCCCAAAAAGTCGGGGTGAAGTATTACTTCATCGAAGACGAATCGCCCACGGTCACGGATCAAATTCCCCAAAGCCTGCGATTCTTGGAATCCGTGGCATGGTAGGAACGTGATCCATTGAACAATCAGGCCCTTCTCTCCTTCGCGGGAGCGGGGCCTTTTTTTATGCGCACTTCGGATAAGGGCAAGAAAAACACATTGGTGTTGGAGCAGCATCTTGGCATTTTTGTTGCAAGTTTTTCTGGTTGGGGAAACCTTTCGTCTTGGAAATAGCACAGAAATAACACCATTGGCATTACAGCGTACACCATAGGGGTTAATTTTTGACGTTTTAGCAATAAGACAGCGTAAACAGTCGATCAAGAACAGTGTGTTTTCTTGCTTTGGTTGGATAGTTTTGTCCTAACAGAAACGAAATATTTCAAATTCTTGCAGATCCATGAAAGAATTTGCTTGATTTCTTTCAGCTTCTGTGAGATACTCGCAGTAGAGGAATCGTTTGTGTTGGGTACTGAGAGCCGATCCCATGCTGGCTGAACAACGTCGCGACCGCCTGCTGGAATTAGTTCGGACCCGGCGATTTGCATCGCTGCCGGATCTTGCCGAACAACTCGCGGTATCGGAATCGACGGTTCGCCGGGATTTGGAGCAGCTTGAGGAACAAGGAGCGGCCCGTCGGATCCACGGCGGAGTTTTGTATACGGGAAGCTCGCCGAAGTTGCCGCATTTTGAAGTGCAGCAGCCGGCCGAGTGGGAAAAGAAGAAGGCGATCGCGGCCGCGGCGGTGTGTTTGATTGAAGACGGCGATACGATTTTATTGGACGGAGGAAGCACGACCTACGAAATGGCGCGGTTGCTGGTCGGCCGGCCTTTGCATGTAGTGACCACGTCGCTCCCGGTGGCGAATCTGTTCGCTTCAGACGGGAACAGCGATTTGGTGTTGATCGGCGGCAATATATGTCCGCGGTCGGGCGTTGCCCGGGGGCCTTATGCCGATCACATGCTTTCGATGGTTCGGGTGCGTAAAACAATTTTCAGCGTCGCGGGAATTCACGACGAGGGATTTTTCAACAACGATTTGTTGTTGGTGGAAACGGAACGAGCGATGATGCGGGCTGCCAACGAGGTGATCGTCGTGGCCGACAGCACGAAATTCGGTCAACAGAGCCTTACGCATCTTTGTTCTTTGAATGCAGTAAATCATTTGGTGGTGGACGACGGCGTGACGGAACAGTGGCGGATGAAAGTTCGGGCGGCAGGCGTCGATCTAATCGTGGCCGGAGTCCAGGAAGCACAAAAAACGGTTGCCTAGGTAAGCGAATAACATGACTATTGCACCACCCGTGGAACGGAAGCTGATCGAACAAATTGTTCGTGAGATCATTTTGGCGCAGGTCGGCGGCCCGCCGGGCAAGCCGAATCTGGTCGTCAGCGTTTCGGCGCGGCACGTTCACCTGACCGATCAAGACGTGGAAACGTTGTTTGGCCCCGGCCACAAGCTGACCGTAGCCAAGGATCTTTACCAGGACGGTTTTTTTGCGGCCGAAGAGACGGTGATGGTCGTTGGTCCCCGTCGGCGGATGTTGCCGGCAGTGCGTATCTTGGGACCGACGCGGCCCGAGAGCCAAGTGGAATTGGCCTTTACCGACGGCATTTCGCTCGGGATCGACTTGCCGGTTCGGGCCAGCGGCGTCATCGACGGCACGCCCGGCTGCGTGTTGGTCGGACCGAAAGGCGTGGTGGAATTGAAGAAGGGCGCGATTCGCGCCGAGCGGCACGTTCACATGGGCCCTTCGGACGCGGCCTTTTACGGCGTCAAGGATAAAGACCGCATGAATCTCCGCGTCGCCTCGGGATGCGGCGTGGTTTTCAACCAGCTTTTGGTTCGCGTAGGAAAAAATATCAAGCTCGAAGTCCACTTGGATACGGACGAGGGCAATGCTTGCGACATCGATCACGCATCAAGCGTGGAATTGATAAAGGTGTAGTTTAACCCCCGGAGTTTCTCATTACTGGAGAAGTAGTACCATGGCAAAAGCGATGGAAGCGTTGGGCATGATTGAGGCCAAGGGCTTTATCGTCCTGGTCGAGGCGACCGACGCGATGTTGAAGGCGGCGAATGTGACGTTCCTTGGTTGGGACAAGGTTGGCAGCGGACTTGTCACGGCGTTTGTCACCGGCGACGTGGCCGCGGTTAAAGCCGCCACCGATGTCGGCGCCGCCGCGGGCGGACGCATCGGCGAGATCGTCAGCGTGCAAGTGATTCCGCGTCCGCACGAAGACCTGGACATTGTGTTGCCGTCGGGCAAAAAGTCGGCCGCCGACTAGGAGCCGCGATTAACCAGGCCGCATTGGGCCTTGAATTTTTCGGATGGAGTCGGCCTGAAATAGGCCGCGCTGCTTCCATGAAAACCTCAAAAACAAATAAATCCACAACTGTTAGAATAAGGGATACTCAAGCAATGCAAGACGCCATTGGAATGATTGAAACGAAAGGTCTTGTGGCTCTGGTCGAAGCGACCGATGCAATGGCCAAGGCTGCGAATGTTCAGATTGTCAAGCGCGTTCAGATCGGCGGCGGATTGGTGACCACGATCGTCCGCGGCGACGTCGGCAGCGTGCGTGCGGCCGTTGAGTCGGGCGCGAATGCCGCTTCGCAAGTCGGCGAGTTGGTGGCCAGCCACATCATCCCCCGGCCTGCCGACGGCGTGATCGCGGCCTATCTGAGCTAGGGATTAGGAATTAGGGATTAGGGATTAGAAGAAAGCCGCTATCGGCTTTACCATGAATCACTAACCACTAGCCACTAACTACTAATCACTACGATGAAAATCCTTGTTGCCAATCTCGGTTCGACGAGTTTCAAGTACCGGCTGTTCGACATGGCCGCGGGCAAACAACTTGCGCGCGGCGGGATCGAGCGGATCGGTTCGCCCGAGAGTCGATGTTTCGTGGAAATCGGCGGCCAGCGCCAGGAAAAGACCCAGCGCGTGCCTGATCATGCCGAAGGCGTTCGCCAGTGTCTGGCTCAATTGACCGACCCGCAATCCGGTTGTCTCAAAGAGGCGTCCGAGGTTGCGGCAGTCGCGTTCAAGGCAGTTCACGGCGGGCGCACGACCGGCGTGCAACTTGTCACGCCGCAGTTGCTGGCCGACATGACGGAGATGAACGACGTGGCGCCCGCCCACAATCCGCCGTACATCAACGCCATGCGTCTGCTGGCCGAAAAACTGCCGGAGATTCCGCTGGTGGCGGCCTTCGAGACCGATTTCCACCAAACGATCCCCGCGCGGAATCGCTATTACGGCATTCCGAGCGAGTGGGCGGAAAAGGCCCTCGTGCGGCGCTACGGCTTCCACGGAGCCAGCCACCGCTACATCGCCCTGCGAACGACCGAACTGTTCGGCTCCGGCAAGCGAGTCATCTCTTGCCACTTGGGCGGTTCGAGCTCGCTCTGTGCGATTCGCGACGGAAAGAGCATGGCGGCCAGCATGGGATTTTCGGCTCAAAGCGGTTTGTCGCAAAGCAACCGCGTCGGCGACTTGGACGTTTTCGCCCTGCCGGTGCTGATGAAGTACACCGGTAAGTCGATCGAAGAAGTGCTTGCGATTTTGGCCAACAAGAGCGGCTTGGCGGGTCTTAGCGGCACCAGCGGCGACATGCGGGACATCGAAGAAGCGGCCGCCGCCGGCAGCGAGAAGGCCAAGCTGGCTCTCGAAGTGTTTACGGCCGAAGTGCGCCGTTATCTCGGCTCTTATTTAGTCGAGTTGGGTGGCGCCGATTTCATCGTGTTCACCGGCGGCATCGGCGAAAATCAACCAAGTTTCCGCGATGCGGTTTGCCGGAATCTCGAAGAGCTGGGCATCGTCATCGATCCCGAGGCCAATCAGTCGGCCAAGGGCGAGGCGAAAATCAGCGCGCCGCAAAGTCGCACGCAGATTTGGGTCATTCCGACCAACGAGGAAATTGTCGTTGCGCGGCTGGCCGCACAACTTTTGTCGGAGGGCTAGCAACATGTTAATCGCCAAGGTTACCGGATCGCTGGTATCCACGGAAAAGGTCGGGTCGATGGTCGGCCACAAGCTTTTGTTGGTCGAGCCGTATCGACTCGAACCCAAAACTCGCGGCAGCTTGGTGACCACCGGCCGCTCGATGGTCGCCGTGGACACATTGGGGGCGGGGATCGGCGAACTGGTCTTGCTTACGCAGGGCTCGAGCGCACGGCTTACTCCCGAGACCAAAACACTGCCCGTGGATACGGTCATCATCGGGATCATCGACACCGTACATGTGGATCATACCAGCGTGTACGATAAAGAGGGCACCAAAGATTAGGAAATGGATTTCCAAAAATCCGCTTGCAGCTTCGCGCGGATCCCTGCCCACGGATAACTGACAACAGACAACAGATAACTCATTACTATCATGCAAATAGACGAAAAACTGATCCGAAACGTGGTGGAACAGGTTTTAACCCGATTGGGCAACAGCGGCGACGTCGCTCCCGTGGGCGGCGGATACCAAGGCCGGCTCGGCCTGTTTACCGATGCGAATCAAGCGGCAGCGGCCGCGCGGGAAGCCTACGAACGGCTCTCGCGTTGCACGTTGGCCGACCGCAAACGCATCGTCGGCCACATCCGCCGCATCGCGATGGATCAGCGCGTCGAACTTGGCACGATGGAGATGGAAGAGACGAAGATCGGCCGCTTGCCGCACAAGATAGAAAAGTTGATCGGCGCGGCTTCGACGCCGGGCGTCGAATTTTTGCGGAGCGAAGTTTTCAGCGGCGATCACGGCCTGTCGGTAATCGAACACGCGCCGTTCGGCGTGATCTGCGCCATTACGCCTGTTACGCATTCGTTGCCCACGATCACCTGCAACGCGATCCACATGATTTCGTCGGGCAATACGATTGTTTTCAATCCGCATCCGAGCGGACGCCGCATCGCCGCCGAGGGCGTGCGACGCTTCAATGAAGCGATTTACGGCGATCTGGGAATCGACAATTTGCTTTGCGTCATCACCGAGCCGACGTTGGAATCGGCCGACATTTTGTTCAAGCACCGCGATATCAACTTGATTTGCGTCACAGGTGGCGCGGCGGTGGCCCGGGCAGCCATGCAACAGCCGAAGCGGGCGATTGTGGCCGGTCCCGGCAATCCGCCGGTCGTGGTCGACGAAACGGCCGATCTCGATCGCGCCGCACGCTCGATCATCCTTGGCGGCGCTTACGACAACAACTTGTTGTGCATTGCTGAAAAACAAGTATTCGCCGTCGATTCGATTTTCGACAAGCTCATGGCCGCCATGGAGCGCGCCGGCGCGGTGCGTCTCAATGCGAGCGAGATTCAGGCGTTGACGAAAGCCGCGATTTCGACCGTCGGCGAGGGCGACAAGAAACACGACGTAGCCCACAAGGATTTCATCGGGAAAGACGCCGCCGTATTGGCTCGGGCCGCCGGCAAGAACATTGCTCCCGAAACGGAAATGATTTTTGGCGAAACCGACGAGTCGAACCCGTTCGTTCCGGTCGAACAGATGATGCCGTTCGTGCCGTTCGTGCGTTGCCGCAACGTTGACGAGGCCATCGAGAAGGCCCGGATCAGCGAGCATGGTTTCCGCCATACGGCCATCATTCACTCGACCAACGTCCACAACCTGACGAAGATGGGCAAGGCCCTGGATACGACGATTTTCGTGAAGAACGGCGCCTGCGTGGCCGGTTTGGGCAACGGCGGCGAAGGCTACGGTTCGTATTCAATCGCCGGCCCGACGGGCGAAGGCATCACCACGCCGCTGACGTTCACCCGCGAGCGTCGCTGCACGATGGTTGATGATCTTCGGATTTTGGGAAAGTAACACGATAAACGGTGTTTATTGATACCGACATTGCCAATGTTCAAGATTCAACCGCAAACACGGCTGTTTCAGCCGAGTTTGCTGACCTGTTTGGCCGCGGAACGGTTCATTAGCAATGTAGGACACAATAGAGGTATTTATGTACATCGGCCGCGTCATGGGCACTGCCACTTCCACGATCAAGCATCCGTCGATGGAAGGCTGGAAGCTTCTTTTGGTAATGGCACTGCAAGCCGACGGCCGCACGGTGGAAGGCGATCCGATCCTGGTGATTGATTCGCTGGGGGCCGGCAAAGGCGAAAAGGTAATGATCACCAGCGACGGCATCGGCACCCGCGAGATCTTGGGCGCTGCGAACTCACCGGTCCGCTGGAGCGTTTTGGGTATATGCGATCCATGAATTTTTCCATATCCGACATCGAACGTGTTGTGCGCGAGGTTCTCGTGGAACTTGGCGTCGGCGACGCCGCGCCGTCCGCGAAGGCCGTTGAAAATCCGCGCGTTGCAAGTTCGGCGGTCGAAACCAAAAGCGTTCCGGCTCCATCGGCGACTGCCGAAGCGAAATGCGACACAAAGCCCGCGACGGCGGTTGCGGGAGCGCGTGACGGTGATTTGGCGATTGGCTCGCGCATCGTAACGATGGCCGAAATCACCGGGCGATTGGGGAGCGTGAAGCGCGTCGTGGTTTCGCGCGAGGCCTTGGTCACGCCGGCAGTGCGCGACGAATTGATGCGCCGCCGGATCGAATTGGCGGTTGGCGAATCGCCGAAGAGCGAGGCGTCATCGCCGGTGCGATTGGTGATGCGTGTTGTGGGAACGGATTTCGATCCGACATCCCTGGCGGCCGGCTTGGTTCGCGAAGGACTGCAAGTGGAACATGCGGCATTGAATTGCCTGATTGCCGCGACGAACGAGTTGGCCGGCGAAATGTCGAAGCCCGACACGTTGGGCGTGTTGCTTACGCGGCACACGGCGGCGGGGCTTTGCTTGGCGAATCGGCTGCAAGGCGTTCGGGCCATAACGGGCGCGGATGCTCCGGCGGTGGCCTCGGCCGCGTCGGCCGTGGGGGCGAATGTTTTGGTGGCCAATCCGTCGGCGGGTACGTTTTTCCAATTGAAACAAATGGTGTCGGAATTCGGCCGGGGCGGCGTTCGCCCTTGCCCTGAAGTTTTTCAAGCCCAGCTTGCGTAAGAGGAG
Source organism: uncultured Planctomycetaceae bacterium (assembly GCA_964458015.1). Lineage (GTDB taxonomy): Bacteria > Planctomycetota > Planctomycetia > Pirellulales > Thermoguttaceae > CAYWGR01. Next base: position 16,715 of record CAYWGR010000082.1, read on the forward strand.
CGTTTATCATGCGAATCGCCGATGTTATCGGGACGGTCACGCTGAATCGCGTTCATCCGAGCATGGCCGGCGCGCGGTTTAAGTTGGCGGTGCCATTGAGTTGGGATGACTTGGCCGGCCGGCAGCCGACGCCGTTGGAAGAAGTCGTTGTGTACGATGAATTGGGCGCGGACATCGGGTGCCGCATCGCTTTGAGCGAGGGCCGCGAGGCCGCGATGCCTTTTCATCCTGGAGTGAAGCCCGTTGATGCCTATAACGCGGCGATTCTCGATACCTTGAAATTCGATCCGTCGGAAATTGAATAGCTATTGAAAGTAGGGTGCGAACATCGCACCGGAATAGACATTGGTGCGTTGCACGCACCCTACGCAATGTGAGGAACATTCATGGTCAACATTCAGAAGGTCAAACAGGAAATTTGCGATATCGGCGATCGCCTTTATAAAAAGGGTTTCGCCGCGGCCAATGACGGCAATATCAGCTATCGCGTCAGCGAGAATCAGGTCGTCTGCACGCCGACGCAAATCTCGAAGGGCTATATGAAGCCCGACGATTTGTGCATCGTCGATATGTCGGGCAAGCAGATCAGCGGTCATCGGAAGGCGACCAGCGAGATCAAGCTGCACATCGCGATTATGAAGGAGCGGCCGGAAGTGAAATCGGTCGTCCATTGCCATCCGCCTCATGCGACGGCCTTCGGCATTGCCCGCGAGCCGGTGCCGATGTGCGTTTTGCCCGAGGTGGAAATCTTCTTGGGCGACGTGCCGATTGCGAAATACGACATTCCCGGCAGCCAGAATTTCGCCGATACGATTCTGCCGTTCGTCCATAAGTCGAACGTCATGATCCTGGCCAACCACGGCACGGTGAGCTTCGGCGACACGGTGGAAAAGGCCTACTGGTGGACCGAAATCTTGGACGCCTATTGCCGCATGTTGATGCTGGCGCGCGGGCTGGGATCGGTCAACTACTTCACCGAGCCGGAAGCATCGGCTTTGCTCGATCTGAAGGAGAAGTGGGGCTTCAAGGATCCGCGCTCGGAGTTGAAGAGCTGCGACATCTGCGCGAACGACACCTTCCGCGAGAGCTGGCGCGAGGCGGGCGTCGAGCAGCGCGCGTTCCAGCCGCCGCGTTTCGATCAATCAAGTTCCGCCGCGCCGCAGGCCTCTTGTTCCGCCGGCGCACAGGCTCCGCTCGATCAAGAAGCTTTGATTCAGGCCATTACGGATCGCGTGATAGCGGCACTCAATAAACGGTAAAGGTGCGATGCACGCCCGCGTGCATTGCAGGGACGTTTCCCGTGGTGGGTATGCCGTCGATAAGACTCATGCCCGCCGCGGGAATTTTTATTTCTTGCGGCTGTGATTGCGTCCTACATTGCTAGGAAGCGTCCACGGTGGTTTTGGTTTCGGCAGGCACCAGTTCGGTATTGACTCCCGCCATGCGGAACACGCGGTTCCGACCCGCTCCTTTCGCACTGTAAAGAGCTGCGTCGGCTCTCGCTATCAAGGCCTCGGGCGTGTCGCCTTCCTGCGCCGCCGCCACTCCGCCGCTGATGGTAATCGTCAATTTGCTTTCCACCTGCGCCCGCAAACGCTCGGCAAATATGCACGCGCCCGCCAGATCCGTGTGCGGCATCACGATCATGAACTCTTCTCCGCCGTAACGCGCTACGATATCGGTCTCACGGATCGATTCATCCAACAGCCGGGCAAGCTCCTGAAGCACATGGTCGCCGTGCAGGTGCCCCTGCTGATCGTTCACCTGTTTGAAGTGATCGATGTCGAACATGACCATCGAGAACGGCGAACCATAGCGATCCATCATGGCAAACTGAGATCGCAATGAATCGTCCAACCCCCGGCGATTATTCACCCCCGTCAACGGATCGGTGCGCACCTCGGTAAAGGTCATCAAGTTTGCGGTCTGCTGCCGGATCTCGTCGTAGGCGTTCGCGATTTGCGTGGCAAGTTGCTGCGTGGGTCTTAGAATATCCTCGGCCTCCCGGCAAAGCTCCTTCCATGCCGCTTCCTGCTGATGGCCGCTCAACATGCTGACGTGTTCCTTGAACCTGGAAACGCTGTCATGATGCTTCGACAGATTTTGGCGGATCGCCCACGAGATCTTTTCCAACTCCGTGGCCACGGCCTGGGCACGTTTGAGCTCGCGCCGCGACCGAACCGCCATGTCGGTTTTCGACGCTCGCCGTTGTCGACTCACTAAATATCCCATGGCGGCAAGAAACGCCAACGCCACGGGAATAGGTATCTGAATGTTCCACCAGCCCATTGAATATCCACCGCGCTAACGTCTGTGCCCCATCTTGTTAGATTCTAGCATATTTGCCGACTGTAGCGGCAATTCAAACCAATATTAAACAATTACAGCGAGGGTGTTGAGAGGATCTGAGCCGAGCGTGTTTTCTTAGTAGTTGCTGCGCGATCCGAAACCACGCATACAGAGAAATGCCACTAAGATCATGGCTGCGAATGCCATCATCCAATCCCGAGGCCCGAGACGTTCAACCCAGTGAATTGCATCTTGTAGAAACTGACTCATAAAGAATACTTTCCACTTCAAGCAACAACTATTAGTATCCCCTATAAGTATAGGTTACAATTATCTCGGTTTTATGGGCATTTCCATCCCCCCAACAATAGGCACAACAGCCGCCGTTTCACTCAACAACCCACCTCGCCCAACACCCCGCCTTTCACCACATTCCACACATCACCTCCGCCGATTTTCCCCCCCCCTCACTCTCGGAATCGACGGTGGACTACCCTGCGTCTATGACCTATACTGAACTATTTCCCATGCATGGGGTTGCTATGACTCGCAAGGCGCTGATTACCGGCATCACTGGACAGGACGGTGCTTATTTGGCCGAGTTCCTGCTCCAAAAAGGCTATGAAGTTCACGGCATGGTGCGCCGCGCCAGCACCGAGAATTACGAACGCATCGGAAGCCTGTTCGACCGAATCACGCTGCATCAGGCCGACCTGCTCGACCAACTCTCGATCATCACGATCATCCAAGAAATCCGGCCGCAAGAGGTCTATAATTTCGCGGCACAGAGTTTCGTGCCCACCAGTTGGTCGCAGCCGTTGTTGACCGGCGAGTTCACCGCCCTGGGCGTCACCCGAGTGCTCGAAGCCGTCCGGCTCGTGGATCCCTCGATTCGTTTCTACCAGGCCAGCAGCAGCGAAATGTTCGGCGCGACGAAACAGGAACCCCAAAACGAGGACACTTCCTTCCACCCTCGAAGCCCCTACGGCGTGTCCAAGGTCTACGGCCACTGGATCACCGTCAACTATCGCGAAAGCTACGGCATTTTTGCTTGTTCGGGGATTCTCTTCAATCATGAATCACCCTTACGCGGCAAGGAATTCGTCAGCCGAAAAATCACCGATGCCGCCGCACGCATCAAACTCGGCGTCCAAGATAAACTGCTGCTCGGGAACCTCGACATCCAACGCGATTGGGGATTCGCCGGCGATTACGTCGATGCCGCGTGGCGCATGCTCCAACAGGATCAACCCGACGACTACGTCGTCGCCACGGGCGTCAAACATTCCGTGCGCGAGCTGGTCGAACTGGCTTTCGATCGCGTCGGCCTCGATTGGCGCAAATACGTCGTCCTCGATCCCAAACAGCTTCGCCCCGCTGAAATCTACGCGCTCTGCGGCGATGCGAGCAAGGCCCGGCGCGTGCTCGGCTGGGAGCCGAAGGTTTCATTCACCGAACTGGTAAACATGATGGTCGATGCCGACTTGCAGCGAGTCCGGTGCGAACTGGCCGAACAAGAGCGAAATAAGAAATAGGCTTGTTTATTTGACCAGCCGGGGAGACCATACATGCCCATCCTCAAGGAAGAGACCAGCATGTATCCGGCGAATCTGTTGGATGCACCTCCGGCCGATCACACGAACCGCCGCTGGCTGGTTCTTCACACGAAAGCTCGGCAAGAGAAATCACTGGCCCGGGACTTAGTCAAATTCAGCATCCCCTTTTTTCTGCCCTTGGTGAAAAAAACCAGTATTGTACGCGGCCGCAAACGCACATCGTTTGTTCCGTTGTTCGGCGGCTACATCTTTCTCTTTGCCAGCGAGGAAGAGCGGCTGCGAAGCTTTTCCACGAACCGGATCGCTCACAGCCTTGCGGTCGAAGATCAATCGCAATTGGCGTTCGATTTGCTTCAGATCCACCGCCTCATCGCCGCCGACGCCCCGCTGACCGTGGAAAGCCGCCTGGGCCCCGGCCAACAGGTCCGAGTGCGTCAAGGAGCCTTCGCAGGCCTCGAAGGCATTGTGCTCAAACGTCGCGGCGAGACGCGGCTGCTAGTGAGCATCAATTTTCTTCAACAAGGCGCCTCGGTCGAAATCGACGACTTCATGCTCGATCCGCTCGAATAGCAAAGCGGTCAGGGAGTCATCGACTTCGGCAAAAATCGGTGTTCCAAGGATAGATAGAAAAAGACACCGATGTCGGGTGCGTCATACGAAAGCCCGATAGGTACGCCGCAACCGACGACCCATTGCGTATCGCCCTTGGTATAGGGCGACCAACGAAAACCTGGCAGCATCACGACCTCGCATTTCGACTCCTCGCGGCCGTCCCGTTGCAATTCCTCGTCCCAAACCGCGATGGTTTCCAGCATGAAATTAAAAAGCGGCCGATATAAATAGATCGCACTGCCACCAAGATTATAGCCGTCGATCGCGTGACCGATAAACGGCAAATCAGGATTAGTCCCCGCCGTAACACCGTCCGTCTTGGTCATCCCCGCATTAAAGTGAAAAAACCATTTCTTCATTTCATAACTGAAGGGCAAATTGATTTGATAGCCCAGCTTTCCGTTGCCTAGCCCGGTTTCAGCATCGCCCGAAGGAAATATCAAGCTGAACCTCGGAGAAATCGCCAGCGGAAACGCCTCGTTTTCGCCGTTCAGCAATTGGTAACGGTAGTTGAGCAAGATATCGCCCAGCCCCCCGGCATCGGTGCCGCCGCCCTGCTCGGGAATACCATCGATGCTACGAAGCGGAATGGTATACGAGATTTGATGCTTCTGGGAAAAGACCGGCCATTCCTGGGAAAACAAAAAGTCAAAGGTCCGCTCCGCGCCTCGGCCATGTTCCCAGGCAGGAACAAAATTGAAGACGTGCTGAACGACCCCAGGCTCTTGATTATATGCTTCTTCGATCAAGAACGAATTGTCCCGAATAGGCTTCTGCTGCTCCTCCTCCCCTTGATCTTCCTGCGCAAAAACAGGAGAAGCCCCCGCAGCCGCGAGAAACATCGCCCAGGCGAACACGACAACGGAAATCCATCGGCTGCCGAACATTTCGTTCTTCCATGAACCGGTCTGCAATGGCCAAGCATTGTTGGCATCGGTCACGAAAGTGCTTCGGCTCGATAAAAAAAGCCGAAATGCCATCACTTCTGGGGGGTAGCGACCGTGAAATGATGGCAGTAAGGAACAGGCCACAAAAAAACTACTTCCATGCCGCCGCCAAGCGATCGATCTCCGCCCGGGTGCGTTTTTCGGTCACGGCCACCAACAGACAATCGGCCATGTGCGGATACCAGCGATCCAGCGGTATGCCGGCCAAGATGTTTTGTTGCCGCGCGCTCTCGACAAGCTCGCCGACGGACCTTCCCTGGACGCGAACGACGAATTCCTTGAACGCCGGCCGACCGAACGCCAATGAAAGCCCCGGAACCGCCGCCAATGTTTCAGCAGCATAACGCGATTTTTGCAGGCAAAGATTCGCTGCGTCGCGCATGCCGGTCGGGCCCATCAAGGCAAGATACACAGCGGCCCGCAACGCAACCAGCCCTTCGTTCGAGCAAATATTGCTCGTGGCCTTCTCACGGCGGATGTGCTGCTCGCGTGTTTGAAGCGTCAGCACCCAGCAGCGATTGCCTCGTCGATCCGTCGTTTGGCCGATCAACCGGCCGGGCATGCGCCGCAAAAACTGCTCGCGGCAAGCCATCATGCCCAAATACGGGCCGCCGAACGACATCGGACTGCCCAGCGACTGCCCCTCGGCCACCGCAATATCGGCCCCATAGTCGCCAGGCCGCTTCAAAATGCCCAAGCTGATCGGATCCACCGAAACAATGAACAGTGCGCCGGCCTTGTGAGCGATCTCGGCTGCTTGTTCGACCTCTTCCAAACAGCCGAAAAAGTTCGGCTGCTGCAACAGCACGCAGGCCGTTTGAGAATCAACCGCGGAGGCCAACTCGGCGATCGAAACCCCGCCCTGTGCCGCATCGAGCGTCACAAGCTCAACACCCAGATTGGCCAAATACGTCGATAACACCTGCCGAGCTTCAGGATGAACGCTTGCCGCCGTGACGATGCGTTTCCGGCCCGTGGCATGAATGGCCATCAAAACGGCCTCGGCCGCGGCGCTGCCGCCGTCGTAGAGACTCGCATTCGACACATCCATGCCGGTCAGTTGCGCAATAAGCGTTTGATACTCGAAAAAAGCCTGCAAACTGCCCTGGCTGGCCTCGGGCTGATAAGGCGTATAGGCCGTATAAAATTCGCTCCGCGCAGCAACCATATCGACCACGGCCGGAATGAAATGATCGTAGGTTCCGCCCCCCAGAAAACACGCCGCTTGACCGGCCGACATATTTTGCGAGGCAAGATCGGCCATATGAGCCGATAGCTCCAATTCACCCAATCCCGGTGCAACACACAGTTTGCGCTGCATCTGCAACTCCGCGGGAATCATCGCCAACAAATCTTCAACCGATCCGACGCCGATGGCTTCGAGCATCTCCCGGCGATCACACTCGGTATTGGGAAAATAAGGCATAACGGCTCCAAGTAAATCACATGCCGATCGACGAAATGCAATTGCTGAAGGAATGACGCCATTTTGACGGCGACCTTCGGCATTCCTCTAATGCGGCTCTTCTTCACACTGTTTTTTATAAGAAGATTCATCCAGCAATTCCGCCAGTCCGGCTTCGTTGCTGATTTTAATTTTGACGAACCAACCGGCCTCGTAAGGATCCTCGGCCAGATGCTCCAGATTGCCTGCCAACGACGAATTCACCTCGACGATTTCGCCGTCAACGGGGCTGTAGAGATCACTTACGGCCTTAACCGATTCGATCTCGCCGAACGGCTGCCCCGCTTGAACCTTTCGCCCCACGCTGGGCAAGTCGACGAATACCAAGTCGGTAAGGGCCTCCAACGCAAAGGCCGTAATGCCCACGACGGCCGTCTTTTCGCCCGAGGAAGCCGCCTCCACGCGAACCCATTCATGCGTTTTGCTATACAAACGATTTTGCGACATTATTGATTCAATCCTTTCTTATTGCGACGATAAAAAGGCAGCTCCACCACCTGGGCCGCTTCCAAATGGCCGCGGATGTCAACCTGTAATTCCGTGCCCGGTTTCACCAATTCGGGAACAACATAGGCCATGGCAATCGCCTTATCGAGCGTGGGCGAATAGCTT
>CAYWGR010000083.1:0-552 GCA_964458015.1 uncultured Planctomycetaceae bacterium
ATGGCAGACGAAACGATTGTGACGAATATGCCATTTTTATGCGGATTCCGTGTTAGGCATTCCAGAAAGTAAGGTGCAAAATGTCGCCGGAAACGGTTTTGATTACGGGAGCCTCGGCAGGGATTGGTTGGGAGCTGGCTCGGCTTTTCGCCGCGGACAAATGCCGCTTGATCCTTGTGGCGCGGCGTCAGGAAAAACTGTTGCAGTTGGCCGAAGATTTGCAGCGAAACCACGGCACGGAAGTCACCGTTTTACCGCGGGATTTGTCGGAGCCAGGGGCTCCGCAGGCGATTTTCGAGGATTTATCCGGCCGTGGACTTGCGGTCGATGTGCTGGTCAATAATGCCGGATTTGGCGCCATGGGCTCCGTGGCCCATTTATCACTCGATCGTCAGCTTGCGATGATTCAGGTCAACGTGGTCGCGCTGACCCAATTAACGCGTCTTTTTTTGCCCTGCATGATGGAACATCGACGCGGTGGAATTTTGAACGTCGGCTCGACCGCCGGGTTTCAGCCAGGCCCCCAGACCCAGACAGTCGGTCTGGATGCAG
>CAYWGR010000083.1:562-11715 GCA_964458015.1 uncultured Planctomycetaceae bacterium
CCCCAATATGGCCGTCTATTATGCGACCAAGGCCTATGTTTTGTCGTTTTCCGAGGCCCTGACGGAGGAGCTGCGCGGCACGGGGTTGCATGTTGCTTGTCTGGCGCCAGGGCCCACGGCCACCGAGTTCGGCACGGTCTCGGGCATGAACGAATCCGTGGTTTTCAAACTTGGCGTGATGGATGCCCAAGCCGTTGCCAAGGCCGGTTATCAGGGATTCCGCCAAGGCAAGGCATTGATCGTTCCCGGACTGTTGAATCGCTTAGGCGCGTTTTCGGTCCGTTTGGCGCCGCGAAGTATTGTGCGAAAATTGGTCAAACAATTGCAGGGATAAAATCGCTTTGTGCGAGGGATGACGGATTATTTCGCCTTGTTTTCCTGGTCTCACGGCGAGAAACCCCCTGCATGTGTGGTTTTGCTGCAAAAATGCGTATTTCTTCGCGGATTTCTTTCCGGGCGCTGTTGCAAGTAACTCTGAAGCTGGTATGCTACGAGAGACCAGTGGCGGCCGTTGGGGCTGCCCTCGGGGAGCGAGGGCCTCAAACCCACGAAACCCGTTCGTATCATTAGGTGCGCTGCCGCCAAGTTGCGACAGTGCCGCAGAAGGAGTTACCAGAGGGATGTCGAAGAAATTGTTTGTCGGTGGGTTGAGCTGGGGCACAACGGACGACGGCCTGCACGGCGCGTTCTCCCAATTCGGCGAAATCGTCGAAGCCAAGGTCATTACGGATCGCGAAACCGGTCGCTCCCGGGGCTTCGGGTTCGTGACCTTCGCCAATGACGAAGGCGCTACCAAGGCCATCTCCGAGATGGACGGCACCGAATTGGACGGCCGTACCATCAAGGTCAATGAGGCTGAGGATAAGCCAGCTCGCAGTGGCGGCGGCGGCGGTGGTCGCGGCGGTCGCGGTGGTTACGGCGGCGGTCGTGGCGGCAGCGGCGGCGGTGGTCGCGGCGGTCGCGGTGGTCGCGACGAGTGGTAGTCAGCATTGCGTGTTGACGGTCAGACGACAACGCAAGAACAGTTCGCGGTATCTGAGCCGTATTTTTCGGCTTGCTACTGTTCTGTTTGTGTGCGTATTGTAAAGCTCTGATGTCGATAGCTGGACAGCTACTTGGAAGATTAACCAGAAATCATTCTCGTTCTCATGTTCTTCATGGGAACGAGTTTTTTTTGCGCGTATTGGCCGCCTGTATTAACTTACCCAACACCCTCCTCGATGGTGGTGGAATCACCGAGCCATCCTGCTGCTGACGCATCAGCGGGGTAGGTTAATGCACGATCGCCTTCGTCTGCGGAACAATAAAAACCCATGCGCTGGGTGACAGCATGTTGTCACAGGTGCCTGTTAGGATAGCAGGCACCATGATATTGATCGACGAAAGAACGCGCGACGGATCCCGGCATTTTACTTCCCTCCCCCAAAAGGCGACCTGGGAAAATATCCACGATCATGCCCTGTTGTTGAGCGGGGCGGAGGTGCTCAATTTCGTGGCCGATGAGTATGCCCGGGCTTGGGTTGATTTCTGCTTCCGCCAGCATCGTTTTTTAATTCACGCCCGCGACGGATTATGCCGCCTGTTCGTCCGCAATCCGCAGTGTCCCGATTTGATCCTGTATCAAGTAGGTTGTCACTTCGAACAAATCCTGAAAAGAATCGATTACACGATAGACGTATTATCACAACAAACTCAATCGGGCGAATGATAGTCTTTGCCGTGCCGTCGCTGTTCGCGACGATACTCTTGGGGTGATTGGCCGGCATGTCGTCGAAAAGCCCTCGCAAAATATTCCTGAGACGTAAATCCACTTTTTTGGGCAACGCTAGCAACCGCCATGTCGCTCGTGGCTAGCAGATTTTTCGCCTTTTCCATTTGAACCCGCAGCATTTCTTCCTTGGGACTACGGCGCAACGCACGTTGAAAACGTTTTTCCAAAAGGCGACGTGAAATTCCTACTTCAGAAGCCACTTCCGGCACTGTTAGATGGAAAAACGCTTGTTTGCGAATGAATCGAACAGCTTGGGCTATCTCTGCGTCATCCATCGCCAGGATATCAGTTGATCCGCGAACAATGACCTGCCGAGGTTCGATAAGAATCTTATCCATTGCTATTTGCTTGCCGTTCATCATCCGATCCAGCAAAGCGGCAGCCTCATAGCCTATTCGCTCACTGCCAAGGTCGATGCTCGATAATCGTGGAAAGCACGTACCGCAGAACACGGGGTCGTTGTCCACGCCTAGTATTGCTATGGGATCAGGAACTCCTATGCCGCCAATCGAACAGGCTCTGGATAATCGCATGGCATAGAAATCCGAGGCACAGAAGATGCCGCAGGGTTTAGGTAATTTGCGAAGCCAGCGGATTACACTGAGATCATTAGTTTGGTGTGGCTTGTCATTGGCCGCTTGTTTTTTGAGTACAATGTCGAAGCGATGGCAGAATTGCCCGCAGTCCTGTAATGTCGCCTCGAAGGCCTGAGCACGTCCTTTAATCCAGTGGGCACAATCCGTCGAGAAAAAAGCAAAGTTCCGTAAGCCGCGGTCAGAAAAATGATCAACGGCAAGCCGAGCGACGGATTCCTCATTTTGACACACACTCGGCATGCCCGACTTCGCGTCGGCATACAGTTCAATCACAGGCGTTTCGGTGGCGATAAGCCTATTGATGTCGGGTTTGCGCAAGGTGCGAGAAAGGATGCCATGGCCTTGCCAACGATGAAGCCATCGCGGCAGCGGATCGTTGAGCCCCCGTTCCTCGAAGAACATTGCCCAGGGGCCATTTTCCTCGGCATAACGTGTGATCCCCTCAACGAGCCCGCGTCCATAGGCCCGTGAGGTTTCAATCAACAGCAACACCTGGGGAATTTGATGTGACCGTGGCATGGTCATTCATTAAACCACAAGAGTATTGAAGTGTCCAGCATGGTGAGTACGCATAAGTGCAGAAGATTTGCGCATTTTGCCCTACCACGTATGGTATAATCGGAGGCTGTCATACAGATGACCGTTGTCTTGAAACACCCGATGGAGATTGTCCCATGAAATCTTTTGGATGTTGGATTGTATGGATATTTGTGATGGAATTCGCGGTCCAGGGAGCCGAGTGCCCCGTCGGGTTCGAGGCGATGCAACGTCTGGATTTGCTACCCCACTTTTTGCCCAACGGCACACAGACGAAACAGTTTATTACCTATGATCCCGCGGGCGAAAATCGCTCTGGGTTCTTTAAACGTTATGAAGAAAACGGCGAATATGTTTTTTTTGACGAGATTGGGCCAGGTTGCCTCTACCGACAGCAAATGAATGTCTTCTCGAAGATAACGAAGTTTCCTGGAGAGGAAGTCCGAATTCGTTACTACTTCGACGACGAGGCTAAACCACGTATCGACATGACGTTTGCCGAGTTCTTCGGCAAGGGCGGAAACTACACTCATCCATTCACTCCACCCTTGGCCTATTTTGATCAGCTTGGCCTCCAATGGAAGGAGGGGCCTGGCACGTTCGCCAACATGTACTATCCACTTGCGTTCAAAAAACGCCTGAAGATTGCAGCGTTTCATCCCGCCGGTATGAAGCATTATGACGCCACTTGGTTTCAATATACTTATCTGAAATATCCTCTCGGTACTCCTGTTGAAACATGGAATGGCTTTGCCGTGGATTCATCGGTTGTTCGGAGGCAATTCGAACAAGCAGGGCAAGACCCCAAGAAGTCGAGCGACGGCAATTCGCATAAGAACAGCATTGCATTGTCGTCCGGCAAAACAAAGGTCGCATTGGATCTTACCGGTCAAGGAGCCATTACATCGCTGCGAATCAGCCTGACGCCGTGGTCGGCTGATACATTCTATCATACCCGTATTCGTATTACATGGGACGATCAGACAACTCCCGCCATCGATATGCCTGTTGCTTCTTTCTTTGGCGGTGGTGGTGATACGATCGGCGTCGAAGACGTTTCCCAGAAAAAGCTGACGACACTCATGTTTGGCTTCGATGGAAAGACGGGGCAATGCTATTCATTCTGGCCCATGCCTTATTGGTCACGCGCACACATTGATTTTGCTAACGATAGCCGCACGGATATCTCACAGTTGCAGGTGGAAGCCGTGTCTGCGTCACCGCAAGTACTCAACTACAAGCCAACTGAGAGCGGATATTTTTGTGCCAATCGCACAGTGGATGTGTCGCCGGACGGTGCGATCTACTCACGGGCTTTCGAGACCCGCGGCCGGGGAAAAGTCGTCGGCCTAATGATGTATAGCAACGGTTATAATATGGACGGCGATGAATACACGTTCATCGACGGCTCACGCACTCCGCAGATTCACGGTGATGGTACTGAGGATGACCATAACCAGGGTTGGGGCGGCTACGCGATTCAGAAGCCCTATTGGGGTGGTTTGGTCAATGGTTTTCAGGGTGGCTATCGACTCTATGTTGCCGAGCCTTATATCTTCGACTCTTCGATCAACATCGGCTATGAACACAGCAAGTGTGGTGATCCCGTGAATCGAGGCCAGAAAACCGACTTTACAGTTTGGTATTACCTGGATAAGCCGGGTAAATGTAATCTGAAACTGACCGATGAATTCGATGTTGGCAAGCTGGAAAGCGAGAAAGCCCACAAATATCGAGTTGCTGGTGAGAAATGGTCCGGTGTGACGGCCAGTTCCTATGACCGGATGGAGTTTGAACAGCGCAAGGCGACCACGACCGACGACGGGCGGGCGTTTGCGGGAACCAGCGAATTCACGGTGAAGATTGACCCGGCCAATGAAGGCGTCAAAATCCGCCGTCGGACCAATCGTAATCGCAGCAATGTGCAACGGACAGACGTTTACGTCGATGACCGACGAATAGCCGATGCACCGTGGTATGTGTGTGACTTGGCAGCCACACCTGAGACGGCGTTTCGTGACACCGACTACGAAATCCCGGCCGCTTTCACGAAAGGCAAGGAGCAACTCACAATTAAGTTGCAACATGTTGCCGGCCAAGCGGACGACAGCAGCAACGAATACTACTATTGGGTCTACTGCTACGGCCGTACGCCAGTCAATCCCTGAAACCGGGTTTACTTGCTTTTTTTGACCAATTCCTTGTGTTTGGTCTCGCCGATCTTCACCTTTTCGTGGGGCTTTTCGGCTTCGCCGTTGCCTTCGCGGTTTTTGCGGCTACGCTCCGTCGAAAGGACTTGCCGCAGCAGGGCGGAGAGATCGTCGTAGGCATTGTCGCACGGCGGGCCGGGCGAATACTGATACACGGCGTGCTGAATTTTTCGCGGCAAGGAAAGCAACGTCGAGGAAACCGTGCCGAATTCGGGACCGGTTATGACAACGCCGCGGCGGCCTTCATGATCCGGCCTACGCGAAAAAACGCGGCTGGCAACCGCCAAAAACGTGACGGCCGAATCGAGTGTGTGCAAGGTAAGCATCCGGCGAACGAATTCGTGCCGTTCATCCTTGAGATCATCCACGTTGCCCGAGGTAAGAACGTGCAAACCGGGCTGAAGCTCGACGATTTCCACTTTATTGCCGCCGTGGACGACCGCCGCATAACGGGCATCGGCGCAAAGATAGTTAGCCCCGGCATAGCAACCGGTACTCAGTTCCTTGGCGGCGTGGGCAGCCGCCTCTTTGGCAGTCTTCAGATCGAGCAAATCACGGCACAAAAGTCCTCGTGAACGCCGTTCGGCCGGCACATGGGCCTTCGGCCGGTTCGTAACCGCGCAGAACAGTCCGTACTGGTTGACACCCAACCAGGTTCCGTTCGCTTGACGATCAATCCCGCATACGACGCGAGGCATCCCCGACTGAATCTTGGGATACTGGGTCGGACGGTCAAAACGTTCTTCGCGATTAGCTGCCACAAGGATGGGCGTACCGCGAGCGACGCGGTACAAAATCGCCATCGTACACATGATTACTCCACCAACAGACTCCACGAAAAGTTTCGTTCGATTCCTGTAAGATACTGGATATTTCCGTCACATTGCACCCCCTGGGTGGGCTATTTTTAGCATAAGTATCTAGGCGGGGGGGACAAGAGCATGACAGTACTAACGTGGGGGAGGAGCGTTTTGGGTTGTTTTTCGATCTGCGGTGGGCTAGTGTAGTGTTGCTAAAAGCACGTCCTATTCCGCGACATTACGCTAGTTCCAAACCCTCTGACCCCTCTGCTATTTACCATGCAGCTTCTATCTCGCAGCAAAGTTAAAAATGCCGATACCTGGGATCTTGCAAGCCTTTTCGCCAATGATGAGGCCTGGGAGGATGCTTTTTCCGCTTGGGAGAAGGAGATCGAGGGATATGCCCAGTTTCAAGGCAAGCTGGCCGAGAGCGCCGAGACCTTGGCCAAATGCCTGAAATTCGACGAGGCCTTCGACCGTGCCGGCGAGCGGTTGGGTACTTACGCCCATCTGAAGACTACGGAAGACACCGCCGACAGCCGCTACCAACGAATGCAGGGACGCTATGTGAATGCCGCCGGCCGTGCGGGCGAGGCCGCCAGCTATATCCGCCCGGAAATCTTGGCGATTCCGAGCGTTAAAATCAAGAAGATGCTCGATTCGGCGATCTTGAAGCCCTTCCGCCTGCTGCTCGAACGGTTGCTGCGCTACAAGCCGCACACGCTGAGCAAGAAGGAGGAGCGATTGCTGGCCATGCAAACCGAGATGGCCCAGGCCGCGGGGCAAGTCTTCCGCCAACTGAACGACGCCGACTTGAAGTTCGGCACGGTCAAAGACACCGAAGGCCAGCCGGTCGAGTTGAGCCATGCCGTTTTCAGCATGTTGTTGCACTCGCCAAAGCGAAGCGTTCGTAAAGCGGCTTTTGAACAGTATTATCGGATCTATGCCGACCATCGACATACGTTGGCGGCATCGCTGTCAGGCTCGGTGCAACGCGATATCTACTATGCCCGGGCGCGTAACCATCCAAGTGCGATCGAGGCGGCGTTGTTCCCGGACCGGATGCCGGTGGCTGTCTATGATAATTTAATTGCCAGCGTGCGGCGACACTTGCCGGCCGTCCATCATTACTACGATGTTCGTCGCCGAGCAATGCGGTTAAAAGATATCCATCACTACGACACGTATGTTCCAATTTTAGCTGAGCGGCAGACTCGCCACACCTGGAACCAGGCCGTTACGTTGGTCATGGCAGCTCTTAAACCCTTGGGCGACGACTATTGCAGCCTATTGGAAAACGGGCTGAAGGGCCGGTGGTGCGATCGCTATGAGAACCGCGGCAAACAGAGCGGCGCTTTCAGCTCGGGATCCTACGATGCCGATCCCTACATCCTGATGAACTACCGGCCGGAGGTTTTGGATCACGTATTCACCCTGGCCCACGAGGCGGGGCACTCGATGCACAGCCTTTACTCGGCCAAACATCAGCCTTACACCTACTATAACTACACGATCTTCGTAGCCGAGGTGGCGAGCACGTTCAACGAGCAATTGCTGAGCCGGCATCTGCTGGATCGCGCCCGGAACGACGAAGAGCGGGCGTTTTTGATCAATCGCCAGATCGACGCCATGCGGGGTACGATCATTCGGCAAACGATGTTCGCCGAGTTCGAGAAGCAGATCCACGCTTCGGCCGAGTCGAACGAGCCGCTCACGATCGATCGTTTCCAGGAAATCTACCGCGCATTATTGGAGGCCTATTTTGGGCCTGATTTTGTGCTAGACGACGCCTTGAACCTGGAATGTTTGCGGATTCCGCATTTTTACCGTGCGTTCTACGTCTACAAATACGCGACGGGCATGTCGGCGGCCATTGCACTGGCCGACCGTGTGCTGGGCGGCGGCCGGCAAGAACTCGACGACTATTTGCGATTCCTCGCGGGCGGTTGCTCCAAAGATCCGTTGGATTTGTTGCGTGACGCCGGGGTCGATATGGAACAACCTACGCCGGTCGATGCCGCGCTGGTGCAATTCTCTACGTTGGTGGATGAATTAGATCGACTGCTGTAAGTTGGTTTCCAATTCAACTCGTTTTTCCGTAGGGCAAGCCGGCGAGGAAATGCAAGGTGGAATTGGTATCAACAAGCTCGCCAATGAACACAATAAAAAAACGGCAGCACAATAACTGCTCCTTCACAAGGAGTGTTGTTGTACTGCCGTAGGTGAATTAAGCAGGGCGAGATCTACGCGAGAACCGCAACCGCCCTTGCTTGAATGTAAATCGATATTTCTTAGGGCTGCTTATTTGTCGTCAGCCTTCTTTTCTTCCTTGTCGGCCTTCTTTTCTTCGTCGGCTTCTTTTTTCTCGTCAGCCTTGGACTCTTCGGCCTTCTTTTCCTCGGCTGCTTCCTTCTTCTCGTCGGCCTTGGACTCTTCGGCCTTCTTCTCCTCGGCCGCTTCCTTCTTCTCTTCAGCCATGGGCTCTTCAGCCTTCTCGTCGGCCGCTTCCTTCTTCTCTTCGGCCTTGGGCTCTTCGGCCTTCTTTTCCTCGGCTGCTTCCTTCTTCTCTTCGGCCTTGGGCTCTTCAGCCTTCTTCTCCTCGGCCGCTTCCTTCTTCTCTTCAGCCTTGGGCTCTTCGGCCTTCTTCTCCTCGGCTGCTTCCTTCTTTTCTTCAGCCTTGGGCTCTTCAGCCTTCTTCTCCTCGGCTGCTTCCTTCTTCTCTTCAGCCATTGGCTCTTCGGCCTTCTTTTCCTCGGCTGCTTCCTTCTTTTCTTCAGCCTTGGGCTCTTCGGCCTTCTTCTCCTCGGCCGCTTCCTTCTTTTCTTCAGCCTTTGGCTCTTCAGCCTTCTTCTCCTCGGCTGCTTCCTTCTTCTCTTCAGCCATTGGCTCTTCGGCCTTCTTTTCCTCGGCTGCTTCCTTCTTTTCTTCAGCCTTGGGCTCTTCGGCCTTCTTCTCCTCGGCCGCTTCCTTCTTTTCTTCAGCCTTTGGCTCTTCAGCCTTCTTCTCCTCGGCTGCTTCCTTCTTCTCTTCAGCCATTGGCTCTTCGGCCTTCTTTTCCTCGGCTGCTTCCTTCTTTTCTTCAGCCTTGGGCTCTTCGGCCTTCTTCTCCTCGACGGCTTCCTTCTTTTCTTCGGCCGCGGGTTCCACAGGAGCAGCCGTGGTATCGACAGCCGGCACACTTGGTTTTACATCAGCAGGCTTAGTGGCAGGGGCAGTTTTTCCGCCTGCACCCGTCGTGGGTTTCGGCTTGTCTTTATGCTGGGAACATCCCATTATGAACAGCCCGACGCATACCACTAGCACTAGCAGTCCCAGCTTCCTCATGGACACACCTCCGACCTCGAGATAAAACGAAAAATGCGCGCACGGCAGGACCATCCTGCTGACACTCTGATGCCTATGATCCTTTTCACAAGAGAGTTATTCCACAAGATCGTGCATAATTACTACAAAACTTGCGCGTATGGCAACTAGTGGACAAGTGAGTGAAACAAGGCAAAATGCGACCATGTCGGAATGGCTATTGGTGAATGCGCAAAGATGGGCAAGTTTATCGCGCGCGCAAAATAGATAGATTGCCTCGCGAAGTTGATCTTAGGGATGTTTGCCAGGATAGCGGACCGGACAGTCTACTTATTCGCCCCAGTTTCCAAGCCTCCCGATGACCAACCCTTCATGCCGGTACTCGGGCCTCGGTTCCTTGGCTGAATTACTAACCCCAAAGATAGTGAAGGCTTTAACAAAGTCTAGCGACCAACGGGAGCGAATCGAAGCAGGTCGAGCGGTAGCTCGTATTGGGTGGCGGCCCTGTGCAAGGGTCAATAAACGTCCTGTCCCAAGGCGGATGACGGCTGTAATTTATAGATCGGCTCCGGGCTGTTTGGCATCGGATGATCGAGGAAAATAGCCAGTTTTCTCGTACACGAAGGTTGTTGCAGTTTTCGGAGCGCGTCGCATTCGATCTGGCGGATGCGTTCCCGGGTTACGGAAAAAATCTTACCCACCTCGGACAGGGTATGGGCACAACCATCCGAAAGTCCGTAACGGAGCCGGAGAATTTCGCGTTCGCGATAGTTCAACGATTCCAAAACTTGGGCAATTCCGACTTTCAATGAATCGCGGTTCAAACCTGACATGGGATCCGTATCGCGGTTGTCGGGCAGTAATTCGCCGAGATCCTTTTGGCTTTCATCTCCCAGCGGCTCATCGAGCGAAAGCATCCGGTGATTGGCCTTGATAGCGCGATGGGCGGCATCGATCGACAATCCGGCCGCCTCGGCAGTTTCCTCCAAAGTGGGATGTCCCTTGCCGCGCTGGGTCAGCATCCGGCGGGTGTTTTGCACTTTATCCACCTTCGCAAGCATGTGGACCGGAATGCGGATCGTGCGGCTGTGGTCGGCGATGGCGCGGGTGATTGCCTGACGCACCCACCATGTGGCGTATGTCGAAAACTTGAAGCCCCGATCCGATTCAAACTTATCCACCGCATGAAGCAGGCCGGTGTTCCCTTCCTGGATCAAATCCAAAAAACTCAGTCCTCGATTGCGATACCGCTTGGCGATGGCCACCACGAGCCGTAGGTTTGCCAGCGATAGCTCTCGCCGGGCATCGTCATGGGTGCGGCGGGATTCAGCAATGCGATTCAATCGGTGATGAATCCGGGCCGGCGTTTCCTGGGTCACACGCATCCAGTGGCGCAACTCCTTGCAAGCTTGCGCCGAGAGCGCGGAATCCTGGTTCGATTTTGCCGTTGCTATCTGCCGCAACAAATCGTCCATGCGACGGGATATTTTCTGGAGACGTTCGACTACCGCTTCCAGATAGCGTCGTCGGACGGGTGTTTCCTCAACGAGCCGAATCGCGTTTGCTCGCCGCATGGCGAGCCGGCGTTGCGCTTCGCGGCGCTGTTCCACCGAACATCGCCGCGAGACGGAACGGCGGAAATCCTCACGATTTTGACGCAAAAGATTCCGCAAGGTTTGAACATTGGGTCCAACCGCAAGCACCAAATGCCGTTTCCGCGGCTCGATATTCAGAGATCCTTCGCAAGCGGTCTCTGCCCGCATTTGTCCCCGGGCCAAGCGATCCAAGATGCCAACGGCCGCTCGAAGCACATAATCGGAGGCCAACATTTCGCGGCGGGCGTAACGCCGAGTTTTGTCGATCCGCTGTGCCGTGGCCAATTCTTCTGCCCGCGTCATCAGGGGAGCATGGCCCATTTGCGTCAAATAGGCCTGAA
>CAYWGR010000083.1:11732-24142 GCA_964458015.1 uncultured Planctomycetaceae bacterium
TCCATGGTGCCCTCCTCATTCCGGCAAGACTGCCGTGTGATGCCAATGCCCTTTCTCCAATGCTACGACCACGGCCGTGGTTTGGTTCATCAGATTCGGGGGGGGAAGAACGGACCGGATAATGCAGTGCATTTGCCTTGGGAGTAAAAATGCCCAGGTCCTATTCGACCGGAATGCATTTTTAGGCGGGGAACAGCAGGCCCATAAGATCACGGGTTCCCCAAGGGGTGGGATTGGCAAGCACTTCGCCGGCGGCAAAACCGGCAGCCATCCCCTGCTGAAGTGCCACTGCTCGAAAATTCTCGAGCGCCTGGGCCTTGGAAGGAGGGAATTGGGTGGCATAGCAGGCGATTGCCGCCAGCTTTTTTTCGAGCGTATCGCCGATATCCACGACCATCACGTTGCGATCCGCTGCCAACAGCGTATGGAACCCCAAGAAGCACTCCAAGCGACGCGGGACGAGATAGGGCGGCAAACCGCCGAACGCGGAGTCCCACTTGGTCAATTTCGAGTAAAACACAGCCGCTTCGATGATCAGCGAGGCTTGATAGTGGTCGGGCGAGGCCATCGGCGTCTTGCCGCCCAACCCGAGTACCAAGCGAGGACGGTATTTGCGAATTTCGGTGGCCAATAATACCCTGGCTTCAAACGAATCGAACAACCGGCGATTCGGCAGCTCCAAGGTGACTCGACCAACGATGCCCAGTGTTTCGGCTGCACGCCGAGCTTCGGCCAAACGAACTTCGGGCCCCGGCGATTCGGGGGTCGGTTCTCCATCGGTCAGATCAATGATGCCTACCCGATAGCCTTGTTGGGCCAGTTTGGCCAGGGTTCCTCCGCAGGCGATTTCAATATCGTCCGGGTGAGCGCCAACCGCCAAAACGTCAAGTTGCTTGGTGTTCATAAAAAAGCTGTCTGCTATTAGCGTTCAGCGATCAGCATTCAGACATATCAGCGTTTTCTAACGCTTTTTGCTGACCGCTGAGAGCTGATTGCTGAAAGCTTTGACTACTTTACCGGTCTTACGCGGATATTCCGCACGGCACCGGTGCTTGCCCACGTGGAAATGCCCAAGGGGCGGCACAAATCGACTTCCATGCGGATGCCGATCTTATGATCTTTGCGAGGTTGGGTAACCAGCTTTTGCCCATCGATCCACGCCTCGATCGTCTCGGTCGTGACGCGAATCCGCACCTTATACCATTGGTCGTTTTTGAACGTGAGCACCTTCGTGGTCGAATTTTCTGAGGCATCGGCGTAATCAATGCTCGACAAGCCGACCAGTCCGCCCCCCCAACCGCCGACGACGAGCGAACAAGAATCCTTGCCGACCGGGAAGGTGGTAGTGCAGAAGAAATCGGAACCATTCAGACGCTTGCCTTCCAATTCCAGCTCGTAGTTGTCGCGAAGGACCTCGCCGGTCCAGGTGATGCCCGTCATCATGCTGCCCATTTCCATGACGATTGCGCCGTTCTCAACGTAAACCTTTCCCTCGCCGCCGAAGTTGGGAATCTTCCAGCCGGTTAGGGTTTTACCGTCGAAGAGGCTTTTCCAGCCTTCCTTGTCAGCCTCCGCCTTTTGGGGCTGCTCGGCCTTCTGGGGCGGTTCGGCCCAAGCGATCGGCTGTTGATCTTGCTGCCACAGCAGGAAGGCGCCTGCGGCCATTATCGTCAAACCGGCATACATCCAGGGGCGAGAGTACATCATGGTAGTTTGTGGTTCTTGGTTGGAAGCTAACGATATTGGGCGATCGTATCTATCCCGTAAAAGAAAACGGCAGTATAGGCCACGCGCGAACAGCTTACAACCAGTCGGGCGAGAGGATTTTCCAGGAGGATCGATTCCTACGCAGGGCGGCAGGGCCGCCAGCCAATACGAGCTACCGCTCGGTCGGCTTCGATTCGCTCCCGTCGGTCGCTAAACTTTGTTAAAAACTTCACGATCTTTGGAGTTAGTAATACAGGGCTGATCCGTTTCGGTAGGGCGGGTCGAGCGAAGCGATGGCCCGCCTTGAATTCCTCGCAAAATGGCGGGCCTTTGCTTCGCTTGACCTGCCCTAAGCTTTTCCCAAATTCGACAATGGATTGGCCCTGGATTCCAACAGCAGCATTTCTCAAACATAGTTCGCTTTTGGCAACCATTTTCTAACGGTCGATTAACCAAAGTATTATGTTGCCGTTAGATGTAGTCGCAACTGCTTGCAGGCCTAGATGTTGCGATAACCGACTTTGCATGATTTCCACCAAGAGAGGCATATCGGTCGGCTTGAAAAACGGATACGGCCCTTTTATAGTAAAAAGTGAGAAGATTTTTTGTTTAAGGGGATGAACCCAACGGCCTTTGGTTGCGTATCAACAAAAAGCCGGGCTCCCGGTCTACCCCAATCTTTTGCCCTCTCGATTCGCGGAAAGGTTCTTCATGCAGTCGGAAGTTATCATTGAAACCCGGAGTCTAAGCAAGGTCTACCGCGATTTTTGGGGACGACAAAAGGTTCGGGCGTTAAAAGCGCTCGATCTGGAGGTGCGGCGGGGCGAAATCTTCGGCCTTCTGGGACCCAACGGCTCCGGCAAAACCACGACGATCAAACTGATCCTCGGTCTGCTGTTTCCCACAAACGGCCGCGCTTTGGTTTTCGGACGTGATTCGACCGATGTGACGAAAAACCAGCGCGTCGGCTACTTGCCCGAAGAATCCTACCTGTACCGCTTTCTCAATGCCGAGGAAACCCTCGATTTCTACGGCCGACTATTCAATATCCCCAAGGCGGTGCGTCGCCAGCGGGTGGCCGACTTGATCGAGATGGTCGGGCTCGATTGGGCCAAACGGCGGCAACTCAAGGAATACAGCAAGGGCATGACCCGTCGCATCGGCTTGGCCCAGGCGCTGATCAACGATCCCGAACTGATCGTTTTAGACGAGCCCACTAGCGGCTTGGACCCGATCGGCACCCGGGAAATGAAGGACTTGATCCTCAAGCTTCGCGACGAAGGCAAGACGATCCTGATGTGCAGCCACTTGCTGGCCGACGTGCAGGACGTTTGCGACCGCATCGCCATCCTCTATCAGGGCGAATTGAAGGAGATGGGCCGCGTCGATAGCCTTCTGAAAGTTCGCGATGTGACCGAGATTCGCGCCACGGGTCTTAGCGCCATCGCCCAGGAAGAAATTCGGCAGGTAATCGAGCGAAACAACGGACATCTGCTAAACATCGGCAATCCGACCACGACGCTCGAAGAACTGTTCCTCAAGATTATCCGCGAAAGCGAAGAACACCCTGGTCGCCGCATGCGAGGCGTGGCGGAAAAGTAGTCTATAGCATGAATTTTGAAGCTCCTTTTATCATCCTGAACATCGCAAAACCTAATCCCTAATCCCTAGCCCCTAATCCCTACCCCCTCATGGTTGTCGATCTGCAAGATGTCGTTCCATTCCTTCTGTGGCTGCCGCTGGCGCTGCTGAATTGGCTTCTGGTGGCGGTGTGCGTCGCTTTAGGGGCGTCAATCATCGGCCTGTTGGTGGCCGCCGTGCGGCATGGCCCCGTCGCGGCGCTGCGTATTACGCGCACGGTCTTGAAGGAATCCGTTTTCGATTTGATTTTCATTTCACCCCGTCGCGTTTGGGCGATGGCCCTGCTGGCCGTTAAGGAATCGATCCGCCGCCGCGTGGTGGTCGTTTTCGCGGTGTTTATCCTGATTCTGCTGTTTGCCGGTTGGTTTCTGGATCCCGGCAGCATCGACCCTGCCCGGCTGTATCTCGGCTCGGTGCTGACCATTACCAGCTATTTGGTTTTATTGTTGTCGTTGCTGTTGAGCTCGCTCAGCTTGCCTGCCGACCTGAAGAACAAAACCCTGCACACGGTCGTTACGAAACCGGTCCGCGCCAGTGAGGTCGTGTTGGGGCGCATCGTCGGTTTCACCCTTGTAGGTACGTTGTTGCTATTGGTGATGGGTTCGGTCAGCTACGTGTTCGTCGAGCGCGGTTTGAACCATACCCACGAACTGACGGCCGACGATTTACAACCGATTGAGGGCGCCCAGGCCGGCCAGCAGGAATTGCAAGGCAAGACCAGCCGCGTCCACCAGCATCGCCACAAGGTTTGGATCGACGCCAAAGGCCAAGGCCAAGTCGAAATGGAACAACGGCACTGGCATTCGCTCACGATCGATAAGGAAAACGGGGAGGCCCGCTATCGTCTCGGTTCGCCGGAAGACATGCTTTTAGCCCGCGTGCCGGTCTATGGAAAGCTGGAATTTCGCGACCGCGGCGGACAGGTGAAAGACAAAGGCATCAGCGTCGGCGACGAATGGACTTATCGCAGCTACATCGAAGGCGGAACCCATGCCGCGTGTGTTTGGAAATTTCAGGGCATTACGGAAGAAGCCTTTCCGAACGGCCTCCCCGTGGAACTAAGCATCGGTGTGTTCCGCACGCACAAAGGCGATATTGAAAAGGGCGTACCCGGCAGCTTGTACGTCAAAAATCCCCGCAACGGCAAACGTCCCGTCGAACAAATCTTCGAATCCAAAGAATTTCAAATCGATACGCGATTCATACCTCGTGAACTCCAAATGTCGGACGGCACGAAAGCAGACCTGTTCAAGGATTTTGTCGATAACGGCGAGTTGGAAGTCTGGCTGGAATGCGTAGCGCCGGGCCAATACTTCGGCGCGGCACAAGCCGACCTTTATCTCAGGGCCAGTAATGCCTCGTTTGCCTTAAATTTCATTAAGGGGTATATCGGCATCTGGTTGCAGATGCTGTTGGTCATTTCGCTGGGCGTCATGTTCAGCACGTTTTTGAGCGGACCCATCGCCATGTTGGCCACCATGGGGGCGCTGCTGGGCGGATTCTTTAACGATTTCATGTTCCGGCTCGCGACGGGCCAAACCTATGGCGGCGGTCCCTTCGAGTCCTTCATCCGGCTCCTGACCCAGCAGAACGAAACATCGGAAATGGAGCCTGGGCTGCGGACCACCGTGGCGCAAACGCTCGACCAAATTGCCGAAATCATCATGCGCGGCATGGCGATGATCTTGCCCGATTTCGGGCGATTCAGCTTTGCCGAATATGTGGCCAGCGGATTCAATATCTCGGGCGATACGCTTCTGACATACACTTGCCGGGCTTTCGCCTTCGCGTTGCCCGTTTTCATCGCGGGTTATTTGTGCTTGAAGAATCGAGAAATTGGGAAGTAGCCGTTAACCGTTAATTAGTAGGGCGGGTCGAACGCAGCAATGGTCCGCCGATAAGAGATAATTTGCCTGCGGTTTCCAACCCGCATGTCCTACGAGGTGTTCGATGGGGTCGAAAAACACTTTTCTTCGCAAAGTCGTCTATCTGGTGGCCATCGCCTTGTTGCTGATGCCGATTTTCTGGCTCAGCCAGCCGGCCACGAACGAGACGGCCGCCACGCAAGGCTCGCCGGGCGGACAATTGGCCCAACTGCGCGATCAATATCATCTGAGCCAAGCCCAGCTTGGGCAGGTCGATCCCACCAGCGTGACGATCAAACTCGCCACCCTCGGCATGCGCGGCATCGCGGCCAATATCCTTTGGGAGAAGGCCAACGACTTCAAAATGAAAAAAGACTGGACCAACCTGGGCGCCACGCTCAATCAAATCACCAAGATCCAGCCGAACTTCATCAAT
Organism: uncultured Planctomycetaceae bacterium; assembly: GCA_964458015.1. Classification (GTDB taxonomy): domain Bacteria; phylum Planctomycetota; class Planctomycetia; order Pirellulales; family Thermoguttaceae; genus CAYWGR01. The sequence continues at coordinate 17,382 of CAYWGR010000083.1, forward strand.
GTGTGGAGCAATCAGGCGTGGAACCTGTCTTATAACGTCTCGGTCGAATTCGACGACTATCGCGAACGCTACCGCTGGGTTATCAAAGGCATCGACTTCCTCAAAGAAGGTATCCGCTACAACGAACGTCAGCCGCGGCTCCTTTGGGATATGGGCTGGATGATTTCGCAAAAAATCGGCAAGGCCGACGAAAGCAAGCAATATCGCAAGCTGTTCCGCGAAGACGACGACTTCCACGGCTCGCGCCCCCTGGCGTTGCGCGACAATTGGCTGGTCGGCAAAATATGGTACGACGACGCCGTCAACATGGTCGATACCCAAAATGTTTCGATGATGGGCAAGAGCCCGTTGATCTATCGTTCGAGCGGGCCCATGTGCCAGATGAGCTATGCCGAGGGCTTGGAAAAAGACGGCACTTTCGGCGAAGTGGCCAAGGGCGCATGGATCGACGCCGGCAAGGAGTGGCGGCGCTATGCCGACGAGGATATTCCCACGACCTTCAGGGACGAAAAGACCCAAGAGCCCATCATTATCAAGCTTGGCGAAGAAGAGGTGAAGGTCGAGGCCGCCAAAAAGCTTGTCGAACAACTCGAAGCCATGCAACCCGGGCTGCGCGCCAAGATCACGGCCGACAAACGTGCGGCTTTAAGCAAAGCCCAGCGTGATGCCCTTGATATTCCCCCTGAAAAACGCACCACACAGCAACATCAGCTCGTTTCGCAAGCCGAAGAAGCCATGAAAGTGACGCACAACGAAGTGGCCCGGCGCATCAAGGGGCCAAAACACGACGAAGCGATTAAAATCGCCAAGGAAGCGGAAAACCTGGAACAAATCGCCGTTTACATCCGCCGCTACCGCGAGATCGTCAACTTCGTTTACTGGCGGCTCCGGGCCGAAGTCGAAAAAACCGATCAAATGTTGTTGGCACGCAAGTTGATCCACCAAGGCGACCGCGCCTATGCCGAGACGGGTCTTGAGGCCGCCCGGGACGCTTATCAAGAAGGGCTCAAGGGTTGGCGCAAGGTGTTGGATAAGTATCCATCGTTCGTCACCGATCAAACGACCGGCGAGGATTTGATGGACGTCATCAAGCGGTATCGCCGCATTCTTAGCCAGCTTGACGAACCGTTCCCCGAGAAGTTCATCCTTCAAGACGTTATCGACGCCCACGAGAAACAGTCGGGCGCGCCGCCTAAGGAAGAACCCAAAAATGACGGCGAGAAGAAGGCGAAAGGGTAAGGAGTTGACGCCGCAAGGCGAATTGCATTATTTCTTCAGCCCTTGCTCCGCACTCCTCGCAATCTCCTCGGCCAGGCGATGATAGTCCTCGGCGCCGTGCGAATCGGGGGCATACTGGAAAATCGACTTGCCGAAGCTCGGGGCCTCGGCCAGCCGAACGTTGCGGCGAATCCGCGTCTGAAAAATCTGTGCACTGGTCCAAGGCGTCGCTTGCCCCCGGGCATTGCGGAAAAACTCGTCCACGTCCTGCCCCACCTCGACCGCTAGCCGCGTGCCGGCATCGAACATGCAAAGAATCACGCCGCTGAGTTTTAGGCGGTCATTCAGCCGGGCCGACACCAAGTCGATCGTTTCCAGCAGTTTGCTCAGGCCGTGCAAGGCAAAATAATGCGGCTGCAAGGGTATAAACACTTCATTGACCGCCGCCAATGCATTGAGCGTAAGAATGCCCAGCGAAGGCGGACAGTCGATCAGCAGAAAATCGACCGGCAACGGGTCGTCGCGCAGTTTATCGCGCAGGATAATCTCGCGCCCGATCACGCTGACCAGCTCGATTTCGGCCGCCGCCAGATCCAAGCTCGACGGCACGATCCAAAGGTTTTCCGATACCTCGCGGCATACTTCGCTGATACGCGTCTTGCCGGTCAAAACGTGATAGATCGAAAGTTCGTCGGGCGTGGGCTCAATGCCGAAGTGCAACGTGGCATGGGCCTGGGGATCGAGATCCACCAAACACGCGCGCAATCCCGTGGCGGCCAGCGCGGCGCACAAATTCACCGCGGTGGTCGTTTTTCCCACCCCGCCCTTCTGATTCATAATGGCGATGGATCGCATGTTTAGTTATCAGTTGTCAGTTGTCAGTTGTCAGTAAAACAAATCCCAAAATCCCCTAAATCCCGAAATCCCAAATTCTAATCCCTCTTCTACATCCCTACCGACCGATGGAAATGCACATGCCGCCAAACGCCGTCCTCGCAATGCCATACGCGGGTTTCTTCGCCACGCAAGGTGATTGGTTTGCCGGCATCATCCAAACGCTGCACCAATCGCACGTAACTTACCACGGCGACATCGCCCAGCAGCCGCACGTGCGGATTGCATACGGTCGTATTGTGCGGGCCGGAAATTCCGCCCCGATCAAAATAAAACCCATGAAACTCCATGCCTTCGACCAATTGCCCTCGGGCGTCGGGTTCAAAAGCAGTGATCGTGGGGTCGCACAGTTCCGAATACGTTTCCCAATCGCCCTCGGTGATCGAGATCAACAACCGTTCGTTGAGGTCCAGAATCTGCTTGGTCAGAACTTGTTCGTCGATAGGATTCGTCATGGGGTTTCCGATCCTTTGTGAAGGAGATTCAATTCGATTAGCTTTTCGCGGCATTCGTCGCGTTCACGGCATCGCGCCATATTGGCCCAAGTTGGATCACCGGCGGCGATAAAGTCCTCTTCGGCCGCCGGCAACCGATCGGCCGCCGCCAGCCGACGGATGATCTCGCGATCCAGGCGGGTTAATTGTATCGCCTCTAGCCGGTAGTCTGCAAATGCCTCCCAAACCAACGGGAATAGCGGTCGAACGATCGCCTGACCGATCGTGTGGGCATATTGGCGGATCTCCCATTGGGCGTGCAAATCCATCCTCAGGTGCAAAAAGTGGAGCAAATTGTGCAAATCCACCTTCCAATAGGCCTCGGTATAAGTAGAAAGCGGCAGATCCTTCCGGGCTTGTTCCCGCGCCACTCCGGCGTCCAGCCGTTGCTGGTACGTTTGCCGTGCATGTTGTTGCAGCTCCGCCTCGGCGGCCGAAAATGCGGCTCCCGTCACCGTATCAAAAAAACCTTCGCTGCCCTGACGGTTACACGTCGCCTGGCGACGCCAGCCGTCGGCCCCCGTGGCTTGGGCTGCATCAATGGCAATCGAATACCGGGTGCTGGTTTCGTTGATCGAGGCCGTCCGGTGTCGAATCCACTGCCGCCAGCAGTCCATCGGCACGCGCACTAAAAACTTCAGCTCCGCCATCTCAAAAGGCGTCGTATGCCAATGACGCATCAGGTAGCGGATCAACGTCCGGTCGTCGGAAGGGTGCCGCGTTCCGGCCGCATAGCTTACGCGCGCCGCTTCAACCACCGCGCGATCATCGCCCATCACATCGACCAAACAGACGAATCCATCGTCGAGAACAGGAAACTTGTGCCAGCGTAGTTGATCGAGGAGAGACATTTATAGTGGCTAGTGGTCAGTGGTTAGTGATTCGTGGCTAGTAAGGAAATTCGCTCCGTACACAATAGCGCGGAAAGATTTTTACATCTTTTCCAACAATTTCTTGAGCTCGTTCGCCACCAATGCAGGATTATCACTACGCACCAAGTGTTCGATTTGGTTTTTGGGAATTTTCAATTTTTCCAGAATCTCGGCCACACGCTTCCATATCCGTGACTTCTTCGTGCCCTCGGCCAAATACAGGTCGGTGACTAACTCGCCGAGCCGCTGGAGCATGATTTCATCGCGGTTCTGGTAATAATTACGGATGACGCGGTCTTGGTAGTTGGATCGTTTGGCCATTCTTAAGTACTTAGGCTGCGTTGTGAGTTCAGTTTCGGCGTTTAAGCCGAGCTTTATTGCATCCTACATTGCCAATGAACCTTTTCGTGGTCAATCAGGCCAGCAAACTTGGCTGGAACAGCGGGGTTTGCGGTTGAATTTGGAACATGGACAATGTCGGTCATCAATAAGACCATGTCATTATGGGAATTCCGCCGATGGTTGCCAGGGGGGAGGGCCTAAGACGATGGAAAGCGACTCCGAAACACTCCTTCGCCCTTCCCCACACCCCCCACGGCCTGTTACGATGTGATCGCCATGAGTCGTTCGGAGCGCCACCCGCTGATTACAGGAACCATTGTCACCAGTCTGGGGACATTGACAAGCCGGATTCTCGGCTTACTGCGCGATATGGCAACGGCATGGCTTCTGGGGCTCGGCGGTGTTGCCGACGCCTTTTGGTTCGCTTTTCGCATTCCCAACCTCTTCCGCCAACTATTCGGCGAAGGGGCCATGACGGCCAGCTCCATGCCGGTTTTGGCCGAGCACCTCGAAAAAAGTCCCGAAGCCGCCCGGCAGTTGGCCAGCGTCATCGTCACCTTGCTTGCTGTTTTTTTGACGATATTGGTACTCCTGGGGGAATTGCTGCTTGGGGCAGTATGGCTAATCTGGGGCGATTCCGGCAGTCTTCAGCTACTGATTGGCCTCACGGCCGTCATGCTGCCTTATCTGCTGCTGATATGCGTTGCCGCCCAATTGACCACCTTGCTCCATGCGGTGCGGCATTTTAGCGTGCCGGCCCTGGTGCCGGTTGTGTTGAATATCGTTTGGCTTGCGGCCGCCTGGGGCATTGCACCGCGGTTTGCCGGAAATCAAGCGGCCCAGGCCTACGTCCTGGCCGTGGCGGTGCTGGTCGCGGGAATTGTGCAGGTCGCTGTGCAGGTGCCGATGCTGCGCCGGCTGGGATTTCATTTCGATTTCAACTGGGCGGCCGCTCGGTCGGGCATTGGGCAGATCCTTCATAACATCATCCCGACGTTGTTGGGCGTCGCGGTCACACAAATGAATACGTTTTGCGACACCCTGATCGCTTGGGGATTGGCCTCTTCACCCGGCGGACCTGAAGCGATCCCTTGGCTCGGCGGCGCCGTGCATTATCCAATGCGTGAGGGGGCCGTGGCTGCTATCGCTTTTGGCGACCGGTTTAGCGAACTTCCCTTCGCCTTGGTTGGAGCGTCGGTGGCCGTGGCGATTTTCCCCTTGTTAAGCCGCCATGCCGCCCGGGGAGACCATCAACGCCTGGGCGCGGATCTGACGCTTGGAATGCGGTTGGTGTTTTGTTTGGCCATGCCGGCCGGTATGGGGCTCTTTCTGTTGGCGGAACCGATTTCCCGCCTATTGTTCCAATACGGACAATTTCGACCCGAAGACACGATCCGTGCCGCACGGATGGTGGCCTATTATGCCATTGGCGCCTGGGCCTACTGCGAGTCGGTCGTCTTGGTGCGGGGATTTTACGCTTTGGGCGACTTTCGCACCCCCGCACGCCTGGCTTTCTGGATGGTCGGACTGAATTTGGCCCTGAATTTGACGTTGATTTGGCCCCTGGCCGAGGCTGGATTGGCGTTATCCACGTCGGTAACGTCCGCCGTGCAGGTGATCGCGCTACTGGCGATCCTTTCGCGCCGTTTGACGACGCTCAACTGGTCGGCTCTTACGGCTGCGGCGTTGCGAACGGTTGTAGCAACCGCGGTAATGGCCGGCGTAGTTTACTTCGCCCTAGGCCACATGCCGAAAACCGACGCTCTTTGGGATAAGCTGTTGTGCGTCGGCGTTCCAATCTTTGCCGGCACAGCGGTTTATTGTAGCTCGTACTGGTTGCTTGGCGGACGCGAGTTAGGTATGCTGATGGGCAGAGAAATTCATAATCCATGAAGCAGATCATCGCCGTCGTCAAACCGTATCTTGTCGAGAAAGTGCTCGACGCCTTGAAGCTCGCTCCCGTCGAATCGTGCGGCGTATGCGAAGTGAAAGGCTATGGGCGTCAGAAGAACTATCTCGACGAATACCGCGGCAGCGAATACTCGATGGCCTATTTGCCCAAAGTTGAAATTTCGCTTTGGGTCGAGGATATCAGCGTCGAAGAAGTCGTACACACTCTCGTCGAGGTGGCGCGCACGGGGCGGATGGGCGATGGAAAAATTTTCGTCCTTCCCGGTTTTGGCGAGGAAATCGTGCGACAGTAACAAGAAACAAAACCAGCCCGAGCGCTGGGAGCCGGGCTGGCACGATAACCGGTTATTACCGCCGCGAATGGCCGCGAAAAATCAGGCCGTGGGACGGCGGTAATGTTGGTAAGCGAGAATAACTTCGTAAAGGTCCATTGAAATGGTTACCTCGTCGTCGGCGAAGTCACGAAGCCATGTCCGTTGCGATTGCACCGCATCGGCCAATAGCGGCATGATTTCCATCAACGGCACGGTGACCGTTTCCCGTTTCGTTTCCGCAACGGCGGCATTACTAGATTCTTCTTGAGGTCCGTAATACACACGCAGATGACTGGCGTTCATGGGCGCTCCTTCCTTGATGGGCCCACCCTGTCTATGCGTCGCGTTGTATCGGCCACGGGTGCCTTGCGGGTTTGATGATTTTCGAGGAAAATACGGTTTTTGCTCATAAACCCTACTGAAGCGGTGGTGCCTGGCAGGCTGACTCCCCTAGATAAAATAGATATTTCGGGCAAAGTGAACATTTTATGGCAAGTTCGGTAACTATTGACCTTCGACAGGTCGGACGTGGTCTCGACATCCCTTTGCGTCAAATTCAGGCTGCGGTGGAATTGCTCGATGAGGGCAATACCGTCCCCTTCATCACCCGCTATCGAAAAGATCAGACAGGGGGGCTCGATGAAGAGCAGATCCGTGATATCCAGGGACGCCTGACAAAAATCCGTCAGTTGGCCGATCGCAAGCAGACGATCTTG
>CAYWGR010000084.1:0-23452 GCA_964458015.1 uncultured Planctomycetaceae bacterium
TTTTCGCCCCTTCCGGCAGTAGCTCTGCGGTGGTAGAATGGAATAGTGTTTTATCGGAACGGAACATGAGAAGAACCCTCCAACGAAGTATAGCCACGGTTGTCCTAGCGACCGCGGGGTGCTGTTTTTGCATCCCAGCGCCGGGGCAGACTGCCGCGCCGCCGCCTGCTGCCTCGCTGAATGGCGGCGACTGGCCGACCGAGCGGGTGGTCATGCTCGACGGCCGCAAATTCTTCGGCCTCGTGGAATCGGAAGACGACGCCTGGGTCAATCTCGTCCAAATCCAGCGTCAGCCGGGCAAGCCCATGCATCTGGTGATCCGGCCTATCGAACGCCGTTTGACGTCCGAGGTGTTTCGCCTTAACGACGACCAGCGTCTGGAATTGCGAAAACGAATCGAGCAGTTTCTCAACCGCGCCCCCATCGAAGCGGGCCGGATGGATGCCGTGCGGTTGGAGTCGATCCAGTTAGAAGGCGCTGCCTATCGCCGCTATCACGGTAAATGGTTCTCGCTCGATAGCACCGTCGATGAATCGACCACGCGGCGGATCATCGTGCGCGTCGAGCAGGTGTTCACGGCCTACCGCCAGGTGTTGCCGCCGCGCTGCGCGGCGTCGCGTCCTCTGCGGCTCGTGGTATTCGGCTCGCCCGACGAGTATCATGCTTATTTAGAACGCTTGGGGCTGAAGCTCGACAGCCGTGCTTGTTATTTGCAGAAGGAAAATCTTGTCGTGGCCGGCAGCGAAGTCGCCCGATTCGCCGCCGAATTGACCAAGGTCTCCGGGCAGCACGAGCAATTGCGCCGCGAACTCGAAGACTTGGATCAACGATTGAAAAAGCGGCTGCAAGAGTTGGCGCGGCAGCTTCAGCAACAAGGCATCGCCAAAAACGAAGTCGCGAAGCTTATAAAAACGGAAAAACGCCGAGGCCAAGAACAAATCGACCAAAAGCAACGGGAGATCGGCCGCTGCGACCGCGAGAACGAGCAACTGTTCGACAAAGTCACCCGGCAGATGTTCACCCGGCTCTACCATGAGGCGTTTCATGCGTATCTAGAGAATTACGTTTATCCACACGACCGCCATGATGTGCCGCGATGGTTGAACGAGGGGCTGGCCGTGCTGTTCGAAAACGGCCTGCTGGAATCCGACACGCTGCGAATCGACGCCCCCAACGCCACTGCCCTGAAGAGCTTGAAAGCAGACCTCGGCAGCGCAAAACCGCTGGAACTCACCGCCTTGCTCGAATGCGGCCAAAACCGATTCGACAACCGCGATTATCTTTACGCCTGGGGGCTGGTCTACTATCTGACCTTCGAAAAGAATCTGCTCGGCAATCCCTCGCTGGAAAGCTATGTCGAACTCTCGGCCGCGAAGCTCAAGCCGTCGCCGCGTTTTGAAAAGCTCACCGGCAAGCCGCTTGCACAATTCGAGCAAGCATGGCGTGAATACATCAAGAAGCTGCGATAAGTTATTGCGTCATCCTGGGCATGGCGAAGGATCGGATACCGAAGCAGGGCGAGGCGACGGCTCGCTAAAGCAACATGGCTTATCGATGGCGGGCCGTCGCTTCGCTTGACCCGCCCTACGATTTCCGCGATTGGCCGGGCCTGCGATGGCTTGGCGATTTCAACCTAAGTCATTTGCCAGAGGGCCATGCGCACCACGTCGCGGATGCCTTTGTGCGAGGTTAAAACGGCCGCGGGCTCGTAGCCGCAATGCACCAAGCAATCCTTGCATCGCGGATCGCCGCCCGAGCCGAGCCGGCTCCAATCGGTTGCATCGACCAGCTCGCGGTAGGTTTCATAATGGGCATCGCCCAACAGATAGCAGGGGCCGCGCCATCCACGGACGTTATACGTTGGATTGGCCCAAGCGGCACACTCCAACTCGCGCCGACCGCAAAGAAACTCCATGTAAATCGGCGATGCGGTCAAACGGAATCGGCGCAGAAGCGTCTCCGCCAGTCGGAACTTATCATGCACTTCCTCGCGGGTCATGAAAATCTGCGAAGCTCCTTGCGGATCGCCCTCGCAGACGGCCTTGTAACCGAAGGCCGGTGAAATCATGAACCCATCCACGCCCAACTCGTAAAGATAGTTGAACAGGACGGCGATTTCGTGCATGTCGGTTTCTTTATAGACGGTCGTGTTGGTGCAAACCTGAAAACCGGCTTTTTTTGCGGCGATGATCCCTCGCACGGCCGCCGAAAACGCGCCCTCGCGCTCAACCATTCGGTCGTGGGTCGTTTCCATGCCGTCGAGATGCACGTTGATAAACAGCCGGCCGCTGCGCCGCAATCCGGCCAGTTTCTTTTCGAGCAGCAAACCGTTCGTACAAAGATACACGTGCTTGTTCTGCAACAAAAGACTATCCAGCAGCACTTCGATTTCGGGATAGATCAAAGGCTCGCCGCCGCAAACGCTCACGATCGGTGCGCCGCATTGGTCGGCGGCCGCCATGCACTGTTCGATCGACAGCCGGCGGTTCATCGTCGAAGCATATTCCCGAATCCGCCCGCAGCCTGTGCAACAAAGATTGCAGGCGTGAAGCGGCTCGAGCATCAAAACCAAGGGAAATATCTTTTCGCCCGCCAGCTTCTTTTTCAGCAGGTAGGCGGTCATAGAACGAGTTAGGGAAAAGGGAAAACGCATGAGAGAGGTCAGGGGTCAGAGGTCAGGGGTCAGAGACGGTCAAGGAGCGTGCCATTACGACTCGCGTTCCGGGAAGCTTGTCGTGCCAACCTATAGGTCTTTCTGACAAAAATGAAAAACAATCAAAAGGAATCAACCGACAAAAAGTTCGGCCAATTATCTGTAACAGAGATGGCGACGTGCCATCAGATGCGACAACGCATGTACCCGTAATACATTTCGCAATAGTCCGCCCAAAATAATACTCAGAAACAACAAAATAGCACAACAATATAGCCATGTTCATCGCTGCAATAAGGAAAGTGACAAACGTTGTTTCAACTGATACAGAACGTATTCCGATCTGTACAATGGCACTATTAAGCCCGTAAAGAAATACCCGCAAAATAATTTGGTCAATGATCAGATTTAAAAACCTTTTACCTTGCGATGCAATTTCAAGAGATCGTGGAGCAGACAACTGCTCTACAAACGAAGTCTCTAGGGGCGACTCGTAGGGATTTTCTTCTTGCATGGATCAACCGATATTTGCCCCGCTTTAGCTTCACTTTCCTTTGAATTTCCTTCTCAAACGGAAGCCTGGACTTGGCTGCTGCTCCCGGCTTCGGCATCCACTTGGACGGCCCATTGGGATAGGGCCATCAAGGGGAAATAGATCGGGTAGTAATGATAGCGCAGGTAAAAAACGCGGGGGAAGCCGGTTCCCGTGAACTCGGGCTCGTCCCAGGTGCCATCGTCCAATTGCATATCAAGCAGGTACTCGATGCCGCGCGTCACGGCAGGATCATCGGCCCGGCCGGCCGCCATCAAGCCCAACAATGCCCAGGCCGTTTGCGAGGCCGTCGTCGGCCCTTGGCCGCGCAAGTGTGGAAATTCGTAGGTGTCGGCCGATTCGCCCCAGCCGCCGGTGGTTTGCTGGTGGGCCAAAAGCCAACTGGCCCCCGCCATAATCGCGGGATCGTTGGTCGGCACGCCCACGGCAACCAGCCCGACGATCGATTGCCAGGTGCCGTAGATATAATTGACGCCCCAGCGACCGAACCAGCTTCCGTCGGCGTTTTGCGTTTGACGCATATAGGCAACCGCCCGATCCACGGCCGGATGGCCCAAGCGATGGCCCAACTTGCCCAAGGATTCCAACACCCGGCCGGTAAGGTCAGGCGTGCTGGGGTCGATCATCGCATTGTGATCGGCAAAGGGAACGTAGCAAAGGAACTCGCGGTTGTTGTTGCGATCGAACGCACCCCAACCGCCGTCGCTGTTTTGCATGGCCAAAAGCCAGCGCAGCCCACGATCGATGGCCAGCACGGTATCTTGCATCGAAAGGATCTGCCGCCGCGTTTCTTCCTCCGTCTCCGTCGGCTGGGCGGTCAGCCGCAAGTCGGGCGGCAACGATTTGCGCGCCGTCGCCATCTCGCTAAACTGCGTATGCAGGGCCAACAACACCATGGCGGTGTCGTCACTGTCGGGATAGAAGTCGTTGGCGTATTCAAAAGCCCAGCCGCCCGGCTCGGCATCGACGGTCTCGGCCCAATCGCCGCGCCGAGCGATTTGCCGGCGCAACAGCCAGTCGATCGCCTCACGCATTGCCGGATTGTCGGGCTGCATTCCGCTGGCCGCCAAGGCGCGAACCGTGATGGCCGTGTCCCAAACGGGCGATTTGCAGGGCTGAAGCCGAACCGTGTTCGACTCTTCATCCAACAAGCCCAGGGCCTGCAACTGCTCATGACAATAGCGCATTTCCGGGCTGTCATCCGGATAGCCGAGACACTTCAACGCCACGATGCTCCAGACAATCGGCGGATAGATCGCGCCTAAACCGTCGCTCTGGTCGAATCGTGTGACCATCCACTGCTCGGCAGCCGCCAAGGCCTTGCGCCGCAGCGGCAAATACCGATGCCGCTGCGCCCACTTGAGCACGCGGTCGGCCGTGCGGAAAAAGAAGTCCCAACTAAAGATCCCCGTTTCGCTCTTCAGGCCAGGACAGCGCGGCAAGGGCCAGCTCTCAGGTTCGCGCAGAAACAACTCGCGAATCCCCAGCCGCGGCTCTAAATGCCGCACCGGCCGATACGACGACAAAATCGAAAGCGGCACGATCATCGTCCGCGACCAGGAACTGACCTTATACAGATTGATCGGGAACCATTTCGGCAGCAGAACCACTTCCGGCGGAACCGCCGGGCATTGTTCGTAGGAAATCTGGCCTAAGAGCGCCAGATAATAGCGCGTATAGCTGTTCACCGCATCCGCGCCGCCGTGAGCCAGAATCGCGTCCCGGGCTCGCTGCATATACTCTTCGCTTGGATCGTGACCGGTCAGCTTCAGGGCGAAATAGGCCTTCACGCTGCCGCTGATTTCCAACCCACCGCCGGGATACATGGCCCAGCCGCCGTCGGGCAGTTGTTTATCCAACACGTAGGCCGCGCATCGCTGGGCAAGCTCCGAGTCTTCATGCCCAAGAAATGCCAAAAGCAGAATGGTTTCGCTTTCCAGAATGGTGTCGCCTTCCAGTTCGGCACACCAGGAACCATCTTCTTGCTGCTGGCCTAAAAGCCAATGCCGGGTCCGATTGACGGCCCTGCGCACGGATGGCCGCATGGATTTGATATTCGATGCCACTGAAGGCGAATTCTCGATTGTATCAACCTGTCCGTCCGTGGACATGATACATACTCGTTGACTTGGACTCATAGAGTTGCCCCTCCAGGCGTCTGAAGCGGTCTTCCTTGACGCACGACTCTCAAGAAAGAGCGAGCGATGATCCCATAGCTTATGCCGGAACCCCCGAGCCGACAAGACCAGTTCGGGAATCAGAAGTAGCTAGTGGCTAGTGATTAGTGGCTAGAAATGAAATAGCCCACCCCGAGGGCGTCTCCCCCACTATCCACTATCCACTATTCACTATCTGACTCGATAGCCGCGCCCTGAGTGGCCCTCGATCACCGGCAAAGGTTCAAGGAGGCGTTCGGCTACAAGTTGCTCGAAAACCTCCGGCTGTACGAACTCGGTAAAACCATAGGTGGCCCGATACCGTTCGATTTCCCCCCAATGGACGTAAACATAGGCAATTTGCCGCGACTTTAACGCCGCCTGAATCTCTGTCGGCGACTTGTCACGCACCCACTGCTCGAACAGACAGTCGTCGAAACAGGTGTTGTAATAAACCCGGGGGTTCAAATCGAACACGGCGGCATCACCTACCGTCAGCAATGCTTCGCCTTCCTTCATTTGGGTGTTGAAATACTGATGCCAAGGATCGATCCAAGCGGGATCCTCGCGCAGGCGTGATAAACGGACGAACCAGGCGTTGCCTTGGCCGGCCGACGCGATCAAAAAGTTCGCTCCCAATCCAAGCACTAATAATAAGGAGAGCAGTCCGCGCCACCAACGGGTTGAATTCCAACAGGCGCCCACCCCTGCCAGCAATGCAAGCACTGGAAGCACGGGAATCCAAAACCGGTCGATCCGGTGCGTAAACATCCACCATACAGCAACCACAAACCCGGCATACGCCAACAGTAGCCAACGAATGCTTCGCCGAGTACCCCGGCCGAGGAAAGCCAAGAATGCCAACGGCACGATCAGAGGGCTAAGCCACTCACTGGTCAAAACAACCCGACACAAATCCCGCCCAAGCGTCGAGGCCGAGAAATCATGCGGGCGATGCACCCGATTCCACTGCTGTTCCTTCTCCAAGTTCCACGTTTTTCCGCCGAAAACTTCGTACAACAGCGGGTACGTCGGGTTCCCCGCCTGAACGGCATTTTTGCCGAACCAGAGACAGCAACCGACCACGGCCGCCAACAAAAAAACGCCCAGCGTTTTCGCCGATCGGTTGCGGAAAACAACCCAAACGGCCAACGGGAGCAAGACGAACAAAACCGCCGGATATTTCGTGGCAACCGCGCCGCCTGCTAAATACCCCGCCAGAAGAACGTTCGATTTACCATCTTCGCCATTTCGCAATAAGGCATAAACCGCCAGAAACAAGTAGCAAGCCGATGCCCCTTCGACGAATCCGCCCGAGGCGATGCTGACTACCCAAGGCGTTGACACAAAGACCAATACGGCGACCACGCCTGCCGCTGTGGAAAACAATCGCCGCCCGGCCAGGAACAACGCCAACGCACAAAGCGGGGTAAATGCCGCGATGACTGTCTTGCCCACCAGAGCGCCAAGCTGCCAATCACCGGTCAGAACCATGGCCAGCAAGCTGAGCATCTCCGTGCCCAGGGCCATGTTTGCATAGACGTTATGGGGCAGAAAGGCAATTTGTCCCTCCTGAAAAAACTCCTTCGGCGCTTGCAGATGGTATTCGCGAACGTCGAAATCCAACGGCGGCAACATTGCGGCCAAAAAAATCACCACAACAAACGGCACGCACGGCCATAGCCAGTGAGGGCTCAACTCTAGTGAAGAATGTAGACCATCATCCTGAGCACGGCGAAGGATCTTTCGCTGGTTCCCAGATTCTTCGCTTTGCTCAGAATGACGAGGGATCTCAGAGCGACCAGGGATTCCTGGATGAAAAGCGTTTTTAGTGCGTCGCCAAACCCAAAAGGTTGCGGCCAACGTCAGCGCAACGGGCACGCCGAACACCCAAAGCCGGCCCATGACGCCGCACAATCCAAGAAACAGCATCCACGTGCTCAGGGCATTCAGTCCAACGGCCATTGCGAAAACAGCAACTTCCGCTTTCTCCCACCCGCGATCAGCCCGACATAAACGCAAAAGCAGCCAACCCAACACGGTCGCCCAGGCCAAAATGACCGTGGCCCCAAGCAGCACGGGCAGCCGATCCATCACCGAAAATTCCGCAGGCGAGCCAAACCAGTTCGGCGTCAGCCATTTATCCGGCAGGAGCAGCAATTGTCCGAGCAACTCGAAACGGAGCAGCGGTCGGCCGGCGTCGTTGCGCACACTTGGCAGCGACACGGCATAAAACGCGACCGCGTAAACAGCCAGCCCAAGGACAACGGCAAAAATTCGCAACTTTTTCATGGTCTTGCCGACATTGTAGCCGCCATGCCTTGGATACGGCATACCCCCCGTGTGTGCCAGTCTCTTGTTTTTGCCGTTTTCTTTGGCGTCTTAGCCATAACATGTTTCTGCGCATGGCCTTACGTCATTGCAAGGTGTTTCGTGACGAGGTTCCGCAAGAATTTTACACAAAAATCGTCCCTTCCCAAATACACTAGAGGGAAGGTGAATGTATGGCAATCTCGGACAACGACACCAAGGAATTCGTCGCACTTTTAACCCGCGACTCGCGGCGGATCTATTCGTTTATCCGCACCTTGGTGCCTCATCAGGCGGATGCCGAGGATTTGTTCCAGGAAGTCAGCACCACACTTTGGGAAAAATACGCCACGTATCGCAAGGGGAGCGATTTCCGCGCCTGGGCCTTCCAAATCGCACACTACAAAGTGCTCAATTATCGCCAGCGTCGGCTACATTATCCGCAACTCTTTGCCGACGAGATGATCGAGCGATTGGCCGGTGATCGGTTGGCGTTGGACGACTCGCTCGATACCCGGTCGCGCGAATTGGCCGATTGCTATCAGAAACTCAGCCCGCCGGATCGCGAGATGGTCGATTTGCGCTACGCCGAGGGCTCGACAATCCAGGCCGTGGCGGCCAAGATCGGCCGCTCGGTCGATTTTGTCTACAAAGCCCTGCGGCGTATTCATGGCGCACTCTACCGCTGTCTTGATGAAGCGACGGAAGCGGAGGATCGTCGATGAACACGCAACCGCTCCAATTCGAGGAACTGACCGATCTGGTTTGGGCATTGGCTAACGCCCAACTCGATGATGCCGGCGCTTTGCGTCTCGAAGAACTGCTCAACGCCGGCCCCGACTACCGCCGGGTCTACATCCAATTGATGGACCAGTTTGCCTTGCTCGAATGGGAACGCAGCGGTGAGAAATCAACCGGCGACGGAGAGTCCGTGACATGCAAAGCAGAGCCAGAAGAAGTGGCCGACATTCCGTGGTGCGAGGCCGATAAAGCAAACCGGAAATCGGAAATTCCAGCGACTTTCCCCACAATCACCCTCGACACGAACTCGCCCCTAGACGTTCTATCCTTGCCCTTCTACGTCTCGCATCCATGCATGTTCTCCAATCTCTTCGCCATTTTGGTCGTGGGGCTTGGCACATTGGGCGCATGGTTCTACCAGATCGACATCCCGCAACCTATTGCCCATGTCGAGCGGCCGCGCGTCGCACCGCTCACGCCGTCCTCGGCCGATAGGCTTGAGTTCGTGGGCCATATCACCGGCATGTTGGATGTAAAGTGGTCCGACAACCAAACGGCCACAGTCAACGGGGCCAACGTTCCTTTAAGACGCCACTACGCCTTAGCTTCCGGCCTGATGGAAATTACCTACGATACTGGTGCAAAAGTTATCCTCCAAGGCCCTTGCACCTACCAAGTGGAATCTCGCAACGGAGGATTCTTGTCGGTCGGCAAGTTGACGGCGAAGCTCGAGAAGAAGCCGTCAGCGGTCAGCGGTCAGCGGTCAAGAAAAGTGGCTAGTGGCCAGTGGCTAGTGGCCGGTGAATCGGGTGCTAAATCCCGAAATCCCGAAATCTCCAAATCCCAAATTTCTAATCCCCAATCCCTAATCCCTAATCCCTCTCCTTCCCTTGTCCCTACGTTTGCGGTGCGAACGCCTTCGGCCGTCGTCACCGATCTGGGCACCGAGTTCGGCGTCGAGGTGGATCAAAAAGGCGCAACGACTTCGCATGTTTTCCGCGGATCGGTCGAAGTGCGGCTGATTGCCGCAAACGGGAAAATGGAAGAAAACGGCCAAATCCTGCGGGCCGACGAATCCGCCTTGGTCGATGCCGAGAAACGGACGATTTCAACGATCCGGGATACGAAGATTCTGAGCGAATTTGTTCGCAAGATGCCTCAGCGCGTGCCTATCCAGGTGTTCAACACCGGCAAGGGCTTGCAAGAAGGAGAACCCGATCTTCATTGGGAAATCATTCGCGCGAGCAACGATCCCAAATTCAAGCCGCGGCAGGCGGTTGTGGCCAGCGTGCCCGAGGGCTGCTGGGGACCGAACGAACCATCGCGGTCGCAATGGATTTCCACCGAAGGCAAGCTTCCTCTGGCCTTCGGAGGCATCTACACGTTCCGCACGACATTCGATCTAGCAGGTAGATCGCCGAAGACGGCCGTCTTGCGCGGCTGGTTTTTGGTGGATGATTGCATGCAATCCATGCGGATCAACGGCCGCGAAGTTTCGCTCAAGGAAACCGGCTGCGGCCCAGTGCCTTACAGTTTGTATCGTCGTTTCACGATCGATCAGGGATTCGTCGAAGGGGTCAACATCCTGGAGATTGAGGTGAACAACAGCGTGGCGGATGACAAAACAAAGCCGAACCCCATGGGGCTCCGCATCGAATTAAGCGGATACGCGAATCAATTGGAGGAAGGCTCGGAGGGAGGCAGCTAGCTGGTCGGTCGGCTCGATGTCTCGGGCAATAAACCAAGCCGGCCGTGTTCATTTTTTCTTTTTCACTTGGAGGTGCTGCATGTCAGCGAAATGGAAAGTTACAGTATTCGGCGGAATCGTCTCGGCGATTTCGCTTATCCTCCTGGCGCCGGTGGCGCAGGCAGGAACGTTTACGACCGGTACTTTTACCGGCGATTCCGACAGTCCGGTGAATGCCTACGGCCTCTTCACCAACTACACCCATGCCATCGACATCTACGGGGCCAATGCCACAAGTTCGATCAACGGCATCACGTTCACAAGCAGCGGTACGTCAGTTCTGCCGCCAAGCGGAACAAACTATTCCACCACGGGTTTTGCCCTTGGTTACCCCAGTAATACAAATACCGGAGGAATTACCACCGGTGGTATGTATAACATCCTCAGTGATTTTGCTTTCGGTGCGTCGGATAACGGCTCTTCGACCGTAACCTTGACGGGGCTTAGCGCCAACAAGACTTATTTCACTAACTTCTATGTTGCGGGATGGGGCGGTCCCTTAATCGACGTCAGCACCAGCAAGGGTGATATCCTGACGGGTTGGAATCGTGGCACAGACTCCGGCGGCGCTTATTTGCAGTACCAATTCACGACAGGCGCCAGCGAAACTTCGCTAAAATTTACGTTCACTCCCCAGAACGCGGGAAATACATTGCACTTCTACGGTTTCAGCAACGAAGTCGTCACGGAGACCGGCCTTTACAACACCGGCAACAACAGCTCGCACAAGACACTTGCCAGCGGAGCGGTGGATACGCACTGGACGGTCAGCAAGGACGGCGGAACGGCCACTGAGGCCTATGCCGTCACCTCGGCAACCGCGGGTTTCCCCACGGGGGCCTGGATGGGCGATGATACCGCCTCGACGTGGATCAACTCTTCCGGCACGAGCGTGAATGCCGATCCTGGCAACTATACCTATACCACAACATTCGATCTAACCGACGTGAACTCGTCGAGTTGGAAGCTGACCGGCAAATTCCTCACCGATGACAGTTTCAATGGCCTCTATTTGAATGGCGTTAAGATCGATTCAGTCACCGGCGGCGGTTTTGCGTCCTGGGCCTCGTTCAGCCTGACCTCGGGCTTCCAGACGGGAACGAACACACTGTCCTTCGTTGTCAACAACGGCGGCGCAGCGGCCAACCCCACCGGGCTTCGCGTGGAGTTCACGGGCGGTTCCTTGATCCCTGAACCGAGTACGATTGCTTTGTTGACCACAGGCCTTTTCGGCCTGATTTGCTACGCTTGGCGAAAGCGGAGAGGTTGATTTTGTAGTTCCAGCAAGTTGGAGCTACCGAAACCACATAGGGCGGGTCGAGCGAAGCGATGCCCCGCCCTGTAAGGCATATTGTATCGTCGGCGGGCCATCGCTGGGCTCGACCCGCCCTACTTTTTTTCACACATCATGATTGACAGAATTGGGAATATGTTCGGACTTCGTACCGTATGCTGGGCTTGTGCAACCATCGGCGTCCTACCGCTTTTGGTCGGCTGCGGCAGCGATCCCCATCGCATCGTTCCGGTGCGCGGCAAGGTCGCCTACCGTGACGGCTCGCCGATCAAGGCCGATCGCATTGTCGTCCGATTCGTTCCGCAAAGCTCGGCGGGCACGAAGGAGACGTTAGCGGCCGCCACGGGCGAAGTGAACGTGGCCGATGGCAGTTTCTCGGGGGTAACGACGCAGAAATATCTCGATGGTGCGATCGTCGGTGAAAAAAAGGTTTTAGTGCAAGCCTTCAAAAAAGGAAAAGTCGCCGGCTTAGACCTTCCCGACCGCGCTGTGCCGGACAAATACAGCAAGGTGGAAACAACGCCCTTGACGGTCAACGTAGCGCGCAGCGGAGAATCCTTCGAATTATTGATCGATAAATAACGTTACCCCAGCCACGTGAAAGAGCGGGTGTAAGATGCAAAAGCAATCGCCGAAAATTCACCGACGGAAATTCGCCGGGTTCACTTTAGTGGAACTCTTGGTCGTCATTACGATCATCGGCATCCTCATTTCGCTTTTGCTGCCGGCGGTGCAGGCGGCGCGCGAAGCGGCACGACGCCTGCAATGCAGCAACAACATTCGGCAATGCGGCTTGGCACTGATGAACTACGAATCGCAATGGCGGTTCTTTCCGCCGAGTTCCTATTATAAAAGCACCTCGCCGGATTCCGACCGCGAACACTGGGCCAACTGGGTCATCGTTACGCTGCCCTTCATGGAACAGCAAGCGTTGCACGATTCGTTCGACCTGACATTGCCTATCAGCAATGCGGCCAATCGAGCGGCTCGCGGCGTGTCTCTTTCGACGATGCTGTGCCCCAGCGATCCCAATAATCGCGCAACTTATTCAAGCGTCGATTCCACCGAAGGCGATAACTGGGCACGCGGCAACTACGGAGCCAACGGCTCCTTGGGCTTCTACCACACCGGCTACGCCGCGGGCACTTCATCGCCGTTATGGAGCAGCAACTGGACCCGCGGCATCATGGGCGCGAATGTTTCCCTCAGCGTTGCACAAATCCGCGACGGCACGAGCAACACCATTCTTCTGGGTGAATTGCGCGCCGGCATATCGACCAATGACCGCCGCGGCGCTTGGGCCCTTTCCGGCCCTGGCTCCAGCAGTCTGTGGGGACACGCTTCCGACGATTGCCCTCGTCCAAACGCGTCGGAAATTGGTTCCGACAACCTCCTCGATTGCGACGCCATCGCCGCGTCGGCGGGCGGAGTTGAATCGTTGGCAAGTCAGGGCATGGGCTGTTGCACCGGCGCGTCCAATACACAAGGAGGCCTTCGCAGTACGCATACCGGCGGTGTCACCATCTGCCTGGCCGACGGCAGCGTCCGATTTATCAACGACATGATCGAGACGACCGTGTCGCCTTGGTACTGGCAAGATTCTTTGACCACTTTCAGCACCAATCCTGATAATTTCAAAGTCTGGCAGCGTCTGAACGCTTCTTGCGATGGCCTGCCGGTAGACGGCAGCAAGTTCTGATTCATCTCGCTTTTCCACCCACCTTGCCTCATATTCCGTCAGACAGACGATTGACATTCCCGCCCCCTGAAGAAAGTCGGCCGTGTACCGTTGCACTGTCGGCCCACCACCCGCATAATCATATCTGCGAAAGGAACAACAACTATGCGGCATACGCATCCACTCGCAATTTGTTTCGCCGTATTGGCTTTCTCTTCTTTATTTTCGATCGGATATGCCGCGGCGGCGGAACTTTGGGACGTACAAAGTGACACGTGGGTCGCTTCAGACACCCTGGGCCGTCGTTTGCCGACGGCGAAAGAAGTCGGACCGCCGCGAGCCGGAAAAACGCTCGGAATTTTCTACTTTCTTTGGCTCGGCGAATCGGGCGATGAAGGGCCGTTCGACATCTCCAAAATCCTGGCCGCGGATCCCAAGGCCATCCATAATCCCAACAGCTCGCTCTGGGGACCGCTTTATGCACCGCACCACTGGGGCGAATCGATCTTCGGACACTACCGCTCGAACGACGAGAGCATCTTGCGCAAACATGCACAAATGCTGAACGACGCCGGCGTTGATTTCGTCGTCTTCGATGTAACGAACCAACTGACCTATCCGCGCAGTTGGCAAGCGCTGTGCCGCGTGTTCGATCAAGTCCGCCGTGAGGGCAACCGCGCTCCGCAAATCGTCTTTCTTTGTCCTTTTTGGGAACCGCGGCAAGTGGTGTACAAGCTTTGGGATCAGCTCTATGGCCGTGATCTCTATCTCGATCTTTGGTTCCGTTGGGAAGGCAAGCCGCTGATTCTGGCCGATCCCGCGCTGCTGCACGAACGGCGCGGCACGGACAGCGGCAAGCTGGCGGCGGCCGAACTGTCGCCCGGTCATACCTTAGGGCAAACCTTTACGACCGACCGACCGTTGGATCACGTCGATGCACATTTGGCGACATATTGTCGAACAACTTTGTCGGCCACCCTCGTGCTTTATGAAAATGGCCCTCAAGGAAAGAAGTTGGCATCTCAGCGTTTTGAAAAAGTGGTCGACAACGGTTGGCATACGTTGAAACCGGATGGCGTTCTTCAGCCGGGAACCTATTACCTGGAGCTTGCGGAGCCTTCGGAAACCATCGCCTGGTGGAGCTTGGAACAGGATCTATTCGGCGGCGGGTTGGCGTATGCCGACGGAGCGGTCGTCGAGGGCGATCGGGCGATTCGCACCGTGTTTGCCGACGGTTCGGCAAATGATCTGTTTTCGTCGTATGGCCGTGACGAGGACCGGACCGCGGTCGAACTGTTGCCGAATCATACATTGGGCCAAACCTTCACGACGGAGGAACCGTTGGAGCATATTCTGGTTCATTTGCCGACGTACTATACGACCGACTCGTCTGCCACCCTTGCACTTTATCAAGACGGACCGAAGGGTAAGCAATTGGCGTCTTGTCGTCTCGAAAAAATCGTCGATAACTCATGGCAGACGTTGAAACCCACCGCTGTCTTGCCTGCCGGAACGTATTATGTGGAGCTATCGAGCCCGCAAGGAAAAATCGCGTGGTATAGCTTTGCCAAAGACCGTTTTCCCGGCGGAACGGCGTACAGCGACGGCGCACCGACAACGGGCGATCGAGCTTTTTTGTTTTATCTCCAATCGAGGCGTGAACAGCAGATCAAGCAGTTCTTCACGTTCCGCAAACCGCAGCCTGATTATTTCCAAGGCCCGACCGGCCCGAATCAATGGGGATGGCTCGAAGTCTATCCGCAACATGCCTTCTACAAAACACCGGGCGTGGCTGAACAAGTGACCGTCGGCATTGCCCAAAACGCGGTCGAAGGCAAGCTCAGCGTCTTTAGCACGCCTGGCTCTTACGGACGAAGTTACCACGACGGCAAGCCGCCGGAACCGGGCCAAGAAGACACGACGGGCCGCAATTTCATCGAACAATGGAACCATGCTTTGAAGATCGATCCGGCCGTGGTGTTCGTCACCGGCTGGAACGAGTGGTTCGCCTCGCGTTTACCGGCTGCCTTTCCGATGTACAAGGTCGGTCCGGTAGGTTTCTGCGACGAATTTTCGCAGGAAGGCAGCCGCGACATCGAGCCGATGAAAGGCGGGCACGGCGACAATTATTATTACCAGTTGATTTCCTACGTCCGTCGGTACAAAGGCGCAAGACCGCTCCCGGCGGTCGAACCGCGTCCTATCGCGATCGACGGCCAGTTCAATGATTGGAAAAACGCGCAGCCCGAATACCGCGATACGATCGGCGACCCGGTCCACCGTGATCATCCGGGCTGGGGCAAACAACTGCACTATGCCAACCAGACCGGACGGAACGACATCGTCGCCGCGAAGGTCAGCTACGACGATCAGAACGTCTATTTTTATGTTCACACGCGCGAAAAGCTCACTCCTTCGACCGATCCGAACTGGATGCTGCTGTTTCTCGATGTGGACAACAATCCACAAACCGGCTGGCTAGGCTACGACGTGGTCATCAATCGCAAGGTTGCCGGTCCCGAGGAAACCTCGCTGCAACGCAACATTGGCGGCAAGTACGAGTGGGGCTCGCCCGTGTCGATCCGCTATCGCACGGCAGGCAACGACCTGGAGTTGGCCGTCCCCCGCGCGCTACTGGGAATCCAATCTCTCCCGGCCATCCTTGATTTCAAATGGGCCGACAACATCCAAGAAACCGGCGATTGGGCCGATTTCACCATCAACGGCGATGCCGCGCCGAATGATCGGTTCAACTATCGGAGTAAGCTCGGCAGTTCCAAGCTTAATTGATGTTTGCTTGGATAATGAACCGGCCAGTCAACTTGTATGGCCCAAGTTTTCGGCCTCGGTTCATGAACAATGCAGGGCACAATAAAAACCGTGGAAATTTTCAGTTTTACTCAGCATAGCGGTTATCCATAAACATTCTGTTTTCAATCTCGCAACGATTTGCCGGCGTGTTTCTCGGGATTTTTTACTGGTTGCCGTTGCTTGAAAGATCCGCTATAATGGGCGGAACTTCCTGGTAATATTCCCACCTTCCACCAATCCCACCTTGCAAGGAGTCCCGCCATGTTGACTTTCCGCTTGCATGTCTGTTGCTGTGCCCTGTTCCTTGGTTTGTCGATGGCATGGTCATCCGGCGAACTCCGCGCGGTGACGTTGCATGTCGCCCCCAATGGCAACGATGCCTGGTCGGGCAAGTTGGAGCAGCCGAACAAGGAAAATAACGACGGACCCGTGGCCACGTTGGCTGGGGCTCGCAACGCCGTGCGGCGACTGAAGGCCCAAGGGCCTTTGAGCGAAGCCGTGCAAGTGAAAGTGGCCGGGGGCGAATATCCCTTGGCCGAGGCCATTGTTTTCGAGCCGCAAGACAGCGGAACCGCCGCGGCGCCGATCGTCTATCAAGCGGCCGACGGCGCGAAACCCGTTTTCAGCGGCGGGCGAAAAATCACGGGATTCACCGCGGCCGAGGGCGGCGCTTGGAAAGTGCATCTGCCCGAGGTGCAAGCCGGCAAGTGGTATTTCGAGGATCTTTATATCAATGGTCGCCGTGCCACTCGGGCACGAACGCCCAACGAGTTCTACTATTACACGCGCAGCGCGGTCAAGGAAACGCCGAACCGAGCGTTCACGGCCGACCCGAAAGATATTGCATCGCTAGCGGCCACGCCAAAAGACCGTTTGAAGGATGCGATTGTAGTTGTCTTTTTCTCCTGGGAGAATGCCGTGAAACGCGTAGCGTCGGTTGACCCGCAGTCGGGCACTGTCGCGTTGACGGCCGATGCCACATGGGCGTTCAACCAATGGGGCCCGAACCAACGTTATCACATCGAGAACGTAAAAACGGCTCTCGACGCGCCCGGCGAATGGTTTTTGGACCGTAGCGGCGACCTGTTCTACATTCCCTTGCCGGGGGAAGACATGACGAAAGCCCACGTCGTCGCGCCTGTGATTCAGGGACTGATCCGCATGGTCGGCGATCCGCAAGGCGGCCGCTTTGTCGAGCATCTTCGCTTCCAGGGACTCAGCTTCCAGCATGAGCAGTATCCCTTGCCGGCCAATGGCCACGGCGACGCCCAAGCGTCGGTGACGGTGCCTTCGGCCATTTTGGCCGACGGAGCGCGGCATGTGGCGTTCGACAACTGTGAGATTGCACACGTCGGAGGACACGCCCTGCAATTTCGCCGCGGCTGCGATGATTGCCGCGTGGAACGGTGCTTGATCCAAGACATGGCCGGCGGCGGCATTTACATCGGACAAGGTTGGGAAAACAACAATCCCACCGGGGCCGACGTTACCGGCCATTGCACGATCGACAACAACATTATTCGATCCGGCGGCAATCTTTACCGCGGCTCGATCGGCGTGTGGATCGGCCATAGCGCCTACAATCGTGTGACGCATAACGACATCGCCGATTTCCGCTACTCCGGCATCTCCGTCGGCTGGATCTGGGGCTATGCCGCGAGCGCCTCCCACCACAACACGATCGATTTCAACCACATTCATCACATCGGCTGGGGCGTGTTGAGCGACATGGGCGGCGTTTATACGCTTGGCCCTTCACCCGGCACGACCATAAGCAACAACCGCATCCACGACGTTTACTCCTACGATCTCTACGGGCGCGGCGGCTGGGGTCTTTATAACGATGAAGGCAGTTCCAACATCGTGATGGAAAACAATTTGGTCTACAACACGAAAACCGGCGGTTATCACCAGCACTACGGCCGCGAAAATATCGTAAGAAACAACATTTTCGCGAACAGCATGGACGGTCAATTGCAGCGGTCGCGCGTCGAACCGCATTTGTCCTTTACGTTCAGCAACAACATCGTCTACTGGAACGGCGGACGGCTTTTCACCGGTTCGTGGAAGGACGCCAACGTGAAACTGGAAAACAATCTTTATTACGACGCCTCCGGCGCTCCGGTGAAATTCGAGGATCTTGATTTCGCGGCTTGGCAAAAATTGGGCAAGGACGCTGGGTCCATCACCGCCGATCCGAAATTTGCCGACCCGTCGCATTTTGATTTCCATCTCGCGGCCGACTCGCCCACGGCCAAGATTGGCTTCAAGCCGTTCGATTTCACGAAAGCCGGCGTTTACGGCGACGAGCGTTGGGCGAAGGAAGCGGCGTCGATCGTTTATCCGGCCGTGCGGTTCGCACCACCGAAACCCTAACACGATAATTCCATTTCATTGCCGGGGACGGTATCGTACGGCCGCCTAAGCGGCAAGTCGCAAGATATCGCCACCCGCTTATTCATCCCGGGCCACGACCGGCAGTTCGATGAAGAGGCGGGTGCCTTTGCCTAATTTGCTGCGAATACGGCATTTCCCGCCTAAAAGCCTGACCCGTTGCCGGATGCCTTCGAGCCCGAAGCGATTTTCATGGCTCGATTTGACATCGAACCCAATCCCCCAATCTCGAACGACGATCTGAACGTGTTCGTCCTGCTGTTGCAGGCGAACTCGCACTTTTTCACTCTTGCTGTGTTGGCAAGCATTCGCCAGTCCTTCTTGAACGATGCGGTAGATTGCATTTTCGACAATCGGAACCAATCGGCTGAACATAACCTTGCTATAAAATTCGATCTTGGGATTTTTTTGGCGTCTTTGCTCGTTGACCAAGTGCATAATGGCGGCCATCACCCCGGATTCGTCGAGAATGGGCGGTCTGACGCCGGCAATCAAGCGACGGGTCTCGAAATGGCCCTGCTGGAGCATCGTCATTCCGGCGTCAAACGCCTTGGCGGCCAAGTGAGGATTTTGTTCTTTCTGGTGGGCATACGTTTCGAACTGCATCAAGGCGCCGGCCAACTGTTGCGACAATTCATCATGGATTTCGTAGGCGATGATTTGGCGTTCGTGGTCGCTGGATTGCAGCAAATGTTTGAGCGTGCGATGTTCCTTGTGAAGAATATCCTCCGCGCGTTTCCGCTCGGTAATGTCGCGGAAAAGACTCATGAAACAACGCTTTCCGCCGTAAATGATCGGCGTCATCCGAACATCCACCGAGACGATGCCGCCGTCTTTTCGAAGGAATGGAATATCCGTGGCCTGGGATGAAATTCCCTGAGTAAGTTGTTGATATTTTTCCACCATTTGAGGCAACAACTCCGGCGGATGGACGGTTTCCGGGGAGATCGACATCAACTCCTCTTCCGTATACCCAAGCAAATCCGACATAGCGCGATTGGCGCGCAGACACGCTTTCGTCTCCGCGTCCGAAATGATAAGCCCATCCGTCATCCCATCATACATGGCCCGAAGCTCTTCATAGCGCTGGCGAAGGGCTTCTTCGGCGCGTTTTCGTTCGGTGATGTCGCGAATCATTGCCATGAAAGCAATGGGTTGTCCTTGGGCATTGCGATAGGCCGCCGACGAGACTTCCGTGGGCACCAACGCCCCATCGCGGCGTCGAGCGATATATTCGTTGTTTTTGTGGACTCCTGTTTCCGCCAAGTGAACGAGATTCCGCGCTAAACGAGACCGGTCCTCTTCAATCACATAGTCGAACACATTTTGGCCGACTAACTCCTCGGAATCCGGAACGCCGAGCAAGCTCCACGTTTGTTGGGACGCAAAGCTCACTTTGCCGTTTAGATCCGTGATGACGATTGCATCCGGACTAGCCTCGAGCAGCACCTTATATTTTTCCTCACTTTGCCGCAAAGCCTCTTGAACCGCTTTCCGTTCCGAGATGTCGCGGAACAGACCGATAATGCAGGGACGCCCGCGATAGGAGATGCGTGTGTTGCTAATATCGGCGTGGAATATCTTGCCGTCTTTTCGGAGAATAGGACGATCCACGGTCAGGAGTTTTTGTCCTTCTTGTTCCTCGCGAAATCTTTCCAAGACGCTTGCCTGGACCTCGCGAGGATGAATGTCCAGGACCGTTTTGGACAACAATTCCTCTTTGGAATACCCCATCATGCGACACATGGCCGCATTGGCTTGGACGAATTGCTTCGTTTCCAAATCAGCGACCAGCAGGCCGTCGTTGATGCCATCGTAAATATTTTGCAGCTCTTCATTCGCGGCCGTCAGCTCGGCGGTGCGTTCGGCGATTCGTTGTTCAAGCTCGTTGTGCGACTTTCTCAACAATTCTTCCGACTTTTTCCGCTCGGTATGGTCGAGGGCAAGGATGGCGATGGCCGTAACTTTTCCCTGCTTATCGAGAATGGGATGCAAGGTATTCTCGAAAACATACCCGGCTCGCTCATCTTCAAAGCGAACGGCTTTCCCGGTGCGCACCACCTCGCGAAGGCGTTCCGTTCGTTTAGCGGCCAGGTCGGAAGGAACGAGGTCGCACAAGGAGCGACCGACGATCTTATCCACGGTCGTACCAAGCCGACGGGCTGCCGTGTTATTGGCAAAAAGAATGGTTTCGTTCGTATCGAGCAACACAATGGACTCGGGACTGGCGTCCATCAAGGTCCGCAAGGTATTATCCGGAAGGTGCTCGACAAGAGCCTGACTTGGCTGCCTCTCCCCATCCCTCATGGTGCAATTCCTGCCGTTATCGCGATGTTGGGTGGAAGTTATTGATACCAACGTTGCCAATGTTCCAAATTCAACCACAAACACGGCTGTTTCAACCGAGCTTGCCGAACTTATTGGCCGCAGAACGGTTCATTAGCAATGCAGGACGCAATAATAATAAGATTGTAGCCGATTTACACACCTATTAGGAAGTGGCTTGCCCCCCCTTGGCTCGTTTTGATTCAGCATTCCCCACAACATTCAGACAGAACTTTCCGGATTCGCCGGGGTTAATATCTATGTTGAGTCTTCTATTGCTTATGATTGGCGAGGCTATTACTTTAGGCTTGTTTTGGGTTTATCGAGGAGTGAGCCTCGCTATCTTTGGCTCTTAGAGACGCGACAGAGAGTCATTTTTACTTTGAATCTTGTTGCCCCCCACAGAGAAGGAGTTTCGTATGCGAATCGGCATGTTTTTGTTGAGCCTGGTCTTGGCGAGTTTGATGACAGTCCAAGCGTCTGCCCAGGAGAAAAAAGACGCACCGAAGAAGCCCTCCTTGTCGGAACGCTTCGATAAGATGGACACAAACCACGACGGTATTTTGACGGAGCAAGAATTCGTGGCCTTTCATAAAGCAGCCCACGAAGGAAAAGGCGAAGCCAAGGCCGGTACGTTCTACAAAGAACTGGCCTCCCTGGGCGGCACCACGACCAAGGATAACATAACGGGGATGAACCTGGATCAGTTCAAGAAAGCCCACAAAGCGTGGCGGGAAAACCATCCCAAGAAAAATCAAGGGAAAAAGTAGCTTCGACTAATGAAAAAACCGCTTTGAATTGGGAACCGCATCAGAGCGTCTACCCAAACGACATGGGGCGACTGCCCATGATGCCGCAAAGGCATGTGGGCATAGCACCCTATTGTTTTTTGCACTCGTTCCAGCGTCATGCTGAGGCATAACCTATGGAACGGAAGCGCGGCCGCTGGAAGTCGCCGTCTCTCGACGTTTCCGCGAGATGTATTTCCGCCGGGGAGATCAGGAGCTCTACTCGCCGCGAAGTTTGATTCCGAGGACCGTGAGCTTCTCGCGGACTTCGTTCAAGCTGGTCACGCCGAAGTTCTTGCACTCCAACAGATCGTCGCCGGTGCGGCGGACGAGGTCGCCGAGCGTATTGATCGCCAAGCGGATCATGCACTTGCGGGCACGAACCGAGAGGTTCAACTCGGAGATGGGGCGAGCCAGCAAGGCCTGTTCGTCGGGCGAAAGTTCCTCGGGCTCGATCGCCTCGATGGTTTGTCGCTCTTGGGCGTATTGGCCCAAGCGGAGTCCCTTCGTGGCGAGCATTTCCTTGATTTCGACAAGGCTGGTCTCGCCGAAATTCTTGCTGGCCAGCAATTCCTGCTCGGTGCAGCGGCAAAGATCGCCGAGCGTCATGATGCCCATCTTTTGCAGGCAGTTGCGGCTGCGGACGGAAAGCTCGAAATCCGTGACCGGGATATTGAACACCTGACCCATGCGGTCGCGTTTCTTCTGGGCGTCTTCGTCGTAGCATTGCTCGTGCGACGCTTCGGTATCCTTGAAGAACAAGGCGGCGCGGGCATGATCGGGATAAACGTCCAACACGCGCTGGTAGCACTGGGCGGCTTTTTCGTATTGCTCGCGGTCTTCCAGAAGCAGCCCCAAGTTCATCAGCGAACCGATGTGGGCAGGCAAGCGATCGACGGCCCGTTTGTACAATTCCATCGCCGTATCGTCGTTGCCGTGACGGTCGTTTTCCAAGGCCAAACCGAACAAAGCGCCGGGATGGTTACGATCGACTTCGACAGCACGCGTGAAAAGAGCGACGACTTCCGCGGGGTTTCCACCAAGGGCGGCCACGGTGGCAGCGCGTTGGGCCAAATACTCGGCCGTCTGCTCGATGGCACCGGATAGCGAATCCAAGGCCGCCAGAGCGGCATTCGGATCACCGGAATAACGCAAGGCCTCGGCCCGACCCAAGGTGCACTCACCCGCGTCGTAGCCGGCTCGCTCGGCAGCGCGGTAGCTTTCGATGGCCTCGACGTATTCTTGCCGTGCGAAATGGCTCTTAGCCAAGTAGAAATGGGCCATAGCCCCGCCGTCGGCCTGCTTGAGCACCTCGATGGCACGATAGTAGCGCCCTAAAAGATACAGACACACGCCAAGCCGAACTCGGCTGGCAGGCGTATGATCTTCGCGCGTTTGCAGTTGGCCGACGGCATCGCGCAACACTGCGTATTGCGAGAAATCTCGGCTGACGGCATCTTGCATCTGCCGCACTTCGCGCGGGCCAAATGTGTCGTTCAGAAGGACTGATTGTTTGAGATCAAATTCTACCGTTTGCAGCATCGAAACTACTCCTCTGACAATGCAAATCAAAAGAGCCAGCGAAGGGAGTCGAACCCTTAACCCCCGCATTACGAATGCGGTGCTCTGCCGATTGAAGCTACGCTGGCAAATCCCCAACTAGAAAGGACTTATCGACTTCCATCCCAAGCAAACTGCAACGGGAAGAGACGCCCCTTGGAAGACATCCCATCCTACTGCTCCCCGCTGTCTACAAATGGGGTGAATCACATAGTTTACCTAACAACCCCACAGTTGACAAGTCGATCCCGGAATACCTGGAAAAAGACAAAAATGCCGTATCAAAGAGGGGTTTTGTATCTCTAGAAGTCACGAAATCTACTTCTTTCTGGGGGGTGCCATTGGACGCCCCGCCATCATCTGAGAAATTCCACGCGAAAAGGGTTAGGGTGAGCGACTGTCTTAATTGTCAAGTAGAAAACACCGGATTCCATGCTTTTTT
>CAYWGR010000085.1:0-23288 GCA_964458015.1 uncultured Planctomycetaceae bacterium
CGTCGAATATAGTCTCCACCCGGTAACGTGCCTGCAAAAAGTGGAATTCCGTCGAAACTCACTTCCATTGACAGCAACGAAAATTGCGAAGAATTGTGATTCCGCAGTATTCACAATTCCACTTGGCTCGACAAAATCAAATACCTTGCTTGCCAAAGATTTAACCCTCCGCAACGCATGCACTATTTACGACATTGGCGATTGGTTCGTGAACGCCTATTTAGATGACCTCAAGGAAGAGCAGGGACATTATACTGTGACATCTTTGCTCCGGCGTCCCTTCGCCATCCTCGAATGTAAACGAGTCGGGGTTGAGGAAGGCATGAAAAAAGGGCCGCAAACAATCGAAAAGGCAAAGCAAGGCGCCTATGTCGCCAGAACCATTTCCGCTCTACAAAAAATTCGCTTCGCTGATGGCCGAATGGGCGGAATCATCCAACTAAAGGACGGCTCGCTTCGATGCGAAGAATACTATTCACTGCTTGCTGAGATTATAGCATCAGACGATCCGGGGCTTCTTTCGCAATTCGTGCTGACTATTGGCGTGGTCAGCAATCACGGCAACTGGTTCACATTCGAGAATCACAACAAGGAACTAAAAGTCCTCGCTCAGTCATACGACTGGTTGCTGTTTCTAACCGACGCCGGCATCGCACAATTCATTGACGAAGTTCTTTTGAATCCCAAGAAAGAGCTCGTGCCCACCAGAGACGCTTTTCTAGCAAGCTATACCGGAAAGAAAGGGTTCAATCAATTTACGAAGGTTAAAATTGCATTAACCGCCGATGCAGCATTGCAGTCGTATTTCTTAACCAACATAAAGGCAATCGAAGGTTGGTTCAACATCATCACCCCCGCTGAAAAGAAACTTTCCGTCCTGCGAGCCGAACTTAACACACTTAGGAAGAAAAACTGGGTGGAGATTCACTCATGACCGCAGGACGAAAAATCAACACCGTTAGTCAGGAGTGGGGAACTCCGGAGAAATATGTTGATGCCGTCCGAAAGTTCTTCGGTGGGCAAATCGACCTCGACCCTTGTTCCAATGAATATTCCATTGTGCATGCCAAAACGGAATATCAGCTTCCCGTACACGATGGCCTTCACGAGTCTTGGAATTTTTACACCATCTATGTTAATCCGCCTTATGGCATTGACAAGGAACACGGAACCTCGATCAAACACTGGTTACGCAAGTGCGCTGCGGCGCACCATGAATTTCATTCAGAGGTTCTTGCTCTCGTTCCCGTAGCCACCAATACCGGACACTGGAAAAACTTCGTTTTTGGCCAAGCTACAGGAGTATGTTTTCTCTATGATACGCGACTGAAATTCCTCGTAAATGGGAAAAATGGTGGCAAAGGAGCACCGATGTCTTGTGCTATGGTCTATTGGGGGAAATCCTT
The DNA here is from genome assembly GCA_964458015.1 of uncultured Planctomycetaceae bacterium. Lineage (GTDB taxonomy): Bacteria > Planctomycetota > Planctomycetia > Pirellulales > Thermoguttaceae > CAYWGR01. The sequence continues at coordinate 1,407 of CAYWGR010000085.1, forward strand.
TGACCGATTCTTTTCTGTTTTTTGCCCGTTTGGCGCGGTTATTGATATTCGCAATCTTAAAGGAAAAAAAATTGGCAATTCTTCCACGGACAAACAACTACACCTGATTGGTGAAGATAATTGATTTTCAACTACTTACCCCGATCCGCATGAAATGACAATCCAGACAAATAAAATCGCAATCCTCCCCGGAGACGGCATCGGCCCTGAAGTAATGGCCGAAGCCATTAAGGCACTCGATGCCGTTCAAAAACGCTTCGGCCTTTCTTTAACCTACGAGTACGCCGATGTCGGCGGTGTGGCCATCGACCGGCACGGCTGTGCATTGCCGCCGGAAACGTTGAAAATATGTGAATCAAGCGATGCTATCTTGTTCGGCTCGGTCGGCGGTCCGAAATGGGAATCGCTGCCGCCGGCGCAGCAGCCTGAACGTGGGTCGCTGCTGATTCTTCGAGCACATTTCCAGTTGTTCTGCAATCTTCGCCCCGCCAAGCTCGATCCAAGGCTTTCGGCCCAGTGCCCGTTGAAGCCCGAAATCGCAAGCCGCGGCTTCGACATCCTCTGCATTCGCGAATTGACCGGCGACGCCTACTTCGGCCCCAAAGGCCGCGAGGGTTCAGGCGCTACGGAAAAGGCCTTTGATACAATGGTCTACACCCGCGGCGAGATCGAGCGGATCGCGCATATCGCATTCCAACTGGCCGCCGCACGGAAAAAACACGTCACCTCGGTTGACAAGGCCAACATCCTCACGTCGATGGTCTTTTGGCGTGAGATCGTTTTAGAAGTGGCAAAGCAGTATCCCGACATCGCGCTGGATCACCTGTATATTGACAACGCCACGATGCAAGTGCTGCGCGATCCGCACCGGTTCGACGTAATGCTGGCCGGCAATATGTTCGGCGACATTTTGAGCGACGAATTGGCCGCGCTGACCGGGTCGATCGGCATGTTGCCTTCCGCCAGCTTGAACGGCGGCGGCTTCGGCCTCTACGAACCCGCCGGCGGTTCCGCGCCCGACATCGCCGGCAAGGGTTTGGCCAATCCCATCGCGCAGATTCTTTCCGCAGCCATGCTCTTGCGTCATTCGTTGAAACAAGAGGCAGCCGCCTGCGCAATCGAATCGGCCGTTGAAACAGTAATGGCCCAAGGCCTCCGCACCGGCGACATCGCTAACAAAGGCGACAAGATCGTCGGCACGAAAGAAATGGGCGACGCCATTGTTCATGCCATTCTGGAAACATAACGTTCATTAATCAACAAGGAGAATCTAAAGAAGAAACCACGGATGAACACGGATCATAGAAATGCCGCGAAAAAGCAATGCCACGATAACAATCCGTGTTAATCTGTGTTTATCTGTGGTTACAAAAACTGCGATCGTATTTCGTGCGTCTTCTTCGTCTTCTGTAATATGTATCGTCTTTTGGAATCCTTATGCCTCCCATCCACCAACTTTCGCAAAGCCTGATCAATAAAATCGCCGCCGGCGAAGTGATCGAACGTCCGGCAAGCGTCGTGAAAGAGTTGATGGAAAACGCCATCGACGCGGGCTCGACGCGCATCGATGTTTCGGTTGCCCAAGGCGGCCTGGAACTCGTCCGCGTCGTCGATAACGGCGGCGGCATCCCGATGGAAGAACTACCGCTGGCGCTGGCAAGCCACGCCACGAGCAAGCTGACCGAGGCCGACGACCTGTTCCGCGTCGGCACGCTCGGCTTCCGCGGCGAAGCATTGGCTTCGATTGCCGAGGTAAGCCGACTCGTTTTGCGCAGCCGCACGCCCACCAGCCCCGGCGGCGCCGAGATCGAAGCGACCGGCGGCATTCTCACCGCGCCGGCCCCCTGCGGCTGCCCGGTAGGCACATCGATCGAAGTCCACAATCTGTTTTTCAACACGCCTGTGCGACGCAAGTTTTTGCGTACCACCGCCACCGAGTTCGGCCACGTGTCGGAAGCATTCACGCGCATCGCCTTGGCTTCGCCGCACGTCCATTTCACGTTGCGGCACAACGACAAAATGGTCTTCGAGATGGCCGCCGGCGACGGCTGGCTCGACCGCATCGCCATGTGCTTCGGCCGCGAATTAGCCGATAGCTTGATCTGGGTCGAAAGCGTTGAGGACGATGTGAAGCTCTCCGGCTATGCAGCCCACCCGAGCCAAAGCCGCAGCCACAACCGGATGCAATACTTTTTTCTCAACGGCCGGCACATCCGCGACCGCGCCTTGCAACACGCCTTGGGCGAAGCCTATCGCGGCCTGCTCTTGGTCGGCCGTCAACCGATTGCCTTCCTGGCGATGTCGATGCCGCCCGAACTGGTCGATGTCAACGTGCATCCCACGAAATTGGAAGTTCGCTTCCAAGATTCCGGCCGCCTCTATAGCCAATTGCTCGCCGCGCTGCGCGGCAAATTCCTTACCACCGATCTGAACACGCATGTCCACACGCCCGACGCCGACTCGACCGCGGGCCACGATGCCGATCAGGCATTTCACATGCGCCAGCAATTAGTCGATTGGGCCAAAGGCAAGGTCGCCGAGAAAATGGCTAGTGGTCAGTGGGCGGCAACTAGCACCGAAGGTCCAAGGTTCGGGGTTCAGGGCTTAAGACTGACGGATAGAAAGGAAACGGAAGAGGAGAGAGAAAATGCGATTAGCGAAACAAATTCCCAATCCCCAATTCCCAATCCCTTATACTCCCCCGCCCCCCGCCCCCAATCTCCTAGCCCCCTACCGCCGCCTTCCGCGCTCCAGATCCACAACCGCTACCTCGTTACCGAGACCGAAGAAGGCGTGACGATCATCGACCAACATGCCCTGCACGAGCGGATCTTGTACGAACACTTGCGTGAGCGCGTCACGGCAGGCCGTATTGAAACACAGAATCTGCTCGTGCCCGAGCCGGTCGATCTTAGCCCCGCCGAAACCGCCGCGGCGTTGGAAAATCGCGATCTGTTGGCCGAGCTCGGCGTCAAGATCGAGCCATTCGGCGGCAACACGCTGTTAATCGCCGGCTATCCCGCCATGTTGGCCAACATGAGCCCTTGCGAAGTTTTGCGGGCGATTTTGGAGCGAATTCTTGCCGAAGGTAAACAGCCCGATCCTCGCGACTTGCTCGACGAACTGTTGCACACTATCGCCTGCAAAGCCGCCATCAAAGCCGGTGACCATCTCGCCCCCGAGGAGATTGCCTCGCTCTTGCAGCAGCGTCACCTCGTCGTCGACGCCCACCATTGCCCCCACGGCCGCCCCACGGCGCTGGTCTTCACCCGCGAAGAATTGGACAAACAGTTCAAGCGAATTTAGAGGTCATATATGATCCGTCCCTGCACAACTGCCGACATCCCCGCGATGTTCGAGATCATCAACGAGGCGGCCCAAGCCTACCGAGGCATCATTCCCGCCGACCGCTGGCACGAGCCTTATATGCCGCTGGAAGAATTGGAAACCGAGATCGCCGAAGGCGTTCAGTTTTCCGGCTACGAAGAAGACGGCCAACTCACCGGCGTCATGGGCATTCAAGATCGCGGCGACGTGTTCCTGATCCGACATGCCTACGTTCGCGCCGGGCGGCAAAAAGGCGGCATCGGCACCCAATTGCTCAAACATCTCGAATCGGCAGTCTCAAAACCGATCTTGATCGGCACCTGGGCCGACGCCGTTTGGGCCATCGCTTTCTACCAACGCAACGGCTATCGCCTGCTGCCCGAAGTCGAAAAAAACCGCCTTTTACGCACTTATTGGCGAATTCCCGAACGACAGGTCGAAACCTCCGTCGTTCTGGCCGATGCCCGATGGACCGCCTAGCCGACGACCGGTGGGTTTGATTTTTCCGGCTTTATCGGTCACAATTGAGACGTGGACTTGGCATTGCAACACCGTGTAGATGTTGCAGCTAATCCCTAATCCCTAATCCCCCATCCCTCCCATGATTTGCGTCAGCATTGGCCGCGGCCGACATCGACACGTTATCGCCGAACATCGTCACTTGGTCGAACAAGGAGCCAAGCTGGTCGAATTGCGATTAGACTACATCAACGGCGACGTAAACATTAAGCGGTTGGTCACCGATCGCCCCTGCCCAGTCGTTATCACCTGCCGACGCCCTGCCGACGGCGGCAAATTCCCGGGCACCGAAGAACAACGCTTGCTCCTCTTGCGAACGGCCATCGCCGAGGGTGTCGAATACATCGATCTCGAAGACGATGTGGCTGCTTCCATCCCGCGATTCGGTCGCACCAAGCGGATCATCAGTTTCCACGACTTCCGCAAAACGCCCGATAATCTCGACGAAATCCACGGCCGTCTCTGCGAACTCGATCCCGACATCGTTAAAATCGCCACGATGGCCAACCATCCGCACGACAATCTGCGAATGCTCGAACTGACCCGCCGCAGCAAAGTGCCCACCATTGGTTTCTGCATGGGCGATATCGGCACATTCTCGCGAATCCTCGCAGGCAAGTTCGGCGCGCCGTTCACCTACGCCACATTCCATCACGAGCGCGCCTTGGCCCCGGGCCAACTCAGCTTCCAGCAGATGACCGAGATTTTTAACTACGACCGCATCAACGCCGAGACGGAAGTCTACGGCGTCATTGCCGATCCGATCGGACACAGCCTCAGCCCGCAGATCCATAATGCCGGCTTCCAACATTTCAAGCTGAACAAGGTCTACGTGCCGATCCGCGTACCGCGCGAAGACCTCTCCCGCTTCATCGACGACGCCGCATTGCTCGACATTCGCGGGCTAAGCGTCACCATCCCACACAAAGAAGAAGTCGTGAAAAAACTCACCGAGGCCGACGGCGCTGTCCGCGGCATCGGCGCCGCCAACACGGTTGTCTTCCAATCCGCCAAACGATTCGGGTACAACACCGATTACCGCGCCGCCATGGATAGCCTCGAAGACGCGGTCGGCGGCCCGGCCGAAGCCGAGGAAAAACTCAAGGGCAAAACCGCCCTCGTCCTGGGCGCCGGCGGCGTCGGCAAAGCCATCGTCTACGGACTGACGCGCCGCGGCGTCAACGTCGTCATCACCGACGGCCTCGCCCGGCAGGCTTTAACCTTGGCCCAGCGATTCGATTGCCGCTCGATCGAATGGTCTGCCCGGCATTCCGTCACGGCCGACCTGTTGTTCAACTGCACTCCGGTCGGAATGCATCCGAACGTGGACGAATCGCCGTTCGAAAAACACCATCTGCGGCCTTCGATGATCGTGTTCGACGTGGTCTACAATCCCGAGAACACGCTATTGGTAAAAGAAGCCCGCAACCGCAACTGCACCGTAATTACCGGCGTTGATATGTTCGTTCGCCAGGCAGGATTGCAATTCGAGCTATTTACGGGCCAAGCAGCGCCCGCCGAATTGATGCGCGAAACCATCCGCCGCGCAATTGCCGCCGCCAAGCTCTAGGCTTTATGGATCATCGGTTTCCCGAAACCAAATCCTATCTTCCCGAAGCTCTTCGAGCGTCTCGCGCAAGCCGACGAAACGGCGGCAGAAGCGACGCCATGCAAAATACCCACCGGCCAAAGCGAAGAGAAAAAAAGCTCCGGCCGCAATCAACAGCCATCCAGCCCGGGCAATCCCCCAGCAGCCGTCCAACAATTCCGCTGCCGCAACGGCCAACAATGGCAACGCGGTTAATATAAGAATCACCGCGACCAACCACGTGATGGCCAACCGTTTTGCACTCCGCAAATCAGCCAACAATTCCAACCGCGCAAGCTCCCACCGCGCGGCCGCCATTTCTCGCAACTCGCGGCCCAATAGCCCAAGCTCCGCACGAAGGTTGGCCAGCAATGGTTGTTCTTTGGGATCTTTCATCGTGACAAGCTCACTTTTCCGGCGTCGAATCCGTCCATATTCGTTGTATATCGGCCCACAATCGCCGCTGAATCCCGCCCAATCCGTGCCGAACCAACGCAAGCCCCAGCCAGCGCGACCATACCGACGGTTTCAAGCCGACCGAAGCCGCCCAGCCCGTGCCCAGGGCCGCCGCCAACGCCCAGGCAGGATAACGCACGACGTAGGTTCGCCACGAAAGCAATTCCTTGGCCCGATCGCGCGTACCTCGCAGCCGACGATTCATCCTGCGGCGCGAACGCCCGATCCGCAAACGCAGCTCTCGCTTGCGGCCCTGAAGATCGTCTTCTTTGCACGGTATGCACATAATTAACGCCGGAAAAGCCGCCCCAAATAAAATCCAATCAATGCGGCAATCGTCAAACTCGTGCCGGGATAACGCTTCACGGTTTTCAGCGTCCCGTCGATCACGTCGCCCACGCTCGTCTCGCGGACAGACTTCAACTGCTCCGACGCCTGGCGGCGAACACTATCGTAGAACGCCTGGGCTTTCTCAAATTCCGCCTTGGCGCGGTTCAAAGCCTCGGCCGCGGAACATACATCGCTCGGCGACCCCGCCTCCGGCGTCGCTTGGTTCGTTTCGGTCATGGCATACCTCCTATAAGACAGTAGCTTACTGCCCAATCAAGAGGAAATTTCACAACAGCACAATCGACAAAATCGCCACAACCGGCCCGGCCGTCTAGCTCTCCAGTTCCGACGTGCAAAACGCGCATCGCGTGGCCTTATTCGAAATCGTCGATTGGCATCGTGGGCACGTCTTGGTCGTCGATTCTTTCGACGGCAGCAGCTTGACCCGATTCATCTGCTTGATAACCACGAAAATGCAGAACGCCACGATCACGAAATCGATCACATTGTTGATGAACAGGCCGTAGTTGATCGTGACGGCCTTCGCCGTCTTCGTTGCCTCTTGGATCGTGACTGAGAGATTCGAGAAATCAACTCGCCCGAGCAACATGCCGATGGGCGGCATCACGATGTCGTTCACCAGCGATGTAACGATCTTGCCGAAAGCCGCCCCGATCACAATACCTACCGCCATATCCACCATGTTGCCGCGCATGGCGAAATCGCGAAATTCCTTGAGTACGCTCATAATGTTCCTCCACGGCTTGAGAGCAAGAAAAGACAAGTGTGGACGGAATTATAGAAGACTCGCCAAATTACGGCAAGAATACTCTTTGCCTGCTCAGGAGAACTGCAAATTTGCCCAAAGCAGTCATGTCGCCCAAAGCATTCACTCTGAGCGTAGCAAAGAATCTACTTGGACCCATACAAGTCCCAATACGCCAACGAGATTCTTCGGATGCCTGCTCAAAACAGCAAATGCACCCCAAGCCAGAGCAGCAAAGAAGCACCCATCACCGCGGCCGCATACCGACGCCAATCATCCATCGTCGCCGGTCGGCTGTCTGCGGTCTGGCCTTGAAGGTAACGAATATCAAAGTATCGTGCCAAGGGCAGAGCAACAGCAATCGCCCAAAAGAGAAGATCAAATCCGGTCAAAGAAAAACCGGTGTGGCTCTGACCAATCTGCACGGCCGTCAACACAAGGGCAAAATTCCCAACCACCATCCAAAAGATGCGTACCAAGCAGCCGCCGGGACCACTGGCTGTGGAATTCTCTGAATCCATAGTACCCTCCGGAATCGCAATGCGATTAACCGGATGGCGGCCCGACCATCCAAAACAAATAACCTGCAACGCCAACAAAACGCCGCACCCTTTTCATCATTTGTACTTCCATTATAGAGCAACCGCCCCAAGGTGTCTATTGCAGGATACGTAGGCCAATACTGCCCGCCACAGACCCGATTCAATCGACACTGTCGGCCCCAAGGCGAAGAATTCGCATACCATGAACCGTATTTTTTAAGCAAACACCGGTTGCCAACGTCCGAAAAAGAAGAATAGGGGGATTAACAGTAGGAGTATTCCCATGCGTAGCACTTGCTGGATCGCTGCCGTCGTCTTTTTTGGAATTATCGGCCAAGTCACTGCCGCTCAAGCGGGTTGCGCCGCCTGCAATCGCGGCAAAATGCCTCAACAAGGGTTCGCGGCCGAAGCCTGTTCCTCCCCCTGCGGGCATTCCCTCGCACCCGGCTGTTGCGAAACCAACCGCCGCTGCTGCGACAATGTCTGGGCAGGCTACTGCGACCGTCGCGCCCAGGTCGAAGCTTTCTGGGACGCCTTCGGCCAAGCACATTACGCCAATCGCTGGTGCCCCCGCTGGATCCAACCTTGCGGCAATCCCGTGCCTTGCACACCCCCTTGCACCTCCTCCTCCGCCACAATTCCTTACGCAAACCCAAGCCCCACTCCCGCTCCCGCTGCGCCCATCGCCAAGTAGTATTGTATTCTCGTTCCGAAGCTTTTTCTCGTTCCGAAGCTCCGGCTTCGGAACGCCACATCGAGCTTCAGCAACGCTCCCAAACTGCACCCCACGCCAGCCCCCCTAGCTGCTCTTAACTTATTAGCCGACAGCACTTACAGCTTCTCGGAAATTGGGTGGTTGACGACTCTATTGCCCCTGCCCTAGAATCAAATACATTCGTTGACTAGGCTCACTTGGGGGGTGTCTCTATGGCCGTATTGCGAGCGCTGGAAGGTCTGAATCCGGGACAATTATTCCCGCTCGAAGGGGCTTCGGTCGTCCTTGGCCGACACCCCGCTTGCGATATCGTTCTCGAATCGGTCTCCGTCAGCCGGCAACACGCCCGAATCCTCAACGCCGAAGGAAAATACTATCTCGAAGACCTGCATAGCCGCAACGGTACGTTCCTCAACGGTCGCCAGGTCTCCCAACGTCAACTTTTAAGCGACAACGACGAGGTCGGCATCTGCGATCTCTCGTTCGTCTTTCACCTTGGCCCGCCCGAGCTGAACATTACGCCCCCGCCGCCGCGACGCAGCGATACATCGGCCGAAGACCTCATCGTCGACGACGAACAGCAGCCGACCGACAATTCGACGATCATGTCGAAACTGAATATCACATCGAGTGCGGCCGGCCTGCGTTTGGAAGTAAACACCGAAGCGAAACTGAAAGCCCTGCTCGAAATCAGCCGCCACCTGGGCCAAGCGCTCGGCGTGGCCGAAGTGTTGCCTAAGCTGCTCGACAGTCTCTTCGCCATCTTTCTTCAAGCCGACCGCGGCTTCATCGTTCTACGCGATCCAGCCACCGGCCGCTTGATCCCCAAAGCGGTTAAATATCGCCGCTCCGAAGACTCGCAAAGCGTTCGCATCAGCCGCACGATCGTCAACAGCGTGATGACAAGTAAAGAGGCCATCCTGTCGGCCGACGCCGCCTCGGACGCTCGCTTCGACATGGCCGAAAGCATCGTCGATTTCCACATCCGCTCGATGATGTGCGCCCCGCTGGTCAGCCGCGACGGCACATCCATGGGCGTCATCCAAATCGACACGCTCGACCATCGCAACCGCTTCCAACAAAACGATCTCGACGTCTTGGTGAGCGTGGCCTGTCAGGCGGCCGTCGCAATCGAAAACGCCCAATTGCACGAGTCGGCCATGCGCGATCAGGCCCTGAAACGCGAGCTGGCCGTCGCCCATGAAGTGCAACGCGGGTTCCTCCCTTTCGCCGCGCCGCGCATTCCCGAATACGATTTCTTCGAATTCTACGAACCGGCCAACCAGCTAGGCGGCGACTATTACGACTACGTCGAACTGCCCGGCGGGCGGTTGGCCGTCGTCGTCGCCGACGTTTCCGGCAAAGGCATTTCCGCTTCGCTGCTCATGGCCAAACTCTCGGCCGAAACCCGTTACTGCTTGGCCAGCGAACCTTCGCCCGCCACGGCCGTCGGTCGGCTCAATCGCGATTTTTGCGAAAGCGGCTGGGACGACCGCTTCGTCACCATGGTCCTGGCCGTCCTCGATCCGCGCCGCCATGAAGTCACCGTAGTGAACGCCGGCCACTTGCCCCCGCTTCTGCGTCGAGGGCCGGGCAATGTCAGCGCCGTCGCCGATGCCGAAACCCGCTTGCCGCTCGGCGTTGATGCCAATGTGGACTATGTTCCCTGCGTCTTCCCGTTGGAGCCCGGCGAGTCTGTCATTCTTTACACCGACGGCATCACCGAAGCCATGAACGGCAAAGACGAGCTCTACGGCTCGCAGCGATTATTAACCCTCATCGGCTCCGACATCCCTCGCATACGCCCGCTCGGCCGTCGCATTCTCGACGACGTCAAACAATTCGTCGGCTTCCGTCCCCAAAGCGACGACATGTGCCTCACCTGTTTCGGCCGCGTGAAAGTCGATTAAGCGGTTGAACGCCCCAACATGCGTAGGGCGGGTCGAGCTTTAGCGATGGCCCGCCATCAAGTGCTAATTGCGATACTTCTCCACGTTCTCCTTCGTCACCTCTTGGAACGGCAGGAAAACCTTTTTTTCATAGGGCTGTTTCTTAACAATCTTGACGGCCGTTTCCACCGCTCCGCCGCCTTGGCCGACCGCGTCTTGAAACACCGTGGCGTCCAGCCGGCCGTCATGCACCGCCAGCAAAGCATCGGCAATCGCATCGACGCTCGCCACGACGACCTTGTCTTTTAGCTTGGCCTGCTCCAAGGCAATCAGCGCGCCCATGCCCATCTCGTCGTTCTGTGCAAACACAGCGTTGATCTTGTCGCCATAGGATTGGATCCAATTCTCCATCAGCGTCATCGCCTTCGCGCGGTCCCATTCGGCCGTCTGATCGGCCAGCAACGTCAAGCCGGGGTTTTCCGCCAAGACCGCCTTAGCGCCGCGCTCGCGACGGATCTGCGCTGCCTGGCCCATGAATCCGTGCATCATCAAAACATTGCCCTTGCCGCCCAGCCGCTTGGCGATATAGAGCATGGCGATCCGCGCCGATTCTTCATCCTTCGATCCAACAAAGGCCGTTGGTTCGGAACGGGTTTCGGAATTGAAATTGATGATCGGAATACCGGCCGCCAGCGCCTTATCGACCGCCGGTGAACTGGCCTCGCTCTCGCAAGGATTCAAAATAATCGCATCGACCTTCTGCGCAATAAAACTTTCCACCTGCTGGATCTGTTTTTCCGCACTGCGCTGCGCATCGTTCACGATCAGCGTAACGCCCAATTCCGCAGCCTTGGCCTCCATCGCCTTATCGAGCATCACGATAAACTCGCTCGAAAGGTTCAACAGCGAAACGCCGATCACGATTTTCTTCTGACCATCGAGCTGCTTCCCTTCCGGCGATTCCTGCCGGTTGCAACTCGCCAGCACAAGACAAACCAACACGGCCGCAAGTTTTGTTCCGACACCGCTTATATACGCAGGGCAATTCGTTTTCACGATGATTCCTTTTGACGTTGGTCGAGCCATACCGCACCTACTATGATAATTCCTTTGACGATCTGCTGGTAGTAGGACGAGACGTTCAACAGGTCGAGCCCGTTGTTGATCACACCCATCAGAAGCGCGCCAAGCACGGTCCCGCCGACGCTGCCGACGCCGCCCGAAAGACTCGTGCCGCCGATCACAACGGCCGCAATGGCGTCTAACTCGTAGCCAACGCCGGCGTTGGGTTGCCCTGTCGTAACGCGCGACGCCAGCACGACGCCCGCCAAACCGGCCATCGCTCCGCAAATGGCATAGGCGAACAGCTTGACGCCGTCAACGTTGATGCCCGACGCCCGCGCCGCGTTTTCATTGCCGCCCACTGCGTAGATATAACGCCCCAATCGGATGTTCTTCAGAAAAACATACGAGACCGCCGCAATGATAAAAAACGCAAGAATCGGAACCGGGATCCCGACAACATCGCCGCCGCCAAGCCACATGAACTCCTTGCTGAGATTCGAAATCGGCTTGCCGTTGCATATCAGCAATGCCAACCCCCGGGCGATGGTCATCATGCCGAGCGTAACAATGAAAGGCGCCACGCGGCCCTTCGTAACGACCAGCCCATTGGCCGTCCCACACAATGCCCCGGCTAATATGCCCATCACGATGGGCACGATCGTCGGATATTGCCCCGGATGCGCAAAACAGGCCGCAACAACGCCCGCAAGCGCCACGACGGAGCCCAGCGATAGATCCACCCCGCCCGTCAAAAGCACATACGTCACGCCGACAGCCAAGATGCCATTGATCGAAATCTGCCGCACCACGTTGATCAGATTCGTGTGGTTCAGAAATATCGGCTTGATAACCGACAATACAATTACAATCGCCGCCAGCGCAAGCACAAGACCGTAGCGGCCCAACCATGCACGAACGCTGTTTGTCTTACCGGGGCATGCCATAATGCAAAACCTCTTCCTGCGTGGTTCGTCGCGGATCTAATTCCGCTGTAACAACGCCCTCGCACATAACCAATATCCGATGACTTAGCCCAAGCACCTCGGGCAATTCCGACGAAACCATGATGATCGCCTTGCCTTCCGCGGCCAGATTGGCGATGATTGCATAAATCTCGCTCTTCGCGCCAATGTCGATCCCGCGCGTCGGCTCATCCAAGATCAACACATCCGGCTCCGTCAACAAGGCTTTCGCCACGACGATCTTCTGCTGCGTGCCGCCGCTCAAACTGCCGGCTGTTTGGTTCCGATCGCGCGCCTTGATCGAATAAATCCCGATCTGCTCGTCGGCCGCGATGTTTTCCTTCCGACGCTCAATCCACCCTCCGCGACAGTAACGCCGCAGATTCGCCAGCGTCACGTTCTCCTTCACCGACATCATCGGCACAAGACCATATTGCTTGCGGTCCTCGGAAACCATGCCGATGCCATGCTGAATCGCATCGCGTGGACATGCGATTTTAACAGGCTGCCCACTGATGCGGATTTCGCCCGCCTCAGCCGGCGCCAAACCGAAAATCGCACTGACCAATTCCGTCCGCCCCGCGCCCATCAGGCCTGCGATGCCCAGAATTTCGCCACGACGCACTTGAAAGCTGACATCCCGGAACTTGCCCTCGCGAGTCAGGCCTCGCACCTCCAACGCCGTTTCGCCGATCGTGACGGACGATTTCGGAAATTCCGTGCCCAGCTCCCGCCCCACCATCAAAGCAATCAGCCGTTCGCGGTCCAGATCCCGGGCGTCGTGCGTGGCCACATAACGACCGTCGCGCAACACCGTAATCGTGTCGGCAATGCGAAAGATCTCGTCCATCTTATGCGAGATGTAGACAATAGCCACCCCGCGTCGCTTCAAATCGCCGATCACCTCGAACAACGCATCGACTTCGCGGTCCGAGATGGCCGAGGTCGGTTCGTCCATGATGATCACCTCGGCATTGTGCGCCAGCGCCTTGGCGATTTCCACCGTCTGCATCTCCGAAACGCTCAACTCCCGCATCTTGCGCGAAGGCGCTATCGCAACGCCAAGCCGCCCGAGCAATTCCTCGGCCCTACGGTTCATCGCGCGGCGGTCCAACCAGCCTGGAAATCCACACGTCGGTTCCTGGCCCAGGCAGATGTTTTCGGCCACTGTCAGATCAGGGATTGGCAACAATTCCTGATGGATCATCGAGATGCCGGCCCGCAATGCTTCGTGCGGATTGCGGAACCGGACGCTTGCGCCTTGAAACAGAATATGGCCGCCGTCGGGCTGGTACAAGCCGATGAGCGTCTTCATCAGCGTCGACTTGCCGGCCCCGTTTTCGCCCATCAAGGCGTGCACCGAACCCGGCCGTACATCCAGACAGACGTTCTCCAACGCTTTCACGCCGGGAAAGCTTTTCGACACATCTCGAATCTGAATCACACAGCCGGGTTCCATGCCACATGCAACATAATGGGTCTCAGATAAGCAATGTCGGGAGGGCGACCAACGGAAGCCCGGTAAACAGGAGTTTTTAGCCAATCGCTACCCGACATTATTTACCTGAGCATCAATAAATGCCAGCATTCCGCCTTACTTCAATTCGCCGCAATTGGCGATCACGATTTTCGCCATCGGCGTGCCCGACCGCGTGCCGAAGCTCTCCATCTTCTTCACGACGTCCATGCCCTCGACGACCGAACCGAATACCACGTGCTTGCCGTTGAGGAAAGGCGTCGGTGTCGTGCAAATGAAGAATTGCGAGCTGTTGGTGCCGGGGCCGGAATTTGCCATGCTCACAATGCCCGGGCCTGTATGCTTGAGCGTGAAATTCTCGTCCGCAAACTTCCCGCCGTAGATCGACTTGCCGCCCATGCCGTTCTTATGCGTGAAATCGCCGCCCTGGCACATGAAACCGGGAATAATGCGATGGAACGGACAACCCTTGTACCCAAAACCCTTCTCGCCGGTGCAAAGCGCGCGGAAATTCTCCGCCGTCCTTGGCGTCACGTCCGAACGCAGTTCGATCACGACCCTGCCCAGCGGTTTCCCGTCGGCCGTCATGTCAAAAAACACCTTCGGCAACTTCGGATCCGCCGCCGAAGCCAATCCCGCACTGCCCGCAACCGCCAAAGCGGCCGACGACGCCAAAAAATCACGACGCGAAATCATGAGCAATCCTCCAAGAGCTAAAAATCCTAAGATAGACGGCCCCAAGCCGTAAAAGCCTAGAGTCTACCCCCAGACTGGGTTCTTTACAACAGCAAGATACTGCCCGGGGACAGTAATGGATTTTGGCGGTTTGTCCGCAGACCGCAAAATCCACAAGATTATAGCCGGGAGCTAACAGCTCCCGGAATGTGCGCGGATTTCCCAGCGAGTTTAGCTCTCGGAATATGTGCGAATTGCACAACCGTTTAGCCGCCGACGGAACGTCGGCCCTTCTGCCAAATTGATGCACCGGTGGTAGCTAGCAACGAAGAACACCGATGCCCGCCCCCTCACACTTCACGGCCCCTTACCCAACTTCACCCGTTCAAGCTCGACTGGCTTTTCGGTAAACAGACTATCGCCAGCCTCTGTAAAGAAACGAGCTAGATTTTCCGTCGTATCAGTGAAAGTATATTCCGTGGAATTCTCTTTCTTGACGCCCTTGATCTTGCCGCTCTTAATCGCTTGCTCCTTGGCCTTGCCGTCAATGATTCTAAGCGACAGCTTGTCGCCATCCACATGATATTGGCAGATGTTATAGAAGGACACAACGCTCCAATCCGCTTTTTTCTCGAATTTCTCCCGCTGTTTCAGCCACGAAGCCCAAACAACGTTCAAATACTGCTTGTCTCCGAGCGTTGTCGGAAAGAGCAAAAATTCCAGCATCTTCACCTGCCCCTGCTGGTGCGTAATCGAAACTGCCCGAATCACACCCTTGGGAAACTGATCTCCTGCCTGACCGACGTGATAGTAAGTCACACTATCTTTTTCTACCGCGCGCCAAATGCCCGCGAGTCGCTCATCGGGTTTTGCCGTCTCCGGATCCGAAAGCGGATTCTCCGAATCAACGCAGCCCGAGGCAAGAAGACACACGCTCGCACCCAGAAACAGCAACCGCTTCATGATTCATCTCCTGTTCAATGGGTTCGCCGCCGGAACCATCCACGGACTGGCAATGGATCCATCATTCTCCGAAGAAGGAGATGGCCCCCAGACGATGGCCATCTCCTGAATGGTTGCCCACCATTCTATCGCAAAACAAAAAAACAAACCACCATAATTTCAGCTCGGCCGCAGTAACGGATGATGGCGTTTTGTCCGCGAACCGCAAAATCCACAAGATTATAGCCGGGAGCTAACAGCTCCCGGAATGTGCGCCAATTTCCCAGCGAGTTTAGCTCCCGAAATGTGCACGGATTACACAACCGTTTAGCTCCCGGAATATGCGCGGATTGCACAACCGTTTAGCTCTCGGAATGTGCGCGGATTGCACAACCGTTTAGCGGCCGACGGAACGTCGGCCCCTCTGCCAAGCCGCCATACCGGCAACAACTAAACAACACGAAGATTTACTTGAGCTTGAACCGTTGCACCATGGAGTTGAGGTTGGCCGCTTGGGCGCCAAGCTCCTCGCTTCCGGCTGCCATTTCCTCGCTGCTGGCGGCGGATTGCTCGGTGACGTGCGAGATATTTTGAATCGCCTGGCTGACCTCGCTGGCCGTCGTAGCCTGATCCATCGTCGCCTTGGCGATTTCACCGATTTTCAAGGCCGTGCCTTTAACGCCCTCGATGATCTTCCATAGCGAAGCATCCGTTTGCGCACTGAGCTCCGCGCCTTCCGTCACACGTTGGGTCGATTCCTTGATCAAGTTCGATACTTCGCGAGCGGCATGGTTCGACCGCTCCGCAAGTTTCCGAACTTCGTCGGCCACCACCGCGAATCCCATCCCATGTTCGCCGGCCCGGGCTGCCTCGATCGCCGCATTCAGGGCCAGCAAGTTCGTTTGATTCGCGATTTCCGAAATCACCTGGATGATATCGCGAATCTTTTCCGAACTCACCCGAATCAAGTTCATGGCCTCAATGGATCGTTTGACCGTCTCCCCGCCTTCTTCGGCAAGTTGGTTGGTTTTGCCTGCCATTTCATCCGCTATCGCAGCGCTGTTTTTGACGGTTTCAATGGCGTTCGTAAGATCCTGAATCGACGCCATGATTTCCTCGACGCTGGCGCTCTGTGTTTGCGAACCCTGCGCCAAATCCTGCGAGCCTTCCGCCACGTTGCGCGATACTTCCGAAAATTGCATCGCACTATCCGTTACCTGACTGATCAGGTCGGCCAAATCCGACAGCATTTGCCGAAGCCCTGCCGCCAATTCATCGACGGCCTCGTTCCCCTCGACCACCACGGTTTTCGTAAGATCGCCCTGCGCCGCCGCTTGCACGACATCGAGCAAATGATTGACCTTGCGGCGAAGCGTCTCGGCGGTCTTCTGATCCTTCTCCATCTGCTCTCGTTGTCGCGCTTGGTCGCGCTCGGCGGTCAGTTTTTCGCGCTCGGCCGCTTTCTTCACATTCTCCATGGCGTCAGCCGTCGCCGCCACCGCTTTGTTGATGGCTACCGAGAGCCGCCCGATTTCATCCTTGGTGCCGGTGGGAGGCAGCCGTTGCGTATAATCGCCCTCGGCCACCGCCTCCATCGTCGCCACGGCTCGAATCAGCGGTTTCGTGATCCGGCCGCCCACAATAAGCGTCACCACGCCGCATAGCAACATGACCCCCAGCGCGGTGTAACCGCACCAGTGCGTCAATTGACTCAACGCGGCAGCCACCCGCGCGCGGGCGTCTTGATAGTCGTCCTCATAAGCGCCGACGCCGATCACCCAATCCCAAGGCTCGAAATAGGTGATGGCGGCCAGTTTGTAACGCGCATCCTTTTCGCCCTGGTTCCGCCAAGGATACCGTTCAAAAGCACATTCGCCGTTCCTCATGGCAAGGGCTTTGGAAATGATCGACTGAATGAAACTATTCCCATCGGCGTCTTTGGCATCCCAGATATTCTCGCCGTCGCGCAGCCCCTTGGCGGAAATAATGTATTGGCCCTTTTGTGCGCCCGAAGCGCCAAGGATGTAAACATATCCCGTCTTTCCGGCAACGATATCCATTATGCCCTTGCGCAGTTCCGGAATCGCTTCCTGCTTCACTCCGACGTACAGCAAACCAACCACCTTTTTATGCTCGTCTAGGATCGGCTTGTACGCCGCTAGATACCACGAATCGACGACAAACGCGCGGCCTACATAGGTCTCTCCCCGCATGACCGTGCTGATGATCGGATTGGGCTTGCCGTCCGGTTGTTTCGCGGGAATATAGGTTCCGATGGCCCGGGTTCCGTTGCTTTGCTTGACATTAGTGCATATCCGAAGCATGTCGCCCGCATTATTCATCCGCTGAAATATCGTGCAGGTGTCGCCTAGCAAATTTTGAACTTTATCGACGATGGGCGACGGGATATTACTGTCCCGGTTTTGTCCCAGCCACTC
Source organism: uncultured Planctomycetaceae bacterium (assembly GCA_964458015.1). Lineage (GTDB taxonomy): Bacteria > Planctomycetota > Planctomycetia > Pirellulales > Thermoguttaceae > CAYWGR01. The sequence goes on from CAYWGR010000085.1 coordinate 19,098, forward strand.
TTCCCCAACGAGCATTTTCGGCAAAACCGCCTCCTCACGCTCCTTCGTGATTTGATTGGTCGCCGCCCACTTAATGGTTTCCTTCGCAAAAGATGCCCCGCCGGCCTGCTCTACCAGCTCGTTCGCCACATTCAGATTGGAAGTCAACTTGTTCTTGATGCTCTCCTCTTGCACGCGCAACATCAAATAAACATCCTTGGCGACCTTGCTGCACTCCGACCGCGCCATGATGTTCATTTCCTCGGTCACATCCTTGTTGAGGTTCACCTCCTGATACATCACGGCCACCATAATCGTGAGGCCCGTCAACAAAATTCCCAAACTGCTCAAAATGAGAATTTTATTTTTGAATCGCATATAAAATCTCCTTCCAATAGGTAAAACACGCAATCATGGGAGAATATCTCGCCCAATCCACGGATTGGGTATTCTCACTGAAATTACGCATCCATGAATGCGAAAACTCTGTTTTCATTGCGACAAACACGCGGTAATGCACATAAATCCCACAAAACCGCTCCCGCAAGCCTCCCGCTCGCAACACGGAACGGTGCATTTGCATCGGTCATGGCACTTATAGCAAACGGCCGTCACTCCCATCACATGACGCGCCGATTTCATCGAGGCCCATCTAAAGAAGCTTGGAAAACACGGCAAAACCTTACGTTTTCCCGCTTATGTTCCAAGTATAGGCCATCCAGAAAGCATCCCTTGCGCCACTGCCGGCTTGCCCAGCCGTGCTGCCCGGTCAATCTACCCAAGCTTGTTCAGCCATTCCGCCGACAACCGATTCGCGTCAATACGGCGCCTTGAGTTCCTCAAATGTCAGCGGATTGAAATCGAACAACTGGGTATTGCTTCGTAATCCTTCCGGCATCAGTTGCGCAGTGTAGAGAACGCCTGCGGCAACCCACACCAAACGCTCGCCGTCCATATCAGCCCATTCCCACTCCGGGAAGTCAAGTGTCGTGCTGCCATCCCGCTTCTTCAACCGATGCGTATCGAAGTAACACCCCTTTCCAATGGGATGACGGATCGTTTCATGTGCGGTCTTCTCCAACATCCACATTCCCGTCACAGGCTTCTCAAAAACTGACATATCATCAGATTTTTCCTTGTCGCAGCCGATCAGTCGCCACCCATCGCGTTGCAGTCTGATATAGTAAACGCCCGGGCATTCGCCGCCATAGTTCTCATGAAAAGGGAAACGGCCATCCTGCCGCAGTCCCGCAGGCTTGAGAAGCTCCTCATGCCCAAACATGCCTTTGTTTAACCAGTAGTCCTGCTGCGAGGTAAACAGTCCGCCGCCGTTCCATCCGCTTCCATTCGCCCAGAGCCCGATAGCTTTCAGATAGGGGGCCTTCGAGATTGCTGTCCACGAACCTTTGACCTTCGACGACCATTTTCCGTTCATGGCGAAGTAAATGAGATGTTGCCCATCGGGCGAAAGGTCGCACCGCCGCTCGTAAATCCGCCCTTTTAGCCATTGGCCAACGTGAAATTGGTCATTTCTTCGGTCCCAACCGACCGTACATACCCGTTTCGATGGCCCTCTCCGAATCGCAACCGCGACCGGAGCTTCGCGAGCAAGAATGATATGAACCCGACAGGATATGGTATTCATAGAGAGAACAACATCCTTGCAAACCGTCGATAACGATTTTGCCCCGACCCCGGCGTTTGACAATAGACCAGCGATTCATCGCTGTATGGCAGAGTTCTCCATTTCCAGCCTCTCAAATCGTTCTACTCGTCGCATTGCAGATTTCCGATCTCGTTCATAATGCGTCCACAACTTCTCGGTCCTAGTTGATCTGACTAAACAAAAACCAGCCCAATTGGGAAAGCGTTCTTTAGCGTATTCCCAATACGGCTTCAAATCTGCGTCAGGCTCGCCAAACAATAAAGTTGTTCGATAGCGTAAAAGCAGCTTGACACAATCAAACTCATCAAGCCGTCCAGTGATGTTGTGGGGGTACTCATCTGACCACACCAAAGCATCCGAGAGTACGTCGTAACCAACGGTTGCATCAGACACAACCTGTGCTTGATTCATGTCAGATGCAATCCGATCGAGGTTTTCAAAATAATCAATATTCATTGGAAGAGGGAAACAGAAGGTACCAGGAGGAAACAGAAGGTACCAGGAACCGTTATTGGTCTTAACGTGGTCGTCCTTGGAGAAGAAAAACAGACCAAGGTCAAACCACTGAGTCAACATTCCTATTTCGTCTTTTCGTGACAAAAAAGCAAATCAATGGCCCACCATCTACCACACCCTATCTGCCTTCATCCGCAGTTCCTTTGTGCTTTCGCGCCTTTGCGTGATTTTTTTTCGACATCCCAACACAATCGGTGTTACAGCGGTTACGCCTCCGTCTCATCTGTGTTCATCCGTGTTTATCTGTGGTTCCCAATCTCCGCTCTTTTCGACCCCAATTCAACCCCGCACCTGCGGCACAAAGTAGCAACATTAAACGCCGCCACGAACCGCAACACGTTGCCGGCCTAGGCATCGGCTTCTATGCCAACTTGCCTGTCAATCGCTGATACTTCGCGCGGCGATGGGCGAATCGCTCGGGATTTTCCGACATCACGGCCGCTTCATACGCCGCGAAATTGCCTTCGAACCAGCGCGTCTTCCCGTCGCCTTCCATGACCAACAGATGCGTGCAGATCCGGTCCAGAAAAAACCGGTCGTGGCTAATCACCATCGCGCAGCCGGAAAAATCCATGATGGCTTGTTCCAACACCCGCATCGTCGCCACGTCGAGGTCGTTCGTAGGCTCGTCCAGCAGAATCAAATTACCGCCGCGCCGCAGCATTTTCGCCAGATGAATGCGGTTCCGCTCACCACCCGAGCAAGCGCCCACTTTCTTCTGCTGCGCCGTGCTGCGGAAATTGAACCGTGCGACATACGCCCGCGCATTGACCGATACGGTGCCCAATTCGATCCGATCAGCCCCGTCCGTGATTTCATCGAACACCGTCTTCTCGTCGTCCAGCGCGTCGCGATGTTGATCGACATACGAAAGCACGACGCTCGGCCCGATGTCGATCGTGCCCCGCTCAGGCTGCTCCTGCCCGACGATCATCCGCATCAACGTGGTTTTGCCCGTGCCGTTCGGACCAATCACGCCCACCACCGCGCCGCGCGGCACGTTGAACGAGCAATCGTCGAGAATGGTCAATTTGCCGTCGCCGGAATCAAAGTTCTTGCAAACATCCTTGAATTGCAGCACTTTTTCGCCCAACCGCGGCCCAGGCGCAATCTGAATAATCGTTTCGCTCGTGGGATCGATCTGCTGGCTGGCCAACTGTTCATAAGCCTTGACCCGGGCCTCGTTCTTCTGCTGCCGGCCCTGATGCGCCTTTCGAATCCAATCCAATTCTCGCTCAAGGATCTTCTGCCGCTGCGTTTCCCGCTTCTCAATAACACGAAGCAGTTGGGCCTTCTGGTCGAGCCACGACGAATAATTGCCCTCGAACGGCAACCCGCGGCCATTTTCGAGTTCCAAGATCCATTTGGTGATATTATCCAGAAAATATCGATCGTGCGTAACGACAATCACCGTGCCGGGATACTCGCGCAACGTCTGCTCGAGCCACTGAATCGTCTCGGCGTCGAGATGGTTCGTCGGTTCGTCCAACAGCAACAGGTCGGGCTTTTCCAATAATGCCATGCCCAAGGCCACGCGGCGCCGCTCACCGCCCGAAAGCCGCCCGACCGGTGTATCATCCGGCGGAAGTACCAGCGCATCGCATGCGATATCCATCATGCGGTCCAGTTCCCAACCGTTGCAGGCATCGATCTGTTCCTGCAACCGGCCCATCTCCTCCATCAACTTGTCCAAATCGTCGTCCGGCGCGGGATCGGCCATCTTACCGGCAATCTCGTTGAACCGGTCGATCAGATCCTGGATCGGTTTCATGGCCGTCAACAGATTTTCACGCACCGTACGATCCAAGTCCAACTGCGGCTCTTGGGCCACATAGCGCACTCGCATATTCTTCGCCAGCGTGGCCGTGCCGTCGATATCCTTATCGATCCCCGCCATGATCTTCAACAGGGTAGACTTGCCCGCCCCGTTCTCGCCCACGACGCCGATCTTCGCGCCGTAGAAAAACGACAGGTTGATATCCCGCAGCACCACCTTCTCGCCGAAGGCCTTGCTGACGTTTTGCATTTCA
>CAYWGR010000086.1:0-6188 GCA_964458015.1 uncultured Planctomycetaceae bacterium
CACAAACGGGATGAAAATAGTTCGCCATTATTAACAGGTTTTTAGCAGTCCAGGCTGGGGGTGAGCGGCTGTCATGTTGGTGGATAATGTCAGAACCCCCAGAAAGTTACTCCACCATAGGTGGCATGTCTGTCTTGCCGAAAACAATTTTCTTTTTTCGGGCAAATTTTTTCATCGGCCGACGTTTCCTTACTAGAATGGAAGAAGTCGAGCCGTTGAGGTCTTTTCCGTGGGCGATCATCCACAATCCGCCGAGCCCCAGGTGTTGGGCCAATCCGAGGTCCATCGGCTATTCGTCCAGAATCAGCGGCGGGTTTTCGGCCACATTCTGACGCTGCTTCCGCGCGTGGCCGACGCCGAAGAGGTTTTTCAGGAAACGTGCGTCATTATTCTGAGCAAGGCGGGCCAATTCACCGCGGGCACGGATTTCGTTCGCTGGGCCTGCCAAATCGCCCAATACGAGGTCTACAACTTCCGTCGCCGGCGTCAGCATGAGCGACTGCAATTCAATGCAGCTCTGCTCGAAACGCTGGCTGCCAAACGCCTGGAAAAATCCGATCTCTTGGATCTTTCGCTCGATGTGATGCGCCAGTGCGTCGAACGATTGCCGACGACCGACCGACAGTTGATCCAAGATCGTTACGGGCGGAACATCACCTCGCGCGCGTTAGCCCTTGAGCTGGGCCGCCCCGAAAATGCGGTTTACAAGTCGCTTTTGCGGATTCGACGCGGCCTTCGCGAATGCGTTGAGTACAATCTGTTGCGACAGGGTGAAAAAAGGGCGGATGATTCGATTTCCCATACTCCCGACGTTTCCACGCCCGGGGCGGAGGATCGGTCATGACCCTGCTTCCCCAGCAACGCGACGAGCTTTACGGCTACATCCACGCTCTCTGTGAGGAGCAGCTTGACGAGACCGGCCGTCAACGTTTGGAAGAGATGCTTTCCGCTAGCGAAGAGGCCCAGTGGATTTACATCTTCGAGATGAACTTGCACGCAAATCTGGTGCTTGATTACCATTGCGAACCGGATGAGATCGCCGTGGTCGAAACTTCGGCCGAGCCGGTTTCATTGCCGGCAACCGAAACAACCGCTTCGCAGTCGTCCATACCCGTTTTGGGCTTTTTGGGCAGTGCCTATCACGGCACGATCGGCTTCTTCTCCCAGGAAGTTCCTTTTTCGCTTTTAATTGCGACCGTCATAACGGGTTTAGGGCTTTGGGCCGGTTCGTTGGTCTATGTTTCGCAACCGGAACCGATGGCGCAAAAAGTCCCGGCTCCCATGACGCTGCCGGTTGCAGTTCCGAGGCCGGAACGCGAGCTGGTTGGACGGATCACCGGGTCGGTCGATGTGAAATGGGGAGCGGAGGAATTAGAAAAAGCGGCTAACGGCCAGTGGCTAGCAGCTAGCAAAACAAATCCCCAATCCTTGGTCACTCTTGGCGATAAATTCCTGTTGATCTCCGGCCTGCTGGAAATTACTTATGACTCCGGCACAAAAGTGATTCTGCAAGGCCCGGTTACGTATGAAATCGATTCCCGCGACGGCGGTTTTCTCTCGGTAGGCCGGCTAACCGCGCGGGTAGAGAAGAAGGCGCCGGCCAGGGGCCAGAGGTCAGAAAAAGTGGCCGGTGGCCAGTGGTCAGAAAAAGTGGCCAGTGGCCAGTGGTCAGTGGCCAGTAAAGCAAATCTCCCCTCGCCCGCAAGCGGGAGAGGGGTCGGGGGTGAGGGTGGTCCACAACAGAACACGGATGGCAACCACAATGAGCCCCAACACGCCCTCACCCTAACCCTCTCCCAAAGGGAGAGGGGACCAGACACTAATCCCCAATCCCTAATCCCTAATCCCTCCTTTACCGTGCGAACACCGACGGCCGTCGTGACGGACCTGGGCACGGAATTCGGTGTGGAAGTGGATCAACGGGGCAATACGGCGTCCTATGTTTTTCAAGGCACGGTTCAAGTGCGCGGCATGGGCCGCGATGGTCCATCGGAAACATCGCGCATTCTTCATGCGGATCAATATGTGAGCGCCCAACGGAATTCCCAGGGCAACGCGGTTTTGCTGAATCCTGCAAAAATCTCTCCGGAGTCTTTTGTACGTCCGGAACAATTCCGACAGTTGGTCTGCAAACAGCAACAGCCGCAAGCGGATCGCTGGCGCGAGTGCATCGCGAAAATACGCCGCGATTCATCGCTGGTGGTTCATTATGATTTCCAACGACCGGCTCGGACGCCGAACTCCCTGCGGGCCTATGCTCCCCATGCCCAAGGCAATCTCAACGGCGTGATTGAACTTGCCTCGGAGCGAGGGTTTGCCGCGATGCGAAACACACGCGACAACTTGCTAAGCGGTCGGCCGGTCGAAGTTTCAAGCACGTACCTTGATTCTCCCGGCTGGGAGAAGGCGCATTTGACTGACGGAACCAACGCCTCGCATGTCTTTGCCGATAGCGACGCTTCGCAGCGGCTGGTGATCCACGGGTTCAACAGCCCCGTGAAATGGATACGGATTTGGAGGGCTTTCGATCGTATCGCCCAACATGTGACGATCCGCGCCTCGCGTTCCGATCTTACATCGCTCACGGCGGCTGATTACGAGATTTCACTGGCTGCGAAGTCTTCCATCATATTTAATTCGGACTGTTATGCGGATATTCATGTCGAGGCGCCGGCGGGCACGCAGAGCCTTTTCTTCGACTTCGGCGATCGGTCGGAATATTATCCGGCGGGCGGCTGGGATCATCCGGCCGGCGTTCGGACCGATGAAATCCAGGCTTTTGCCTCTTTGCCGCCTGCACCGCATTTCGCCTATGAATCGGAATCGCTGTGGAGCATCGGCCGGATGCCCGGGACCACGGCCCTGCAATTCAACGGTGTGGACTCCTGCGTGAGGGTGCATCTTCCACAACAATTCACACAGATGACCCTTGCTGCTTGGGTTACGGTTAATTTCATCAACGATCAGTATAAATCCTGCGGGCTGTTGATGTCGGACAGATGGGCGAAAGAAGGCGCCGCCTCTGAAAAATGCCATTGGCAAATCCTTCGCACCGGCGAAATCATGTTCGGTACGCAGGAGAACAGCGTTGAATCGCCCTCGGTATTGCCGTGGCAGCATTGGGGGCGCAACCGATGGCGTCATCTGGCCGCAACGGCGGATCCAGTCCAAGGGCAGATCGCCTTGTATCTGGACGGCAAACAGATCCACGCCGAGAAACTCTCGAAAAAGTTCACCGCCGTGTTCAGTGATGCGATGATCGGAAACTGGGTTTCAGATTCCGGAAAAATTGAACGCGGTTTTTGCGGTCGCATGGACGATCTTATGATCCTTTCGCGTGCGATGACCGCCCTGGAAATCAAAGAGATGTACGAAGCAGGCAAACCCTGATTCGAGTGTATGGAAAACAAAGGACTGTCCCCAAGAATACGGAAATGGCGAGTGTTTTTGATGATTAATGTTGCCCGACGAAATGCAGCGATGCTCAGGAATCTTTTGCCGTTGGCAGCTTGCTTGGCGATAGGCGCGATTGTGGCGGTTGCTTCCGAACTTCAGGCCCAAACCGAACCGTTCCGCATCATGCCGATTGGCGATTCCATCACGGTTGGATACACGAATTTGGCAGGCCAGCCGGACGTTCCGTTCACCTATGGATATCGAGCTGGCCTGTATACGCAACTGACCGACGCCGGCTATTCGTTTCAGTATGTCGGCGGTTCCACGGAACATCCGACCGCGAGTTCGGATTGCCTGAACTTGGCAGCCTTGAACCAAGATTACCACAACGGCTACGGCGGGCAGGGAATCAGTTATATTGCGAGCAACATCGCCGGTTGGATGCAAGCCGATAACCCCGATGTCATCCTGTTGATGATCGGCATCAACGACATCGCACCGGGCGCCACCGGCAACCCGATCAGCGCGGAAAGCCGATTGAACTCGCTTGTGCGAACCGTCGTGAACGCCAAACCATCGGCCCATCTGATCGTTGCTCAGACGATCCCCTACGCCACGGGCTACACGGATTCGATCGTTCAGTACAACAATTTCATCAAAAATACGCTGGTTCCATATTATAGCGGCCAGGGCAAACTGGTGACCACGGTCGATCAGTATTCCCCCTTGTTGACGAACGGCACGATCGATTCGACGTTGTATTCCAACGCGATCAATCATCCTTCGCCCGAAGGCTACGACCGCATGGCGCAAACATGGTTCGAGGGGATCCAAAGCCTCGGCGAGATCACGCATACTCCTCTGGTGCCGGGGACCGCCAGCCCTGCGATCACCGATGCGAATGTGTTGGGGCATAAGCCGGTCAATGCATCGAGCGTCTATAGCGGATCGTTCGATCCATCCTATGCCACGGACGGCACGGTCAACGATCAGGTTTTCAAGGGAACGTCGGATGACGGCACGGACACGGCCATGCGCCTTGTGGTGCATGACATCAGCGGTCCGTTCAACCTGATCCGCATCTGGCAGAATGTCGATGATTATAATCGCATTCCGAGCCAAGTGTCCATCAGGAGTTCGTCGCTGAACACCGATTCTCTTAGCGCAACCAGTTTTGAAAACGAACTGGCGACTGTTCCGAATCTTGCGTTCAACTTGGACGGCTATGTTGACATTCGCGTCGAAGCGTCGGCGGACACGCGAAGCCTGTTCTTTGATTTCGGAGGGTTCGATTCGCTGGGCCAAGCCTACGGGGTGCGGATCGCCGAGGTTCAGGCATTTCTGGTGCCCGAGCCAGCCACGTTGGTATCTCTCATGTACGGTTTCTTCGCCATGTTCGCATTTCGTTTTTGGCAACGTAGAAAGAAGCATATCTAAACAATAGAGCCATGGTTTTTATCAATCGCGAAATGGATAGGGCCGCTGATCCCCAAGGAGAAAGGAGATTGGTTAAGAAAGCGGAGGTTCAACGGGTGAGGGCATGAAGCAGGTAGCGTGATTTTTAGGCTTGGAGGGTGCAAGTTCCGCATGTGCGGGCCGCCCTTAAGAAGGTTCTCTTTTCAGTGTTACGGAGGCTTCTGACATGAGAGTACGACAAGTATTTCTAGTCGTCTTGTTGTTGGTCGGCGGACTGGCAACCGCGACCGGCAACGCACGCGCGGCGGCGTTGGCCGACACGAACGTGTTTACCGGGTCAACCGTTGTAAGTTCCAGCTACTACAATGGGATGCCCGAGTTCATTACCACGAATGCCGTGGACGGCACCGCGAATACCTTTGTTTTTTCAGATCCGGCAGGGGGCGATTCCAGTTGGTATCTGCAAATCCGCGGTTTTTCCAGCGCAAGCGCCATTGATACCTTGCGATTGTTTAGTTGGTCCCCGGGGAGTTGCCGTGCTGCGGCTTCGGTGAGCGTCTATTATTCCTCCAATTTGAATGACGGCAGCAGCGATGCATTGAATCCATCGAATTATACGTTTCTGAGAACCACAAGCTTGGCCACTTTAGCGACAGACCCAGGTGGAAGCTATGCCGCTTCGAGTGCGGATGGCTATTATTCCGATGTGGCCAATCTGGGCATTGCCGCCGGCGCGCAGAGCATTCTGCTCAAGTTCGGCAAGGAAGTCGGCTTCAATTATGGTCCTGGCATGAATGAAGTCCAGGGCTTTTCTACCGGACGGGTGGATGGTCAGAACATCTTATCGGGCAAAAAGGTGACGACGACCAGCTACTACGAGAATATGCCGGTCTTCGATCCATCCCATGTCACGGATGGATCGACCTCAACCTTCGTTTTCTCGGATAGTGATACGGCGCGCTCGATGGCCATTACCGGCTTCGACAGCAGTGTAAGCCTGATCCGCATTTGGAAGGGAGGCGATCGCGTTCCCGATACGGTCAGCATTGGATACACCACGGTGGCTGATTCGGTGAATCCGAGCGACTATACATCGTTGATCGACGTGACCGACCTCCTATCCAAGTTCAACGCAGCGGGATATGCGGACATCGCCGTCAGCGCACCGACAGGCACCAAGGGGCTCGGATTCGTGTGGGGACCCGGCGATAATTCCCCGGGAGCGCAAATCCTGGAAATTCAGGCATATACGACAATTCCCGAACCGTCGGCTTTGGCGCTAGCCGTATGCGGACTGTTCGGATTGCTGGCCTATGCCTGGCGCAAGCGAAGGTAACGGTTTACGGTTAGCAGCGGGCAGGAATGACCGCAGCGAA
>CAYWGR010000086.1:6198-23257 GCA_964458015.1 uncultured Planctomycetaceae bacterium
GTAGGGACTACATGACCTACGGTTCTGATCGGCCGACAAAAGAGTCGGCAATGCAGAACGCCGTAGGATTTGGAGATTTGGGATTTTAAATCAAGGAACATTTACGTATCGCGGGAGATCCATTGTGTTGCCAAGAAATAGAATCCCAAATCCCAAATCAACAAAACCGTCCTTACACGGTTTTACGCTCGTCGAACTTTTAGTCGTGATTACGATCATCGGCATCCTTATCTCGCTGCTGTTGCCGGCCGTGCAGGCGGCGCGCGAGGCGGCGCGGCGTTTGCAATGCCAAAACAACATGAAACAGCTCGGTTTGGCGTTGTTGAATTATGAGAATTCGTGCAATGTGCTGCCGCCTGGCGGGCTGGTTGCTCCGATGGGCGGCTACGGCACGTCATGGATGGTGCGCATTCTTCCTTTCATTGAGCAACAGAATATCTATAGCCAGATGGATTTGCTGGGCAACCAGGGAAGCGGATCGGTCGGTTGGGTAGGACAAAACACATATAACGGCAACCTCTTTAAGAATATGGTGTTCAGCTTCTTGAAATGCCCTTCGAGTCCTTTGCCAACGATTCCCACGGATGGTCCCGCATCGTCCGCGGACGGCGTGCAGGTTTCGGTGCAGAGTTCCAACTATACGGGCATATCCGGCGGCGGTTATGCTCCAGACTACCCTACCACCCGCGATACCCAAAATTCCTCGTACTACCCCGGAGCGAAAATCAGTTCCGGCGGCGTATTGATCCGCAATGATGCGGTTGCCATCGCTCAGATTCACGACGGAACCAGCAACACCATGGCCGTCGGCGAGCAATCGGATTGGTGCTACGATTCGACCGGCGCTCAGATGGACTGCCGAAGCGACTGCGGACACAGTTTTATCATGGGACCAGGCAACGACGGGTATGACCGCGATTTCAACCTCTCTTGCGTTCTGCACGGCATCGGCGAGCAGTCGTACGACGCAACGGGCGTGCCGGGAAATTGCGCCCCCAACCGTCCCATCCAATCGGCGCATTCGGGTGGTGCAACGGTATTATTCGCCGACGGTTCCGTTCATTTTCTCAACAAAAGCATCAATATCACAACCTTGTACAACCTGGTGAACCGCAATGATCGGAACGTCCTCGGTGACTTCTAATCCGTTATCCCAGCAACGCCGAATGCGGGCGGATATCAACCGCTGCGCACCCGTTTTTGCGGCGTTGGCGTTCAGCATGTTGTTCTGCGGTTGCGGAGAGAGTGAAGTGCGAGGTCGGATTACCGGCAAAGTTACGTTCGAAGGGCAAGCAGTTCCCGAGGGACTCGTATTGTTCAGCAATATCGAGAAGGGAATCAATATGACATCGATCATCAAGCCTGACGGCAGCTATGAGGTCGTTACGCCGAAGGGAAAAGGATTGCCGACGGGAACGTATCAAGTATCCATCTGTCCGCCGCGTGCAAAGCTCGTTACGGGGGAGGCGCCGCCAAAGATTAAGCAACACGCAAATATCCCGGCTAAGTATCGTGATTTCAAAACCGCGGGTTTGAGTCTTACCGTCCAGAAAGGAGACAATTCCTTCGATATCGCGATGAAACCCTAGGGCGGCAACGCCGTCAGCCAATTCGAGCTACCGCTCGGTTGGCTTCGATTCGTTCCCGTTGGGCACTGGACTTTATAAAAAATTTCCCGATCTTTGGGGTTGGTGATATTAAGAAACGTATTGCTCATCATGTCTCTGTGAGACATGAATACCAAGGGGAATGGAGCCCACCGCAAGAAGAGCGTAATTTCTGAACTTTTTTTCAAACGTGCGAAATTTCCACTTGCATCGATTCTAACGTAAGATATGGTTGAGTAGATATCAATTCCTCGTTTCTTCTCATACTTTCGCATCTCCTCCGTAGCGACATCTGTTTGGGGCATATTCCTTGACAAAGGGATATGGGTGAATAGAGATTCATTCCTCGTTTCTACTCATACTTCCACATCTCCTCAGCAGCGGCATCTGTATCGGTGCATTCCTAGGCAAAGGGATTGCGCTCCATTTGCGCGCCGACAAAACGCAGGCAGCTTTATCTGACAATATGCTTGCGTCTTGCCGAATCCCTTTGCCGGAACGGTAGAGGCAATCCACAGTCAATGGGAAGGGGAGATTTTGCTCATGAGAATTGCGTCGAGAACCAACGGACGTTCGCTGCGGATCGAAACACTGGAAACGCGCGCCTTGCTAAGCGCCGTGCCTGCGTCCATCGCGGGGGCTTCGATCTTTCAGAATGCAACGATTACGGCCGAAGGCGACATGGTAATTCCCATCCACGCGCAGATGGGAGATACCGCTCTTGAAAAAGTTTTTGGCATCGCTCAACAAATCGACACGCTCGAAAATGCCTTGAACGCTTATTTGAACAGCGTTCCCGGGTGGCATCTCACCGGCGGCATCGACACGACGCCCGAATACGCCTGCATGATCGATGGGAGTGTGGTGATCGGCGCGAACGGCCTGCTGAAGTCGGCTAGTCTGGCTGTCCAAGGCAGTGCCGATATCGGAGGCAGCCTGGAAGGCTATTACGGCATCAGTGTTCTGCATGTCGGTCTTGGAGCATCGCTCGACCTTTCAGCGAATATCAATGCCTATGCCTCGTTCACCGTTGCCACGAACGATTGGGACTTCGGCGGCTCGGCTTCGTTGGTTGGATACGCCAAGGGCTACGGCAGCGCGATGGCTTGGCCTTTGAAGGGTGAAATCTTCATCGAGGGCGATGTGAAAGCCGCCGCGGCCGTCAATTCAGACACCGGCATTGCCTCGGCGAGCGTCTCGGTAATCGGCATCGTCGGCGCCGATGCCCAACTCAAGAGTTTGTTCGGGGGCTGGAAAACCATTGCCAGCGTCTCGAAGACCCTGGGCTCTTGGCAATATGCCGCCTCGTTCGATGTAGGCTCGTGGATCCAGTCGCAGGTGAACGGGGTTGTCGTAACCAACCAAGCGGCACGGGTGAGTGCCTTGGCGACAACGGCTGCCGCTCAGGTAAAGGCGGCGGCGACCGATGTCAGCGTAACATCGCTTACCTCAACGGCTTCGGCAAATGAAGAGGCCGCGGTTAGCTCGCTTGCCGCTGCTTTGGTGGCCGATGGAAAAGCGGCTGTTGATGGGGTCAGCATTGCCTTGCAATCGGGACTTAACAGCCTTGTCACATCCAGCGCGACTGCCAAGGCTGCTGTTTCGTCTCCGTTGGCAGCCTCGGTACATGCATCGGCCATCCAACAGCTCGGCACGGCCAATTTGCTTGGCCAGAGCTATTGGGCCGCCTAAGTCAAGACTTGGGTCGAGCTGTATTGCACAAAGCTTTGATTCAGAAGGGGAACTCTCGACATTCAGAAGCGGCCTTGGGGCCAGCATGTGCCTTGTCGGCAGTTTTATTTTTTCTGCCGGCCAGAGCCATCTGGCTCCAAGGCCTCTTTATTTTGCCACCACGACCAAAGCACACCCCCCGCCAGAGCTGCTTTACTCTTCACAATATGCCTTCTGTCCTGCTTTTTCTAAAAGCCTAAAACCCTTGGACGGACCCTATCTATCTTGGGGGGATGGCAGCGACTTGACATTTCGGGGGAGTTCGATCAAGCTGGAACATAAGGGGTTGTCTTCGGACATCTTCAGCTGTGTCAAGGGTCTGCGCATGACGATAGCCGGAGGGGGGGCTCATGCAAACGCAAGGGGGACGGGCGAATCGGCTATTGATCGCTCGCTTATTCAAGCGACAGACACATCCACGGCGCGTGAGAGCAAGTTCAGTCATCGGTTGATCAGGGCAACGATTATCTGTCGCAATCTATCTTATTTTTTCATCCATTGGTTATTGCCCAGGATCGGGGTTTGATGTTTTTTGGCAACATCCATGTTGACAATTCGATATTTCCCCTGATGTCCAACAGCTCTTGCTCTTTGCAAAATAGCGTGAAAACTCGGTGAATAATGCATCACGATTCGGGAAATCCAGCATCGGCACGTTCTTTGCTCATGGTAACGACTATGCAGCATCTTCGGGCGGCCTGAACGGTGAATTATGGATCAAAAAGCTTCAACTACCGCCACGGTGAAGGAAGAATTGCAGCGTTTGCTGCCCGATCGCTCGGCTCAAGCGGCCTGGTTGGCGTTGGCGGCGGCGTTTGTGTTTTTTTATTGGGTTTCTCTCCGCAGCTTGTTCCTGGCCTGGTATGGTCAAGAGGATTATCAACACGGTTTTTTCGTGCCGTTGTTTTCGCTCTTCCTACTGTGGTATCGACGGGAAATCATTCTTGATTCTCCGGCTTGCGGAAGTTACTGGGGATTGGCATTCTTCGCCCTTTGGGCGTTCATCCGTTGGGTAGCGGTTTATTACAATTACGGCACAGTCTCGGAATGGGCTATGATCCCATTGTTCATGGGAATCGCTGTTTTCGTCGGCGGTTGGCAATGGCTGCTTTGGTCGTGGCCGGCAATCGTCTTTTTGTTTTTCATGATCCCCCTGCCTATTCCTCTTCGCGGTCTTGCCAGCATGCAGTTGCAGATGGTCGCGACCAAATTGAGCGTTTACGTCATCCAAACGTTCGGTATTCCCGCTGTCTCCGAAGGCAATGTCATTCGATTGACCGAAAAGCCGTTGGAAGTGGCTCGAGCATGCAGCGGATTGCGGATGATGATGTTGTTTTTCGCCATTTGCATTGGTGCGGCCTTTGTAGCGAAACGGCCCTTATGGGAAAAACTTATCATGGTGGCCAGTGCAGCGCCGATTGCCGTGATGGCAAACGTCATTCGCATTGTCATTACGGCTGTTGTTTATGAGTTGGCAAGTTACTGGCCTTCCGTGATTAATCTGGAAACGACGGGTGAATTAGTTCACGATTGGGCGGGCTATGCAATGATGCCCATCGGATTGCTGCTATTGTGGGGCGAAATGGCGATACTTTCCAAGCTCATGCTTGCTCCCGTGGATCAACCTTTAGTGATCGGGCGGGTGTTATCCGGAACAAACAGCACGGTCGCAACTACCGAACGTGTTTTACGTAGGAGACGAGGCTAGGAGATGGTGCCTTCCGTGGTGAAAGCACTGTTTTCCTGGGGAAATAAGGGACGAGGAATCGAGTTAGGCAATTATGGCAAACGATGATACTCCGCTGGATAACGAACGAGCCGATTCTCCCTCGGTGGCGTTGCTGCCGGCCAATGCGGCGGATGGCCGCAACGGCGAATGGGGCAATTCCTCAGCCCTGATGCAGCCGTCCGTCTCGGCGGGCAATCCTGATGCCATGATCTTTGTGCATGCCTTCCGGCGGCACTGGCTTATGGCGTTGGGCATAGGATTGCTTTGCGCGGCGATTGCGGGGCCCGCGGTGTGGTTCGGCGTGGGGGCCAAGTACGTTGCCAGCTCGTATCTGCGCGTGTCCATGCAGGAACATTCGATTGCTTTCGATAACGGCGCCCAAGCCGTCAACAAGGAAGCCTTCGAAATCTACAAAAACACGCAGCAGCAATTGGTGCTAAGTCGATTTGTTCTCATGGCCGCTTTGCGCAGGCCGGAAGTCGCAAAACTTGCCTGCATCCAAGACGAACAAGATAACGGCGACCCCGTAACGTGGTTGGCCAAGCGGATGTCTGTTACCTATCCCGGTAAAGCGGAGTTTATGGAAGTCTCTTTAGCGCGGGATGACAACAATGCATGCACAACGATTGTGCGGGCCGTGGTGGACGCCTACATGACCGAAGTCGTCAATGCGGAACGCGATTTGAAGCGGCAACGGCTTAGCGAATTGGACCGTGCCTACGTCGAGAAGGAAACCGAAATTCGCAGCAAACGCGAAGACCTGAAAAAATTAGCGGAACAACTGGGCACTTCCGATACGGAAACCCTGACCTTGAAGCAAAAGCTGGTTTTGGAGGAACTGACGCTCTATCGGCAGGAGATGGCCAAAAACCAGTTCGAGTTGCGCCGTTTTCAAGGCGAATTGGCCGCCCTAAAAGCGATTCTCAAAAATCTCGAAAGCGTCGATATCGCCAATGCCGAGGTGGATCTGATGGTTCAGAGCGATCCGATTGCCCGGCAATTGTTCATCCAATTGGGATGGCGCAAGATGGACCAGGTTTACACGGAAGGCGCCGTGGTGGCTGGCGCAAAATCCCGTTATGCGGAGCGTTTCCAACAAGACCTCAAGGTCATGCAAGAACAGTTCAACGCTCGTCGGACGGAATTGGTGGAGGCGGTTCGCCAGAAAAAACGCGGCGAGGTGCAGTCGGATATACTTCGTCTCGAAGCCTCGATCAGCGTTCTTGCCGAGCAGTCCGCCACGCTTCAGGGAGAAGTAAAGCGTCAGCAATCCGAAGCCGAGAAATTCGGCAGTTCGACCGTGGACATCGAAATGATGCGGGCCGACATCAAAAACCTCGACCAGGTTCTCAGCGGAGTTGCCACGGAACGTGAAAAGCTGAAAGTGGAAATTCGTTCCGCGCCGCGTGTCACCTTGCTCCAAAGAGCGGAAAAGCCTGAAGTGGCCTCGAATGATATCACGCGGATATCCATGACCGTTATGGCCATGCTCGTGGCTTTGTGCTGTCCCACGGGGTTGGTTGTCCTTTGGGATATTCGCGCTAAACGCATCAATTCGTCGGCCGATGTCTCCAAGGGACTTCAGCTCTCGGTGATCGGTTCGGTGCCGTTGATCCCGGCACGGGTGATTCGTCGCCTCGGGTCGCCTTCGAAACGTTATCAGATGTGGCATGTCCGGTTGACCGAGTCGGTCGATGGCATTGCCGCCCGTGTTTTGCGAAAAGCCGAAATGGAGCAATGCCGCGTCGTGATGGTTTCTAGCGCAGCCGGCGGCGAGGGCAAGACGACGCTCTCCACGCAATTAGCTCTGAGCTTGGCTCGAGCCGGTCGTCAGACCGTGTTGGTTGATTTCGATTTGCGCCGCCCGGCTTTTGACGAGGTGTTCGGTCTTCCATTGGAGCCAGGCGTATGCGAAGCACTGCGGCAGCAAGATGCTATCGATACGCTGGTGCATCAAAATGTGACCAATAATCTGGCCGTTGTAACGGCCGGCCGTTGGGACCGCGTGG
Organism: uncultured Planctomycetaceae bacterium; assembly: GCA_964458015.1. GTDB lineage: Bacteria > Planctomycetota > Planctomycetia > Pirellulales > Thermoguttaceae > CAYWGR01. Next base: position 13,275 of record CAYWGR010000086.1, read on the forward strand.
CCTTGGCCTCATTGTCGAACGGCTCGGCGGCCGCTTTGTTCAAAAAACTTCGCCAGGAATATGATTTCGTTGTCGTCGATACGAGTCCTATTCTTCCCGTGGCCGACGCCCGTTTTGTCAGCCAGCATGTCGATTCCGTAGTTCTATCGGTCTTTCGCGATGTCAGCGAAGCGCCGAAGATCCAAGCGGCATGTGAGATATTGGCGGCCTTTGGCGTTCATTCGATAGAAGCGGTGGTGACCGGCCCGAATGACAATCTTTACGGGGAACACATGGGCTATGAGTCTACGATTTCGGCCTAAAGGCCAAAAAGGCAATCCCGAGTGAGAGCGACAGTTTGACGAGACGATGGAAAGCAGTTAAGATAAAGCACGGCAGCTTGGCATCGATCCTTTTCAAAAGAACTTTTCGCAATCCATAGCAGGATCATTGGATAAATGATTACGCGAAAGAAAAGCCCGACGGAACTTCTCGACATCTCCTCGACGGCGTCGGAATTGCCAAACGGCAACCGTTGCGGCGGTTCTGCCTCAAAATCCCGCAGTCGTCTTTTTCGTATGGCAAGAAAACTGACCATGACGCGATCCTGGTTCTTGGCGATTGGGCATGGCGTGGTTTTTGTTTTTGCTTTTTGGCTGGCTTTTTTACTTCGCTTCGATTTTTCGCTGTCCTCGGAAACCATCGACATGATCGAGACGACCCTCGTATGGGTTGTCAGCTTCAAGCTATTGGTTTTCTGTCTTTTGTCGCAGTTTCGCGGCTGGTGGCGCTACGTAACCTTCGCCGATCTCATGGCCTTGTTGCGCGCCACCGCCATATCCTTGCTTCTTCTGGCCGCGGCGAATTTTTTCTTCCAGTGGCAAATCCCCCGTTCCGTTCTCATTCTCGATTGCATCATGACTACGCTCTTGCTCGGGGGGGTGCGGTCCAGTTGGCGAATGTTTCGTGAGATATTCCACCCTGTTCTTACCGACAAGCACTGCCGTTGGGCTCTGTTGGTAGGCACGGATCTTTCCAATGGTATCCTTGCCCATCAGATCCAATCGCATTTTCGTTTGCCTTATCGAGTGCGTGGATTATTGGCGACCGAGCCTGTATCGCATGGCGAACAGCTTGGGCAGATTCCCATCCTCGGCGTCATTGAAGACGTTTGCGACATCGCAACCGCTTACCATGCCACCGACGTGCTGGTCGTGGCTGGTACATTGTCCGGTCCTCGCTTGCGCGGTCTGATGGAAGCCTGCGAACGGGGCGGATTAAAACTTAAAATCATTCGTTCCTTGGAAGATCGTTTTGGTGGCGACAACCATATTCCGATCCGCAATATCGAAATCAACGACCTCCTGGGACGCGATCCCATAACCCTCGATACGGACAATATCGGTGAATTGCTGGCTGGGCGGCGCGTCATGATTACGGGAGCCGGCGGCAGCATCGGTTCGGAAATCTGCCGGCAAGTCATTAAATTCAATCCGAAATCCTTGATCCTGGTCGGTCGCGGCGAAAACCGCATATTTCATATCGAGCGGGAGCTTCGCAGCCTGCATACATCCACCGTGCTGTGCCCTCGCATTGCCGACATTACCAACCATGATCGGATGGAGCAGATTTTTGCGGAGCTTCGGCCCGAAGTAGTGTTCCATGCGGCCGCGCACAAGCACGTTCCCTTGATGGAAGCCAATGTGAGCGAGGCGGTTCGCAATAACATCTTCGGCACCAAATGCATCGCCGACTTGGCCGACCAATACGGCGTTGCGAGCTTTGTGATGATCTCGACCGACAAGGCGGTGCGACCCACGAGCATCATGGGCGCCAGCAAGCAGGTCGCCGAACGTTATGTGCATACCCTTTCCCAGGAATCCACAACGCGATTCACCGTCGTGCGATTCGGAAATGTGCTGGGATCAGCCGGCAGCGTCGTACCGATTTTCCAAGAGCAAATCCGCAACGGCGGGCCGATCACGGTGACCGATCCCCGGATGACACGGTTCTTCATGACCATTCCCGAGGCCTCGCAGCTAGTTCTACAAGCAGCCACGATGGGTGCCGGCGGCGAAATCTTCGTCTTGGAAATGGGCGAGCCCGTGAAAATCGTCGATCTTGCCCGTGACTTGATCCGTCTCTCCGGGTTACCGGAAAATTCCATTGAAATTGCCTTTTCCGGCATTCGGCCCGGCGAAAAGCTCTACGAGGAATTGTATTTCGAGGACGAGCAAACGCTCCCGACATCGCATCCCAAGCTGCGGGCGGCCTACCATCGCCCCTATTCGTTGGGTGAGGTTCGAATCGCGATCGACCGGCTCGGCGAATTGATCGGCGAACCGGATGACGTGCTTCGTCGGAAGCTTCACGAGATTGTGCCCGAATTCATTTCGCCCACCGATGGCATGAGCGAAAAAAGAATCCACTCGCCCCATCCCGATCATGTCGTCAAGATGGGCGCATAATCGCTGTTGCCGATAATCGGGAAATTTCTTATCTTATGCAGCGGGGCAATTGCGCCTCCGCGGGATTCGAAGCCTGCCGCGCTGGATGCAAGGCCTTTTTCGTTTCCCGTCATGGTTTCGTTTTCCGTGTCGGCAATACTTCCTTTTCCTCCCCTCCAACCGAATCTCCTGCAATGTCACAGCCCGTTACCGTCCCGCTTCTCGATCTTAAGGCCCAATACGCCACCATTCGCCAGGAAATCCACGCGGCCGTCGATGCCGTTCTGGAGAGTCAACAATGTATTTTGGGGCCGGTCGTTTCCGAGTGCGAAGCCAAATTGGCGGCCTACTGTGGTTGTCCGCACGCCATCACCGTGTCGTCGGGCAGCGACGCCTTGCTGATCAGCTTGATGGCTGAAAACATTAGCCCGGGCGATGAGGTCATTACAACGCCGTACACATTCTTCGCTACGGCCGGCGCCATTGCACGATTGGGCGCCAAGCCGATCTTCGTCGATATCGATCCGGCTACTTATAATATCAATCCGGCCGGAATCGAAAAGAAGATCACGAAGAGCACCAAAGCGATTATGCCGGTTCATCTGTACGGCCAATGCGCCGACATGGATGCGATCATGGAGATTGCCAATCGGCACGGCATTCCCGTGGTGGAAGACGCCGCTCAGGCGATTGGTGCTGAATACAAAGGCCGGCGAGCGGGCTCGATGGGCCGCTATGGCTGCTTCAGCTTCTTCCCGTCGAAAAATCTCGGTGCGGCCGGCGACGGCGGCATGGTCACCGTGTCCGATCCCGAATTGAATGAGCGATTGCAAATGCTCCGCAACCACGGCATGAAGCCTAAGTATTATTACGGTTTGATCGGCGGCAACTTCCGCTTCGATGCCGTTCAGGCCGCCATCATCAACGTTAAACTGCAATACTTGGATCGCTGGACCTCCGGCCGGCAATCGAATGCCGCGCGGTATCGCCGTTTGTTCGAGGAAGGGGGTTTGCTCAAAGAGGAGCTCGTGCAACTGCCTTACGAAGTGCCGGGCAATCGCCATATCTACAACCAGTTTGTTATTCGCGTGTCGCGTCGCGACGAGCTTTTAGCTCACCTGAAGGCACAGCAAATCGGCGTTGAAGTGTATTATCCGGTTCCTTTGCATATCCAGGAATGTTTTGCCTATCTCGGCCATCACGAAAGCGAGTTTCCCGAGAGCGAGCGAGCCGCCAAGGAAACCTTGGCCTTGCCAATTTATCCTGAACTATCCGATCAGCAAGCCCAGTGGGTTGTGGACGCCATCCAAGCGTTTTTCAAGAAATAGCTGTCAGTAGCTAAAGGAACTGTTCCTGGGACCGCTAAAGCGATGGCTGTTGTGCGGGCTATTGTTTGCTTATAGGCGGTTCGTGGTCGCTTGCAGTCCGTTTCTTCAATGGAGTTATCCACAAGAAGAGAGTATGTTTGTGGTGGTCTTCCTTGGAATCGACCTTGAGCACCTTGTCCGGCTTGATCGTGGGAATATTGAATTGATGAGAAACAATCCGTGAGTTGGGTGCAAGCCTCTCAAGTTGGGGAAGCAACATGATGTTGGCCTTAGGGCTCAAGTAAAGGACTACAACGCTGGCTTGATGAAGATTGGCCTTAAACAAGTCACGTTTCTTAATTTCAACGAGGCTTTCGACGCCACTGTTCTTAACGTTCCTCTCAGATTCCTCAATCCTTCCGGAATCGATGTCGAATCCCACGCACCGACAACCGTATTTCTTGGCCGCTGCAACTACGATACGCCCGTCGCCACATCCAAGGTCGTAAACAACATCCCCCTCTTTGACACATGCTAGATCCAGCATCCGGTCCACGACATCATGAGGAGTCGGGACGAAAAGTATGTCCGGAATCGAGGTCGTCGCATTCGGATTGAGGGGAACAGTTATGGCCGGGGTGGGCGAATTGTCGATGCAGCCACTGACAACGCCGAATATCAAGATAACAACTTGTGTCCAACGGTTCATGGCTGCTATAGTAGATTGGAGTTAATACATTTCGGGAAATTTATCTTTATGATGCATTCGGCAATACGGCTGAAACGGATCATTATTGTGATCACGGTGGTTCTAGGTCTTGCCATCCTGATGACTGGAATTGGGTTTGCCATTCGTGAGGCACGACAAGTGGCGCGCCGTCTACAGTATAGCAACAACATGAAACAGATAGGACTCGGCTTACTCAATTTTGAGCAGTCCTACGGCCGTCTCCTTCCGGCCGTCCATCGCGACAAGGCCGGGCGGGCGCTTTGCAGTTGGCGGTTGCGATTGATTCCGTTTCTGGAAGGAATCATGCGCGAGATCGAGTATGACGAGGGCTGGGACGCCCCGACAAACGTGTGGATATCGGGGAAGCCATTTTACTGCTTCTCTTGGTTATTGGACGAAAAGATTACGGACACGAACGTTGTGGCCATCACCGGTCCGGGGACAGCTTTTGAGGAAGGGCATATTGTGCGGCTCAAGGATATCGCTCCTGACACGATCCTGGCCATCGAAATTGCAAAGTCTGGCATCCACTGGGCCGAGCCCGGCGATCTCGACATTGAGCACACTCCTTCATCGATTACTCGAGGAGTTGACGGCTGCGGTGTACATGTGGTCTTTGCGGACGGTGCGGTGTGGTATCTGCGAGCTGATGTACCGCTTGAAGACCTAAAGAAGTTCTTCACGATCGAAGGCGCGAAGCAGTGGCATCGCGAGCAGGTCCTTCGGCCTTACGCATCGACGCTTGACTGTCCACTGTTTGCAACCTGCGAGGCTGCTGATTTACTGGCGCTTACGAATGCGCTTTAGTTTAAGAGCCATCGTGCGAGGTTGAAGTAACAGACGAGCGTGATGATGTCGGTCAGGGCCAGCACAAGAGGCCCGGCGGCGACGCGCGGGTCCAGCTTCAACCGTCGCAGCAAATTGGGCAATAACACGCCCAACACGGCGGCGGTGGTAGCCGCCGCGGCAATCCCGCCGAAGATGCAATAGGCCAAAGGCAAAAGTCCGAGCCAGAAAAGAGCCACGAGGCTGACGACCAGTCCGCCTGCCATGCCAAGCAAGATACCTACCTGAAGTTCGCGGAACATTTTCTGAAAGATCAGCAGCCAGGACGGCGGTTTACCGTGCAAGACTTGCAACGAAAGGCTGGTCGATTGGATGCTGATGCTTTCGGCCAATGCTAGTACCACGGGGATGAACAGCGACAGCGCCACGACCCGGTCAAGCTCTTCTTCGAACAGCCCGCAAAGAAACGCCGCCGTGATGCCGCCCGTGATATTGCACATCAGCCACGGGAACCGTGAACGAAAAGCACTGAATGGATTGAGTCGGCGTGCGCGGGCCAAGTGAACGCCCACCAACTGGAACAGGTCGTCGCTGAGTCCGCCGCCTAGGTCGCGTAGTTCGTCGGTATAAAGCTCCACGTCGATCATGCCGATCAGTCGCTGAAGATTATCGACCACCGGGAACGCAAGAAACCGATGCAGCACGAAAAACTCGCAGGCATCAAGCACCGTGGCGCCTGCCGGAATCGCAATCACGTTTTTCAACATGATGTCTGCGATCTGGGTTTCGGGTGGGCTTAAAAGCAGCGACCGTGCAGGGATGACGCCCTTCAACCGGCCGACTTCGTCGATAACATAAAAATAAACTACACGCGCCGGCGGCGGCGATTGCCGAATTGCTTCCAGCGACTCGCCGACGGTTTGGTCCCAGCGAAGCTTCGCAAGCTCGGTGCGCATGTGTTGTGCGACCGAGTCGGACAGATTGTTTTCCGTGACAGGCGAAACCATTATGCTCCCCAGCCCAAGTATTGCGAGAAATTCATCAGCCAGGGATGCGTCCAAGGATTCCAGGTCGGATAACTCACGGAAACGGCGGAAATCAGAAGCATCGCCAAGGCCACCCCCCGCATTCCGCGGCGAGAAGCCATGCGGTCAACGGTCGGCAGCATTGTCAGAAGCCAGAACGGCGCAAACCAAAACATCCAGCGCAAACCGCTCGTGACGCCGCCGTAGTTGCGGTTGATTACAGGTTGGCCTAGATAAAAAATCAAACATACCAGCGACATCGCGGCAATCCCGGCAGCCAGCCATCGCAGCCGCGCGTCGTGTTTGCGCGATAGCCACAGATACATGCCCGCCACGCTTAAAAGCCAAATCGGCGTGAGTGAAAAAATGCCGTGGTGGCCCACCAGAACGTTTACGGCATAAATGCCCCAGGAAGGCTCGCCGCGATCGACGCCGACCGGCTTTTTCCAATAACTTTCGATCGTTCGGCCGTTGCGCTGGTAGGTATAGTCATACCAACTGTCATCGCCCGTGCGATGCATGTAGGCCGGCTTCAGCGTGCCGTGCGCGATCCAATTGGTTCCAAAGAAGGCAGCCGCCACGAGCACCACGGTAGGTGCGAAGCTCAAAAGCGTCCGCCACGGCGAATTCCATAGCAAGACGAGTGTAAGCAACGCCAGAAACGACGCGGCGGGCAACTCGTTCACAACGGTGAATGCTCCGAACAATCCAGCACCTACGAAATATCGCAGACGCCGCTCACCATCGAACCAGATTCGCACGGCGAGATAAAGGGCCGCAACGGCACAAACCGCCGCCGGTGCGTGGTTGTTGATCGTCACGGCAAAGGTGGTCAAAAAAGTGCCGAACACGGCGGCCGCCATCGTGAACATGCGTCCCCAGTCCGTCGTGCCGAATCGCTCAATCAATCGGGCCAACAGCAGAAAATAAATCGCCATCGGCACGATGTTGAACAGTACCATCATCGCCCGGCCGATTTCATAGGGGTGTGTTTCCAGCGTAATTCCCCAGTAATGGTAAATCGGCCAATAGACGGCGGCCATCAGCGTGGGCATCAGCGGCGGTTTGCTCGAATACAAATGGCCGTCGTGATTGACCATGTCGATCGTGTCCCAGTTCGGTCGCTCGATCACCCGATCAATGGCATAAGGAGCCCCGGGCACTCGCATGTCGTCTTCGACCAGCGCGCGGACGGCACACCAGCGGCTGCGGTCGTTGGCGCTTAAAAAAGGCCTGCGCAGCGGAGCCTGTTGCCGCTGCTGCTTTTCATACTGGGCCAACTCTTTTTGTAGAACATCGCCCGACAGACCTCGCGACTGTAGCTCGCGACTTTTTTGCTGCAAATCGCCGGGTATTTTTTTCAGCCGATAGTCTTGCAACCCGATTTTATCGACCGAATCGACCGCCAAGATGCGTCCAAGCATCATGCCAAGCCCGATGCAAATCAACAGCATATACATGCTGCGACGAAAATCAGCGCGAGGATCGGGGGCGGGATCGGCGGTCATGGGCTTGTGGTTTCCGGTGGCTGCGTCCGTTCCGAAATCGAATAGCCGCGAGTGTCGGGCGCATGGTAGGCGATAAACAACTCGGCTAAAAAGCCGATCGACATCAGTTGTCCGCCCAAAAGCAACAGTCCCAATGAATACAGTACGGTGGGCGTTTCATGCAAGTGGATAGGCGTCAGACCGGGCACGACACGCGAAACAACCCACCAGCCAGCCAGCAGAAACATCCCTAAAGCGCCCATCACAAACGAAATCAAACCGACGGTGCCTAGGAAATGCTGCGGACGTTGGCCGAAGCCGGTCAGAAACTTTACGGTCAAAAGGTCCAAAAAACCCTTGACGATCCGCGTGACGCCGTATTTCGAGTGTCCAAAACGGCGCGGACGGTGATTCACTTCGATTTCGCCGATGCGATAACCGCGCGCGTCGGCCAGCACCGGCACGAATCGATGCAACTCGCCGTACAGACGCACTTCGTTGAATACTTCGCGGCGATAACATTTCATGCCGCAGTTGTGATCGTGTAATTGAACGCCCGTCAGCGTGCTTACCAGCCAGTTGAAAGCCCTCGATGGCAAAACCTTGTGCCAGGGATCGTGCCGCACTTTTTTCCAGCCGCTTACCACATCCAACTGATTTTCCATCTCGGCCAGAAACCGTGGGATCTCGTGGGGGTCGTCCTGAAGGTCGGCGTCGAGTGTCATAACCAGCTCGCCTCGCGCCTGTGAAAAGCCGGCACTCAGGGCCGCTGCCTTGCCAAAGTTCCGGCGGAACCGCAGGCCCTTGACTCGGGGGTCGGCGGCGGCCAAATGGCAAATCTGCTCCCAGGAGCCGTCGGTCGAACCGTCATCGACGAATACCACGTCCAAGTCGTATTTTTGCGCAGCGGCGACCTCAGACAACTCTTGATGAAGAGCCGCCAAGCTTTCGGCTTCGTTGAAAACTGGCACGACAATGGAGAGCATGGTGGGTGGGCAAAAGGTGGCAGGTGTATTGCGAAACCGCAACAGGATATTGCTTAATCTCTTTTCTCTGGTCGAGAGTCTCTAGTCCCTTGCCCCTATATATAGGATACCCGAAATAACCAACTCTGCCACCAGCCCCGCCAATCGCAGGAGAATTGCACTGACAATTGCCACGGCATCCCCCAGATAAGGCACCATAAGTTCGGTTAAAACGGCTTCCCGGACCACGGCTCCCCCCGGCACAAACGATACAAACCCCGCAACCGTTGCCATCGTAACGGCAGCGGTGTAAAGGTGGAGTTGTTCCAAGGGGTTGCTGTCGCCGGCGTTTAGTGCCCGGAGCACAGCCCAGAAACTCAAGCCAAGTATAGCCCAGCCTATTGCCGTTAGTAACCACCCGGCCAACATTGTTCCATAGTCCAGTTTAGCCAGTTTCTCGGCAATTTGGGGATCGGTGCGGCCAACGCCCACGAACCGCACCAAGCGGCGGAATACCGGCGGCAGCGTTGGCAGTCCGGCGACGGCCATCATCGCCACCGCAGACCAGAGCAAAAGCGCGTGTTCGTGGAACCAGAAGGCCACGATTGCCGCTGAAATGAACGCGCCTACGGCCATCATCGTGAGTGTTTCGAAGAACACACAGGCCGCGGCCAGGGAGGTATCGACGCCTTGGCCACGAACTAGGCCGGTTCGCAATATCACGACCATTGCCTTGCCCGGCACATACTTGCCGAGGTGGCCGATATAGTAGGCCCGCAATGCCTGCGACAGGCTGACCGGTTGCCCTAAGGTTCGCAGGGTTCGATGCCAAAAAATGCCGCAGGGGAGCGTGCCCAGCAGGTAGAGGCCGCCGGAGACGGCCAGCCAACCGAAATGGAACGGCAAGCGTTGTTCGCTGAGTTGAACCCAGGCATCGACCAATGTACGGCGAATGAACCACACGACCAGTGCGACGATCAGCGTTTTGGCGATAACGCTGAGCCATTTTCGGGAGCGTGAGGCATTGGGTTGTTCCACCGGCAAAATTCCTTTCGGCCCCCATTGTGCCAGCCCGGTCCGTGCGGTTCAAGTAGAATGTTGCACAGGGGATGGAGGGGTGAAAGGAGAGTTTTATGCTGGAAATAACATTTTTACTCCAATACACGGCCTTCTCGAAAAATGGATTCGGTGCGGAGGGGGTGGTAAAGCTTCGTCCAACCCGTCAGCGCAGAGTTTTTGCCGAGGAGTGGCCTACTC
>CAYWGR010000087.1:0-23142 GCA_964458015.1 uncultured Planctomycetaceae bacterium
GTTTTGTTCTTTGACTCGAATCCTGTTGCTTCTAACTTGTTTCATCGTGTTCGTCGCTTTATTGCTGCCGGCGATGGGAAGCTCTCGTGAGGCCGCTCGACGTATACAATGCGTAAATAACCTTAATCAGATCGCCCTAGCTTTACATAACTACAAACAAAACTATCATTGCTTTCCGCCAGCCTACGTTGCCGACAAAAATGGCAAGCCAATGCATAGCTGGCGAGTTTTGATTCTGCCGTACCTGGAGCAAAAAAGGCTTTACGATCAATACGACTTCAACGAGCCGTGGAGCGGCCCGCACAACATAAAACTGGCAAAGCTGCGTCCTTCCGTCTATGTATGTCCAGCCGATCGCGAAGCATGTCAAGAAGGTGCAACCCAAACCAGTTATGCTGCGATAACAGGAACGAAGGCAACTTGGGACAACGACAAACCGCGAAATCTTGACGACGCGCCGCTTTGCGATGACCTTTCAACATCGGTACTCGTGGCAGAAATTGCCAGTGACATCAACTGGATGGAGCCTAGAGATATTTCGCTAGACGCCCTTCGAGCCCAAGGTTTTGCCCCCGGCGTTGTAAGAGTCTCCAGCAAACATGACTGTTACAGTCGGGATCTGCTTTTCGACTACGAACCCGAAACGCCCTATGTAGCCAATATTGCATTGGCCGATGGCAGTGTATATTGTCTACCGGCTAATGTTCTTGCATCTATGAAACTTACGGATTTGCTCGCAATTGGCGGATACGAGAAAGATAAGATTGAAGCAGATTCGTATTTCGAGCCAACGTTTACGGCACATCTTCGGTGGCGATCTGTTTTTGCAATGATTGCCTGGTTTGTATCCGTCGTCCTCTTGCTCCACCAAGCTCTTCACCGCCGAAAACGCCTACAAGCACTGGCCAGTGCGTCCCCTTGAAAGCAATCTTATTTATCCCCTCGCTCATCCGTGTTTATCGGTGTTCATCTGTGGTTCCTCCATCATCCCAATCCGCCTCCCTATCCTTCCGCGCAAAAAAAAGGGGAGCGACTCGCCAAAGCAAGCCCCTCCCCAAAACTTTTCTAACCTCTAGCCCCTAATCCCTAGTCTCTAGCCCCTAGCTTACGCCCCGTATTTGCCCAATCGTTCAGCATGGGCCAAGGCCAGAGGCATCAGGTTGACGGCCGGGAAATGGCCTAAGCCGCCGTTCATCGCTTGCTTCTCGCCGAAGGCCGTCAAACCGTCGGGCCGGCAGGTTTCCGAAACCAACAGCGTCGGCACCGGATGCCAACTGTGGCTGGCCAGTCGGGCAGGCGTGCTATGATCGCCCGTGATGATCAGCACCGACGGCTTCAAGGCAACGATGTGCGGCACAACCGCGTCGAGCTGCTCGATCATCCGCACTTTTTCCGAGAAGTTGCCGTCTTCGCCGCGGCTGTCGGTATACTTGAAGTGGACGAAGAAGAAATCGTAGTCGTTCCATGCCTGCTCCAACACCTTGACCTCTTCCATGAGCGTGCCGGGCGTGCCGACCACAGTCATACCGACCAGTTGGGCCAAGCCCTTATACATCGGATACACGGCAATCGCAGCGGCCTTCAGCCCATAGACTTGCTCGTAGCTGTCGATCACGGGGGCGGCCGAAAAACCGCGCATCGTCAAACCGTTCGCCTTCGGCTGGCCCGCCAAAAGCTTCACGGCCTGCTTGTAGAACTCCTTGGCAATGTCGGCCGTGCGATGGCTCGGTCCGTCGTGAGCAATCGGGTCCAACGGGGGCACGCCCGTCTTCTGTGGATCGGTGTCGGCCACATTGCCGCCGAGCCCCTCGGCGCGGAACACCACCACAAAACGATGCTCTTTCACAGGCTCGACGAAAATCTCGACGCCGGGAATCTGCACCTTACGCAGCTTAATGGCCAGCGGAGCGCTTTCCTCGCTCGGAATGCGGCCGGCGCGGCGGTCGGAAATGTTGCCCTCGGCGTCCAACGTGCAGAAGTTGCACCGGATGGCCACATCCTTCGGCCCAAGCTTGAAGCCAACGCCCGTGGCCTCCAACGCGCCGCGGCCGATCAAATGCTTGATCGGATCGTAGCCGAACAGCCCCAGGTGTCCCGGCCCGCTGCCGGGGGTGATGCCTTGCGCAATCGGATAAAGCACACCTTGGGTGCCGTGCTTGGCCAAGGCGTCCAAATTGGGGGTCTTCGCAGCCTCCAACTCGGTTGGCCCGCCTTGCTCCACCGGCAAACCGCCCAACCCGTCGGCCACCAGCATCACAATTTTCGACTTGTTTTGAATCTTCAACTCACGCACTAAGTTTTGAATATCCACTTCCGGGGGCTCCTTTTATTTCCAGCTTAGATCGGTAGAATGTGTCACGGTAACAAAAGTACGACCATTACGGAAGTAGGGGTAGTGGGAATCGAATTGCGTGCAAAATCATTAGCGAATGGCCAATGTTCAATAGCTAATGTTCAATGACCAATGGACAATGACCAATGTTCAATGACCAATGTTCAATGACCAATGTTCAATGACCAATGGACAATGACCAATGGACAATGACCAATGTTCAATGAATTCTGGTTCACAAAATTCCAATCCCTAATCCCTAATCCCTGACCTTTGACCCCTGACCCCTCAATCATGAAACCCTTAGATCCCATCGTATACGATTATTCCGGTTTGATCGCTCCCAAAGACGCCCCGCAAGTGGAGCGTTACACTGGCATTACCGAAGCCGAGCTGAAATGGTTGGCCCCGCGTCTGTCGTCCGCCCGGCAAGAGATTTTCGACAACCTGGGCCTCTACTCCAGCGGTGCGGCCTTGCCCGAGGAGATGCAGCCCATGGACGCCGCTTTCTTCGACCTGCCCGAACGCCTGTTGGACGAAGACCGCGATCTCTTGGATCGGATCATCGCCGCCGGCGACCGGCTCGCCAAGGAAGTCGATCGCGTGCTGGTCCTCGGCATCGGCGGCTCCTACATGGGCGCCCGGGCGTTGTTCGAGGCCTGCTGCCATCCGTACCACAACGAAATTTCTCGCCAGCGCCGCGGCGGCCGGCCTCGGATCTACTTTGAAGGCAACAATGTCGATAACGACGCCGTCCAAGGGCTGCTCGATCTGGTCGAAGGCGCCGACGACTGGGGCATCGTCGTCATCAGCAAGAGCGGCGGCACGCTCGAAACGGCCGTCGCCTTCCGTGTGTTCTTCGAAGCCCTCAAAAAATCCTGCAAGGGCGACCAAGCCAAGCTGCGCCGTCGCGTAATTCCCATCACCGGCGAAAAAGGCCGTCTCCGCGATTTGGCCAATGCCATCGGCTGCGAGGACATTTTCCCCATCCCCGACGGCGTCGGCGGTCGTTTCTCGATCCTAAGCGCCGTCGGCCTGCTGCCGGCCGCCGTCATGGGCCTCGATGTCTACCATCTGCTCGAAGGCGCCGCCGCCATGAACGAGCGGTTCCGCACCGCGCCGCCGTTGGAAAACCCCGTGCTCGACTACGTCGGCATGGCCCGCCTGATGGAAACACACCGCGGCGCGACGATCCGCGTGCTTTCGACCTGGGGGAAAGGGCTCGAGGCCGTCGGCCTCTGGTACGACCAGCTACTTTCCGAAAGCTTGGGCAAAAACGGCCAAGGCGCCACGCCGCTGACGGTCGTCAACACCCGCGACCTCCACTCTCGCGGCCAGCAACATCAGGAAGGCCGCCGCGACAAGCTGTTCACCAATCTAATCGTCGAACGCACGCACCGCGAGCCCGTCGCCGTCGAACGATCCGACCTTGACCAGGACCACCTCAACTCGCTCTCCGGCAAAACGCTGCCCGACATCTTGCGAGCGGCCTTCGCCGGCACGAATCAGGCCTACGCCGAGGATTTCCGCCGCACGGCCACGATTCGCCTCCCACGGCTCGACGAAGCCTCGCTCGGCCAGCTTTTCCAAATGCTCATGGTCGCCACCGTGCTCGAAGGTCGATTGGTTGGCATCAACCCCTACGGCCAGCCCGGCGTCGAAGGCTACAAAAAGAACATGAACGCGATCCTTCGAGGAAAATGAGGGGCGTAGGGATTAGGGGTTAGAGGGCAGGAATCAGGGGACAGGGTTAAGTGACGAAAAATAGCCGGGAGCTAACAGCTCCCGGAGCGTACGTGTATTGCACAACAGTTTAGCAGCCGACCGAACGTCGGTCCTGCTGCCAAGCCGCCGTACTCGTGACAGCTAAACAACCAGAGCTTATCCAACTCGACCGGAACAAATTGCGCCCATCAACGTCGTAGCTTGTCATGTCGCAAACTGCCGCAAGCCCGATTACGGACGATCAAAACCCTTATCTACCTCCGCACGAGTTGACTGTGTCGGAGGAGACTTCTTCCTTAGCCCCCAAACGCCGCATTCGCTGGCGTGTCATACCCGTTACTTTTCTCTATCTCTACGGCGGAAACCTCGTGCTTGGCGGACTGGTAGGCTACGCCCTCTGTTCATGGATTTATTTCCAGCACGAGACGCATTTCCCAGGCCTGAGCTACTCCAACGTCAAATGGTTTGCGATGGCAAGCTTTTTTTTAATCGCCCTTGGCGGTTTCGCCCTTTACGCCGGCTATAGCCTCTGGAAAGGTCGTTGGTGGCGAGCGATCACCGCTTGCTCCTTTGTCATTCTCAGCTATCTCGGCCTAGCCCTCTTTGCCGCAAAATATTCATTATGAACTCTCGATGGTACATCCTAACAACGACGATCGCAGTTCTCATCACTTCGATACTCGTTTTTGGCGAGGACGGCATTTCCGTTTTTCTTCTTGCTGTGGCATTCGCTTGCTTGTTCATTCGTAAAAGCGCAATTATTCAAGCCGCCTTCCTGTTGATTACTTTTTCGATTGCAATTGGCCTGATTTATTCTTCACTCATGCAACCTACCGAACGTGCTCGGCGGATGCAATGTACAAACCAACTGAAACAGATCGGCCTCGCTCTGCGAAATTACGAAAATGCCAACAAGTGTTTTCCTCCCGCCTATATCGCCGACCAGAACGGCAAGCCGATGCACAGTTGGCGAGTGTTGATCTTGCCGTATCTCGAACGCCATGATTTGTACAACATGTATCGCTTCAACGAACCCTGGAATGGACCAAACAACAGTAAATTACTGCCAAAGCGAGATCGCGTGTATCAATGTCCCTCCGATGTGAACACCAAAAAATCCGAATCTACAAGTACGAATTATATCGCCCTGGTCGGCAAGAATACCGCTTGGCCCTTGGAAAAATCCACGAGTCTTTCGGATATGAGATCGCGGGGAATCGCCAAGACCATCCTGGTAATCGAAGCAAGAGATCCTAACATTCCCTGGATCTCGCCAATCGACTTCTTGGTCGATCATTGTTCCGATGGGAATGCAAGTCTTTTATCGAACATCCAACATGCACATCTGCGTTACAACGGTTATTTCTACCACCCAACCCCACTAGGCGCAAACGCCGTTTTCGCTGATGGCACAGTGCGATCTCTGCCCGCAAGCATGTTCAAGCCCGACAAGTTGGAAAAACTGTTCGCCATCGGCGGCTACGACGAAACCCTCGAACGCGATGACTCCTTGCCCGAAGACCTCCAAATCAATTGGTACAACTGCATCATGCTAGCCTTGTGGGTTTTGTCGGTCATTATGCTACTTTATTGGGCGATACGAACAAGGAACATCAAAACAACAGCTTGAAAAATTATTATGGTGCAGGCACCCCGCCTGCCCTTCATCTAGTGTAGTGATTCACGCTGTTGGGGTTTTATTCAGTGAGTGCCACTGGCTCTGCCAGTGTGGGATTCCGCGTGATTACATACGGCGGCCAGCACTGGCAAAGCCAGTGGCACTCAATAAGCGGCTTTTAATACGATCCCACAATTATGGATCACTACACTAGGAAACAGTCCCGACTCGGTATTTGCACCAGCTTGGACTGGTGAGCCTTATTACAGAGTCACAACGCTTTATGCGTTTAACCTGAACCGCCGTGTATGGAACCGTACACACACGGTCGTGTGAGAGGACGGGGGTGGCAACGCCCCTTCCTGCCCGATTCCGGAACCTTATTACGAGGCAATACAGGCACGATGACCTCTGTATCGCACATCCCCAATAGTCCAGCTAATCGGCAAGTAAATTCGGTTGGGGCTGCCTGCTTTGTAGTTGAACAAGGAGCCTCGTGGCAACAATGTGCAACGTTTCCATGGGAACGAGATAAGCTCGGAATCATACCAGGACGCTGAATCGTTTCTCCAACTGATCGCGCGTGATCTTCCAGGCGATGACGGAGAAAGAGGTGCTGCATTCCAACGAATCGCAGGGTGGTTTTTCGAGAATGGCATCGCCGACGAATTCAACGAATCGAGGGCCGTCTTGAAAGGCGATATTGCCTTTCAGGCGAAGCAACTTGGGGCCAAGTTTTTGGATCGTTTCGAGGAAGAGCGTCCTGTCTACCGGTTCTTCCGTTTGAAAAGATGCCGCAACAACACTCGTCGGCGGTTGATGCACGCGGCCATGAAGTCTCCGGCCATGCAGGAGACCTTTTAGGAACGTAGAAGGAACATCGCCATAAGTTGCATCGATTTGCGGAGCGTCGGGATTCAAGTCTGCAAGGATCAACTTGAGCTTCGCAAGCTCGGTTTTGGAAAGCAGATCGTTTTTATTGACCACAATCGCATCGGCACACGCAACCTGACCGCCGGCAACCTTGAGAAACGGCGCGATTTGCACATAATTTGCCGCATCGACCAAACAGACAACCGCGTCGATCCGAAAAATATCCGCTAACCCGCATTGATCCATGCAAGCCATGAGGTCGCTGGTTTCGGCAATGCCCGTCGCTTCGATCAGCACATGATCGCAGTCGCGTGCGGCTGCGATCTGCTTCATCGCGGCGACGAACTCGGTTTGCGTGCAAGTACAAAAAATGCTGCCGCGATTGATTTCGTACTTCTGATACTTGCCGGGGCGGACGAGCTTGCCGTCGATGCCCAGGGCTCCGAATTCGTTGATAATCAGCGCCAGCCGCTTGCGTCGCCAGGTGGGCAGGCCGAGCAAATGGTTCAGGAAGGTCGTCTTTCCAGATCCAAGATAGCCTGTGATCAACGTGACCGGAATTTCCATGCACAAAGCTCCCCTGGGGCAGACGCACCTCGCAAAACGAATGATGTTACCGCACGTCCTTAAGCCATTCCTTGATGATGGGCACCTCGGGAATGGTTTTCGCGGATTTGAGTTGATAGCGCGCCATCACAACCGCCGGAATTTGGTTCGGCGCAACGCCGTAGGAAGCGATCGTTGCTCCATCGGTCACAAGACGCACTTGAGCATCGACGCCCAGCTCCGCAATTGCCTTTTCACAACGCTGTTTTGCTTCCTCGCAGGCTTCGCCGCCGTCGCCGAGAATGTAAAGCGACGCTTTACGGCTGGCGATCTTCATGCGGAATTTTTCATTGATCCGATTTTGGATGGCGGCGATCAGTTGATCCCGCGGCGGAATCCGCGAAACGAACGTGATTTCACCGTCGATGCAGATCGTTGGAACGTTGCGAACCATCAGCGAGGTCATGAATACGAGCGACTCGCGATGCTTGATTTTGTGTTCCCGCCAAATAACGATGCCTTCGAATTCCGGCGCAACCTTGCGAACGGCATCGACCATGTATTGGCAAGGGGCGCAGGCCTCGGAGTCCAGCGTGATGATGTCCACGATCACCTTGTCGGCCAGGCCATATTCGCGCATGTCCAAATGATCTTCATCCGATTGATCCGAAGCAACCGCCTTGGCCACTTCGCGGCGATAGGGATCGAGTACGATCTGCGTGACGGCCTCCAGGTTTGCCGCGGGCGTTGCATACGGAAGATCGCAACCGGGCGAGAGGACGTAGCCCCGTTCGCCGCCCATTTCGAGACATGCAATGGCGTTTTTCTGCGCATCGATTGGTTTGCCTAAAAGCAACACGCTCGTGAGTTGCAAATTACCGCCGAAGCTGACGCCGCGTGGCAAGCAGATATCACGCACGAAATGCAACGGGATATTCTCGTCGACCGAGATATTATCCGGCCGGCATTCGCACATGACTTCAATGTTCTGCTGGGCGTGGCCGCAAACGAAAAAGGAGCCGCACACATCCCGCGCGCGCAGACTGTCGAAAACCGGAGCCACATAAGGCGTGACGTAGTCGCGGAACTGGTCGGGGCCGATCTGGCTCGTCATCGGGTCAACGACCGCGACGAAATCGCAACCGGCGTCGGCATAATAGCCGGCCATTGCTTTGCAGACATCGCAACAGAACGCCATCACGCGGCGAACGTACTCCGGCCGATCAAACATCTGCATGAAGATATCGGTGCCCAGCAGATGCAGCGCCAGCGTGAACGGCCCCGTGATCAGGCCATAGATACCGATGGTTGGATTAGCTTGCCGGATTCGTTTCGAGGCCGAAAGAACCGTTTTGATTCGCCCCTGATCGGGCCTCGGCACGGTCAGCGATTCCAGCGTGATGCCGGCGGCCAGCGGATGGGTTTTCACCGAGGGCGGCGTTTCCTCGGCCCAAACCAATTCGCAACCAAGCACCTCGGCCTCGATCTGAAGATCAAACGCCACGGGAATGCCGTCCGGCTGATACCGATCAATGGCTGCTTGAACGCCCTTCACGAGCAGCTCTTCTGATTTCAGGTAATCACTCGCGGAAACGCCCAGCAAGGCCCCGCCGTGGCAGCCGACAAATGGCACCCACGGCGTCCGATCAACCGGCTGACACTTGATAGCTGCAAGAAGCCGTTCTTTTCCTGTCATCGCATCAATTCCCCGGCGTTAAATGGTTCCCCAAAAAACCTTGATTATATTCCTTGGCCTGCCATTGCACCAGCCCTTGCGGCCTCTTCAAACCAAACATTTGCTCGGGAAATAAACCCCTCGGTTCTATAAAACATGCCGATTCCGACACGGCACATTCTTTTTCCGACACGTCCTTCGCTTCTGCGATGGATTTATGACAACCAATGGGCGAAAAAGTGCGGCTGCTCCACCAGCAAATGCACTCGAAACAATCTTAGTTGCCGTTGAATAAAGCTCAACGACAACGTCAGCATCGACAAAACCGATCAACACGTGAGAAGTAAATCGCGATCAGCGAATATGCGAAGTAGACGCCTGAACAATCAGTAAAGAGTCGATACTCCCCCAACATCGTGTGCATCAAACTGTGTAAATCGCAGTGTTCGTTGAGCGATGGGATTATTTCTGCCACCCGGAAATAATCCGCGCGATACCACCCAGAAATTATCTCCCCATAGATAACCCGTTTTTAACTTTATGTTTGTAACAGAGGGATTTCCTATAAGGAGGCTTCGATCATGTTGAGCACTATCCACGCACCTGCCGGCATTCGGATGAAATCGCGCATGGGCCGATTTGGCAGCCGCATCGAAGCCTCGCCTTCGAAAAGGCGATTTCTACTTGGCCGATCTTTGCGGCTTGAACCGCTGGAAGATCGCAGCCTTCTCAGTATTTCTTATGTCGACAACAATTTGGCCCATTGGACCGTGACGAACGACCAGAGCGAAATCGGCACACTCGATGCCGGCGATACCGTCACGTGGAATTATGGCCAGTCGGATGCCATTGGCGGATTAGTCTATGGCTCCGATGCCTTCAGTTCGATCCAGGAGGCGATCGACGCCGCTGCATGGGGCGATACGATCAATGTGGAGGCCGGAACATATGCTGAGCAACTGACGATCAACAAATCACTCGACTTGATTGGAGCCGGTGAGCTGACTACCACGATACTTGCACCAGCCACGGCCGACCGCCAAACTGTAACATACGGAAGTACGGTTCACGATTACATTGTGGCCGCCTACGCGACTACGACTCCGACGGTCGACGTTCGCATCGAAGGCTTTACCATTGATGCGAATAACACCGCGAGCAAGGTGTCTGGCACGGGCTGGTTCGACGGCGTTTTTCTACGCGACGTGAACGATGATGGAGGATCGGTTGCCGGTTTGTTTTCATCCACGATCGAAGGCTTCACAACAACGGCCTATGAAAGTTGGGGTACGGTTGTTTTTGGCGATTCCGAGTTGACCCTGCATGATAACACAATCAGAGAGTTCACGCGCGACGGCATCGATGTGTTTGGCACCGGAGGCACAACAGGCCAGCCGAACGTCACGATCAGCGACAACGTGGTTGCCGGTTCGGCCACGGGCTTGTTGGGCATCGCCATCGAGGATCACGCGGCTGCAACCCTTACGGGCAACGTCGTGACCGGTATGGCGCGAGCCACTCCCTGGGCAGGAGTGGGCATCCTTGTTTGGAATGCTGACAATGTCGTTGTCGGCGGGACCGGTCTGGGAGAAGGCAACCAGGTTGATGAAAACTATTACGGCATCTTCGTCAACACTTCCGAGAATGTTGAAGTGGTCGGTAATGAACTGACGCACAACATCAACCGTGCTATTACCTTGGATGACGCGGACGATAATACCGTGGCAAGGAATATCATCGTCGGCACCACGGAAGGCACCGAAGACGCGGGCATAGCTTTGCTGAACGACGCAACGGGCAATATGATCGGCGGTGATACAACAGCAGATGGAAATACCATTACGCTGGCCACATCCGGCAGTCATCTTTTGTATGCAATCTATCTGCCGAACAATGCGGGGGCGGGCAGCAATACGATCAAAAACAACAGCATTCAGGGCGGTACGCGGGCCGTACAGGTTGACACGGGAAATACCGGCACTACCACGATCGTTGGCAACACGATCGGGGACGTTGTTGCGCCCTCGTTTGGCGGCATCATGGCCAACGGCGGCAACCTGGTTGTTACCGGCAACACCTTAACGAACGCTGTTCGACCGATCGAATTTTGGGGCGTAGGTACAGCGACCGTTACCGGCAACTATATCTATGGCGCCACCTTTGACGCCATCAATGTTGGCAGCGTCGCCACCGGATCCACGTTTTCCAATAATACTATTAGCGGCCTGGGAACGGACGTCACTTCCAAACCCACCGCCGGGATCAACGTTCGGAATGGCAACAGCGGCCTGGTCATCAGCGGCAATCAAATCGACAATATGCTTTATAATGGCATCCAGGTAACCGGCGGATCCGGCTTCACGATCACCGACAACGTGATGTCCTACCTCGGCTCTTATGTGGCGGAAGGATTGTTTGGCGTGGGAATTTTGCTCGGCGCGCCGCAAGGCGAGCATGGATGGTACACAGGCCTCGGTACACACAACTCTACCGTCTCCGGCAACGAGGTTTCTTATTCCAACGAGGGCATCGACCTATACTACGCTTCTAACAATCAAATCACCGGAAACAATCTGCATGATCTGAAAAACGACGGAATGTGGCTCCAGGACGCCAGCGACAACACCATTACAGGGAACACGGTGGCCGGAGTTCGCGACGGCGCCGGCAACGGCATGGGAATCGCTGTCTATGGCACCGACTTGGTGGGCGGCGTTCCGGCCGACGGCGGCTCTGATCGCAACGAGATTACCGCCAATACCGTGACGGATTGCGATTATGGTCTGTTGGCGTTGGATCTTTCGGATGACAACACCTTTACGAACAACGTTGTTAATCTTAATGCCACGGCCGTGGGCGCATGGACCTATGTGCTTGGACGTGATCCTGTTGACAATGTATTTCACGAGAACGATCTATCGGGCAACACGCAATACTTCTTCGTCTCCGATACGATCGATGCATCCTGCAACTGGTTCGGTACAGGCGTGCGGGCGTCGGCCGTGGCCGCGGCAAGCACGGGCATCTCCTTTGTGGATATTTCGCCGATGCTAGACCACGGAGACAGCGACACCTTGACCGCTGGTTTCCAGGCCGACTATAGCTCGTTGACCGTTACGACGCTCGGCGCTCAACTCTCCGGCACCCGCATTCAGGAAGGCGTCAACTTGGTAGATGATGAGGGGATCGTTCATGTGGACGCCGGCACCTACGTCGAGCAAGTGACGATCAACAAGTCGCTGGACCTGATCGGCGAAGGCGAGAGTTCCACGATTATTCAAGCACCAACGGCCCCCAGATCCGGCAAGATTTCCGTCGCTGGCAGCGGCATATGGGATTATATCCTGGCCGCCTATGCCACAAGCGACACCATTGATGTTCGTGTCGAAGGATTTATGTTTGATGCCAATGACCAGAACAAGACTGCCGACACAACTACGAAATTCACCGGCGTTTTCTTCAGTAACGTTTACGACGACCCAGATGATCATGACGGCACGGTTGCGGGATTGTTTTCCTCGACTATTCATAACTTCGGCACGGACTTGCAGAACTATGGCGTTCGTATTTACGGCCAGTCCAAGCTCACGGTGGATGACAATACAGTTTATGAGTACACCAGAGATGGCATTACGGCCAACGGCGATGATGACAGTGTGACGACGGACGATCCCGATGTGATTATCAGCAATAACGCGGTTACGGGAATTGGCACGGTCGCAGTCGTGCAAAACGGCATCCAAGTGGCTTATGGTGCTTCCGGCAGTATTACAGGAAACACGGTGAGCAACGATACCGGCGATTCGGAGTGGTGGTCAACCGGTATACTCGTCTCATATACTGATAACATTACCGTCACCAATAATACGGCCATCGGCAACACCACGGGCGTCTATGTGGCGTTTGCCGACAACAATACCGTTTCGCAAAACACATTCACCAACAATGTGCAGGCCGGTGTGATGGTCAGCAACAACGATAAGGCCGGACCTGCCACAACTAACAACCACATCGAGGATAACACGTTCACCGGCGGCTGGGCGGGCATCTGGTCGTCCTATTGCGCAGGCAATTTCTACCAGAACAACATTATCAGCAAAGCTACCGGCAACGCCATTTACTTCTGGGATACCGATAATAATACGGTATCCGGTAACACCATCAGCGACATTCACGATGGATCGCTCGGTGCATGGGGCATCGCTCTGGATGGCGGAGATACCACCGGAACCGTGGGCTCGGATGGAAATACCATCAGCGGCAATATCATCTCGGATACGGATATTCAAGTCTGGGTAGGAAACGGCTCCGATAGCAATACGGTCTCCGGAAACACGCTTTCCGACGGCGTCATCGGCATACAGGCTAGTGCTTATACTTATGACCACAGGACAATCGCTCCGTCCAATATCACGATTAGTGGTAATACGATTACCGACATGACGACCGGAATCGACCTCGTGCTAGGCTCGGCCACGGTTTCGGGCAATATCTTTAACGGCACGACGGATAACGAAGTCGATCTGCTTCTCGAATCTACCGCAGGAATAGTCACGATCGGCCCTGGCAACAGCTTTGCAGGCGACACGCGTTACATCGAGAACCACACATCGCAATCCTTCGACCTTACTGGGACTAACGCCCAAATCTATGAAGAAACCGATAATTTCCGCATCGAAGACAAGATGTATCATGCTTTGGATAATGCGGCTTGTGGTTTGATTACTTGGGTTGCAGACACGTTGTTCGTGTCGACCGGCGGAAAGATTCAACTCGCGGTCGATGCTGCAACGTCCGGCGACACGGCTTATGTCGAGGCCGGCACCTATACCGAACTGTTGGCCATCAACAAATCGCTTGATTTGATCGGCGAAGGCAGCAGCACGACGACAATCGACGGCGATGGCGGCGATACCGTGGTCTATATTGATTCCGGCTCCGCGGATTGGGTCGTTTCGCTTTTCGGCTTCACGATCACCGGCGGCGAAAGCAGCAATCACGGCGGCGGCATCTATAACGATGGCGGCACATTGACGGTGGATAATTGCATTATCACTGGAAACTCTGCGAGACAAATCGGCGGCGGCATCTTCGATAATAGCACCGGCACGTTGACGATCAAGAACTCGACGATTTCGAATAACACGTCCAACAACATGGGCGGCGGCATTGGTGATTGGGCCGGCTGCACGGTCATCATCGAAAATTCCACGATATCCGACAATGCGGCCTTCGACGGCGGTGGCATCAGTGCGATGCAAAGCACTTGGACCATTCGGAACACTACCATCGACGGAAACAGCACCTACGCGGAAGACGGTTACGGTTACGGTGGCGGCATCATGAATTGGGGTAGCGATGTAACGCTAGAAGGCTGCACGATCTCGAACAACACGGCGACCTATCTTGGCGGCGGCATTCAGAATCAAAGCACGATGACTCTGATTTCTTCTACTCTGTTCGGCAATACTGCCTTGTACGGTGCCGGCATCTCTAGTATCCACGAAATAACGATTCAAAACAGCACCATCGCCAACAATACCGCGACGGGTGCTGTGGACAGCTCCGGTGGCGGCATCCTGTATCAAGGAATCATGACAATCGCCAACAGCACAATCGCGGGAAATGCGGCGGTGCAGGGCGGCGGCATCTATAACAACGCCACGACCATCGCGGAGATGGTGAATTCGATCGTGGCGGACAACACGAGTTCTGATTCTTCGTCACCGGATATTTATGGAACGATCACGGCCAACTACTGCTTGATCGGAGACATGACGGGGGCGACCCTCACCGATGGTTCCGCCCATAACCTGCTCGACGTTGACCCGCTGCTTGGCACGCTCGGATATTATGAAAGCGGAATACAAACCATTCCGTTGTTGAAGGGCAGTCCCGCTCTCAACGCGGGCAGCAATGCCCTGATTCCCAGCGGCATGACGACCGATGAACGCGGCTTCAACCGCATTTTCCGAGTCATCGTCGATATGGGAGCTCATGAGGTCAGCGATCCGTCGGTATTTGGCACACTGCCCGTCGTAACGTTGACGGCTCCCGCCTACACCAACAACACGACGCCCACGGTCTATATCCACGCCACGCCGGGCGACGAGGGTAAATTGCCTAGCGGAACGACGGTCTATCTGGATGTGGACTTGAATGATGACAGCGATTACGAAGATCCCGGCGAGCAAGCCTATTGCACAGGCACGCTCGATGAAAACGGCGACTCGGTGATTATCGTCACTCCGGCGCTCGCCCAGGGCAGCTATGAAATGAAGGCACGTGTGACCGACACCTTGTATAACGAGGGCATCAGTATTCCCACTAATGTGGTGATCGATCTGACAGCGCCAACCGTGACAGCTAATCGGGCAAGCACGCAGCCTGAAACAACCAGCAAGTCGCCGATCTATTTCACCGTGGTATTCAGCAAGATCGTTACCGGCTTCTCGGCGTCGGGCGTTATTTTCAGCGGCACTGCCCCGGGAACGCTTTCGGCCGTCGTAACCGGCAGCGGAACGACCTATACCGTGGCCGTCTCCGGCATGACGGGCACCGGCACCGTCACGGTCAGCCTCAAGGCGGGAGCTGCACATGATTTGGCCGGCAACGCCAGCGAGGCATCGACCAGCACCCACAATTCCGTCAACTTTATCGCAGGCCCCGCGATATCCAATGTTTCCGTCTCCGCCAAGACATCTTCGGAAAACACGAACATCACCTTCAAAGTGGTCGATAACAAAGGCATATCCTCCGTCCAGTTGAAGATCGACGGCAAGAACGTCTCGATTCGCAAAACATCCGGCGACAAGTATTCCGCAACCTATGCCTATTCCGGCTTGCTCACGGCCAGTACGCATACATATACGATCAGGGCCGTCAGTTCGCGCGGAACCAGCACTTACACCAACTCGTTCACGGTGGCTGCCAGTACTCCAACGATATCGAGCGTTTCGGTCATCGCTTCGAAATCGGATAAACCGGCGACTTTCTCTTGGAGAGTATTCACCATCGACGGCATCCGAGCCGTCAAGATATCCATCGACGGCGGAACTGCCGTTACGGTGCAAAAGAGTTCCGGTAGCAGCACATCGGCCACGTACTTGTACTCGGCTTTGCTGTCGGCCCGAACGCACACTTACACCATCACCGCCGTGGGCGCCACGGGCAAGGCGGCTACTCCTTATACAGGCCGGGTCACCGTCGTGGGTACCACTCCGTTGATCGTCAACGTGAAAGCCACAGCCAAGACCTCCTCCAACAACACCACCATCAAGTGGACCGTCTATGACATCGACGGCATCGGCTCTACGACCCTGAAGATCGACGGCCGCAAGATAACTTCCGGCATCACGCATACGGGCAGCAGCACCTACATCACGTACACCTACACCGGAAAATTATCCGCGGGTAGACACAGCTACACCATCAATGCAACCGACGCCTCCGTACCGCAGGTGGCGGCGAAACAATTTTCCGGCAACGTGACGGTCGCGGCTTCGGTGCCAACCATTACGCATGTTGTCGTGACTCCCACAAAGTCCAGGACGACCATCACCTGGACGGCCTCGGATATCGACGGCATGAAATCGGTCGTTTTGAAGATCGACGGCCGAGGAGTAACCATCACGAAGTCTGGCGACAATTACTCCTACTCAGGTAAACTATCCGTCGGCCGATACACTTACTCCATAACCGCCACCAGTACGCTGAACAAGTCCGCCACGGTGTCGGGCAACTTGATAGTTCGCAATACGCTCAGCGCTCCTCATAGCAGCTTTGCCACGGCGTTGTCAAAGACAAACACGTATTCCCATTCGCTCCTCGATGACGAAACTACCGCCTCCATCGTATAGAATCAACCGGTACGATGGATGCGGATAGAGAGTTACATCCAACAAGCCGGCCAATCCTCCTCGGCCAATTCTTAAACCCCGTGCAAGCATCTTGCCTACACGTATCCAAGATGACCAAGACGTCAATCAGTGTACGAACCGCATTTCGATTTCCTCCAATGTCTGCCCCTTGGTTTCCGGCACTAGCATCAATACGAAAAGAAATGCGGGGACAGTCGTGATTGCGTATACCCAAAATACCCAAGAGGCGCCGGCCATTTCCAGCAGCGGCGGAAACGTCTGCGCCACCAAGGTGCAACCCGTCCAAAGAGAGAATATCGAAATCGACATCGCGCGGCCGCGAATCGACGTCGGAAATATCTCCGAAACAATAACCCAGCAGATAGGTCCATAAGAGAGATTGAAAAAAGCCAGGTCAAGTGCAAACACGACAATCAACCACACAGGCGAGATATTTCCGACGGCCATGAACACGCCCGCGGCAGTCAACATGAGCCCAACTCCGGCAATGCCGAAAAGCAATAGCGGCTTGCGCCCTAAACGGTCGATCATCAGAATCGCGGCAAGGGTAGAAACCGCGCTCACGATGCCAAACAGTATCTGCCAGAACAAAGCGGCATTCTCGCCCCAACCCGCGGTCTTGAGCACCGTCGGCCCGTAATAGACGATGACATTGACGCCGCTGATTTGCGAGAAAAAAGGCAGAAGAATGCCGATCAACAACGGCAGTCGTCGGCCGCGTTGAAACAGTTGGTCGATCGACGCACTTTCTTGGGAAAGAGCCGCTTCTATTTCTCTCAACTCGGCCGCGGCCGCTGTCGAACCATTGACGCGAGTGAGGATCTCTAAAGCAACGGTGGTTTTTCCTTGCCTGGCAAGCCATCGTGGGCTTTCCGGAACGAAGAGCAACAGAACGAACAAGATTCCGGCCGGCAACAGCCCCGCAAGCAACATTCCTCGCCACAATTCATCCACAAACACGGTGCGCCAAATGCCGAAACCATAGAAATCGGCCCATCGCTGCGCCATTTCAGCCAGACCGTAGTTCGAAAGATAAGCCATCAGAATGCCGACCGTGATGGCAAGTTGGTAGACGGAAATCAAACTTCCGCGGAGCTTGGCAGGGGAAATCTCGGCAATATACATCGGCGAAAGCATCGATGCGATTCCGATGCCGGCCCCGCCGATCAAGCGGGCCGCAACCAGATGCCACGGCGCTTGCGGTATTGCCGAGCCGATCGCGCAGATCGTAAAAAGAACGGCCGCCAACAACAATATTCGTTTGCGACCGAATCGATCGCTCAGCGTACCGGCGACGGCCGAGCCGATCAAACAGCCGATCAAGGCCGAACTGACAATCCACCCCTTCATCCACGACGACAGTTGGAAATAGCTTTCCAGCGGGTCGATGGCTCCGGAAATGACTGCTGTGTCGAAGCCGAACAGCAGCCCTCCTAAAGCGGCCACCAAACATGCCAAAAACAAATACAGTCGGCTTCCGTGGTCTTTCATAAGTTCACCGCATCGAACATGGCAATGATATTTTCCGGCGGAACGTCGGCCAATATGTTGTGGACCTGTTGAAACACAAAACCGCCGCCCGGCGCAAGGATCGACGTCTGTTCGCGAACATGTTTGCCGATTTCGCTGGGGGTTGCATGAGAAAGAGCGAACCGCGTGTCGCAGCCGCCGCCCCAGAAGGTTATCTGATCGCCAAAATCTCGTTTCAAACCGGCGGCATCCATGCCGGCACATGAAATCTGCACGGGGTTGATGGCATCCAAGCCGGCCTCGATCAGATCGGGCAGCAACGGGCGAACGCCGCCGCAACAGTGCAGCATCACTTTGACATTGGCCAATTCCTTTGCCCGTCGCCACATTTTAGCGTGCCGTGGTTTGAAAAACTCTTGGTACATCGCCCGCGACATCTGAGGCCCGTTCTGCATGCCAAGGTCATCGCCGAAACAGATGATGTCAATCTGGGGGCCAACATTGCGAAGATACCGTTCCAAATTCGCAAGATGAATCTCGACCAACCGGTCCAAAAATTCATACGCCCGGCTCGGATTGCCGGCCAGCAGCATCAGAAATTGATCCATGCGATAGAGCCATTGGCCGGATTCCAGAAGATTACCGCCGAAAAGCCCAATAATGGCGCGATCGGTTCGGTTGCGAAGCTTTCGTGTCTCTTCGGCCAAGGTGCGTTCGCCGTCCGGACCGTTGCCCAAGGGCCCCGGCGGAGAAGCAACGCCGCCCCACATGTTCAGGCCGAGAGCTTCCGGCAAACGATCGAAATCATCCTTCTCGAAGAACGGCCAATGGCATTGCTCGAAATAAATAGCCCCGTCGGGCATCTTGGCAAGAATCTGTCCGCTGTCGGACCGTAACACCCATTGCCCATCCTGACGCTCAGGCTTGGCCCAAACCGGCACTTGGCAAGGCGTTCCATCGGGCAACGTCCAATCGCTCCAGTATCGATCTTCCAAGGCGAAGCCGCGTCCCAGTTCGATCGTATCCACGTGAAACCGATCCAGAACATCCTCGTCGATGATCGCTAGTTGCTGCAAAACATCATAGACGCGAACAGGCCGCGGCTCGAAACCCAGTGTCTTGCGCAACTTCGGATAGACCATCGCGGCAATTCCCGACGAACGATGGCCGCCGAAGTCGATAGGGACCCTGTCCGGTTGCTGATGGTTGAGCGCTGCCCAAACACGTTCTCTAGAAGTAGCCACAATCGTGATCTCCGGATCGGCAAAAAAAAACCACAAATCCCACGATGCCCCCACTGTGAGGGAGTGAGCGATTTGTTGCTCACAACACGCCACAACTGAAATCATAACGTTATGATTTCGGAATTGCAATATGCAATACAAGGGATTGTGGGAATTCTCTTTCCATGCAAAAAATTTCCAAACCGCGTCTCGGTTCGCGATTCGTCCGCGAAGCCCTCTCCTTCGTCCAATAAAAAAAGAACACTGATCACCACAGATTCTGCACCAAAGAAAAACCGTTGGTGGGAATCCGCGAAAATCAGTGTTCCTCAAAAAAACGTAGGATCGGTTTTATCGCAATATTTGCGGCGTCTACCAGCCCATCACCATATTCGACTCGATTGCCTTACGCGAGCGTTCCAGATCGGAACCGGTCTTTTGCATGTAAAGGCGGATGGCGTGCAATTTGTCGCCGGCTGCCTTGGCCAAACAGTCGCGGGCGGTCGAACACGGATCGGTCGGGCCTGAAATACCCAGGGCCGCCTTTGAAATCACCCACGTATCCCGCGGACGTCGCGTAATGCGGATCGGCGGCTCTTGCGGATAGCTTTTCTGAACCACGTCCGTTGCGGCGTGGTCGTCTTCGGCCCATGTGATAATGATGTGCGATTGGGTCTCGACTTCAAACAGTGGCATGTAAAGCGTCTTTCTCGGTCTCGCGGATGAACAAAAACAGATACTTTGGCATCCTAGAACTGTCGGCCCATCCTGTCAACATCACCACACTTAATGGGGGTTTGTAAAATCGAGTTTTTAGGCACCTTCTAATAAAAAACGGGAGCGGCAGTTTCCTACCGCTCCCGGGCGTTGCTCAACTTTTCAAACCAATTTAGAACTTCACGACCACATCGCAATCCAGCAAAAGCTGGCTCGATTTGGTGCCATCGGCGAAGGGATGGCAGCCCGTCGTGCCGGTCCAATCCCAGCGAATCTCCGGCCGAACGGTAAGCCGTTCATAGGGTTTCCAATTGAAGCCCGACGACAACTCGTAATAGTCGGCCGTTCGGTCGGCATGGGGAACGCGGAAGCCGCCCCCGTCGTGGAACCACTCAAACCGCGTCCCCGCCTTCCAGGCGTCGTTGATCGTGTAGAACAAGTATTGGTTGATGCCATACCAGTTGGCCTCTCCGCCGCCGATGGCGGCATCGGATTGGCATCCATAATCATGCTGAAAAACGTATTCCCAGCTTTCCCCGATCTTTTGCTGCACCACAAGGCTGTAGGACGTCCGAGGAGTCATGTCGTTATTAAGCGTTTCACGTCCATTCGTGAAGCCCAAGGATACGGTTGTCGTCTTCTCCGAGTTTTCCCAACTGAAACCGCAGAGGAACGTCATATTATTTCCATTGTCGTCCCAACTATCCCAGCCGCGCGTCATGCCGGCCTGAAGCGTAAAATTGTCAAACTTCTTCGAGCCCAAAAAGCCCGTGTAGGTGAAGGGCTCCGCATAGAGACACTCATACGAGTGCGAGTAGAAGAAATTGTCGGGCGCGGTAACGGTTTCATAGCCATACGGCGAATAGAAATGTCCAAACTTCATCGACATGCCATTGAACCACGGTGTATAGACTTCCGCGTAGGCTTGCGGCATCGCCAGCCCATATTCTTGGGCATTCCACTTCGAGGTGCCGTCGTCATAGGCTTCCAAACCACGTGCTGAAACATAATTCGCATCCGTGCCGTAGAGGAAGTCCACCCGACCGCCAATATCCCAACACTCACTCTCCTGGTCCACGTCCCGCGTCATACGGAAATATGCCTGATTGAGCTGGAAATCGTTCGAACGATTGTTAAAACCCACTGGGCCGTTGCTGCGATTGCGAGGGCTCCACGTGTTGATCGTTCCGCCTTGATCGAGCCAGCCCTCGAAACGAACACCTTTCATCCAGCCGGTTCGCCTGCATGAGGCATCGTCTTCTAGGGGGCATTCGCCCATGCCGATAGAATCGCCGCCCATGTCGCTGCAAATCACCTCGCTCGCATCATCAGGGCGAGCGGTCAGCTCCTTGGGCTTCTCAATCTGCTTCGGTGGTTCAACGTTCTTCCTTTTAGCAGGCGTCTCTTCCTCAACCGGCGGAAGTCCTTGAATGCCTTCGCCGCGCGGCAACTTACGGGGCGCCGTCTCGTCATAGGCCGGATCGCGCGGCATAACCTTCTCGCCAGGCAAAGGGGCCTTAAGTTTACCCTTCTCGCCTTCTTTCTTGTCTGTTTCTTCTTTCTCCGGCATTCCTTCTTCGGAAGCTTTTTCCTCGTCGGAGCCAGCTTCTTCTTTCTCGGGCATTTCTTCCTTCATCGTGTCGGTTTTCTTCGCCGGCTTTTCTTTCCTCGGCCAAGCTTCTTCCTCCGCCGCGGCGTCTTCTTTTGTTTGCTTTTCTTCCTTTAACGAGTCAGTTTTCTTTGTTGGCTTGGCTTTTTTCGGCGGCCAAGCTTCTTCCTCGGCTGCGGCGTCTTCTTTATCCCCGATATCCTCTTTGCGAGGAGTCTTCTCTTTGACCGGCATCTCCTTGGCGTCGAAAGCATCTTCTTCCTCCGCCGCTTTCTTTTTATCCAGAACCTCGTCCTTGGCCGTGCTATCCTCCTCAAGCAACGCGAGAACGGCCGTGTTCTGCGGTCGATCCACGCTAAACGTTACGCTTACGGGTGTGGCTGCAAGAATCCACAAGGCCAGAAAACCAGCAGGGCCAACCATGAAAAGCCTCCTTGCTTTTTCGTCGAAACATCAAGTCGAAAAGGCAGGAAGGATCAGACACAGACCCGGGGTAAGAAGAACGGAAAGGCCATCCAGCCTTTCCCACAAATTCAAAAAATCCCCCCAGGCCATGCGTCAAAGCATCAAGGACCGAAATGGGCCTCGAAACAGCCCTCGCTCCCTAACACCCTAGAATCCCCCCCACGCACGCATCTTTAGTTTTCGGCGATGCTTGGTTGGGAACTTTTACTATTTAGGCAAGAACTCACGAATATTCCGCATTGCACGGATATTCCAAGGATTTCGATTCGGCAAAAGAAATGGGCAGGATAAATTGCCGTAATAATACTTCCTACCTATTTTGCCTAAAACTTACTGCTGTCCACGGGCTGCCCATCCGCGGATGCATTCAGCCGATCCCAAAGTGAGAATACTGGCGGAGTGCCATTAAGGTTGCCGGTTACATCAATGTAATCATCAATCCAGCGGACGCTGCCATCGGCCAAGGCCGCATTCACTCCGCCCGCATGAGTGCTGCGCGGGGTCTGTTGCCAGTTGGGATAATCCACATACGCAACGGGCAGTCCCTCGGTCTGCAATGCCTCGGCCGTATAAGCATTTCGCAACGCCGCTCCCGACATCATATCGTCGGAGTTTGGGTAAGCGCAGTTCGGGCCGTTGTCGTCGCCGGCTGAACCATGATTCCAGAGCGCGCTGGCACATCCGCTCATAGCCCAGGTGCCTCGCACGTCGTACGCGGTAATTCCCGCCCGAATCTCAGCCAGCAACACCGTATTGCTCGTGCCGTCGTTGATTTGGGCGATGCCGACCGAGGCGTTTGCTCCCATCACGCCGCGCAATGTCTTGGAAGACCAGCTAGAACCGACGGCAGGCGGATTGGCCTGTGTCAGCGCCATAAATCCCAAGGCAGCGTTCGCGGCATAATTTCCTCGCGCCCAGCCATCGCCCATTTGATTGGTCGAACTGTTGGCCGAACCGTTGAATGCTTGTCCATTGTAGGGATCGCTGGGGCACAGCATCATCGAAAGGC
>CAYWGR010000088.1:0-3454 GCA_964458015.1 uncultured Planctomycetaceae bacterium
GCCGCTCACAACGCCCGGCACGTCGGCATGGCAATTCGGCCCGCTTCGCTTTTCCTCGGAAGGATTGCGATTGGGCCTGATGATTGCGATCAAGGGCAACGCCGTGCTGATCACGTTCCTCGCCTTGCTGGGCACGATGGACCCCGTTGCCTTGGGACACGCCTTGGGGCATTTGCGCGTTCCGGCTAAACTAACGCATCTGCTGCTGTTTACCGTTCGTTATTTGGACGTGCTGCACCGCGAGTACTTGCGGTTGCGTGCGGCCATGAAAGTGCGGGCGTTTCGGCCGCGGATGGACCGACATACCTACCGTTCGTTGGGCTACCTGGTGGGCATGTTGTTGGTGCGCAGTTTTGATCGGGCCGAACGCATCGCGGCCGCCATGAAATGTCGCGGATTTCAGGGCCATTTTTACATGCTCGACCATTTTGTTTTCACGCGGCGCGATGGGGTATTTTGCACGGGGATCGTTCTGTTGCTGTTGTCGCTGCTGGGAATCGAACTGACATGAGCCAACCGCTGTTTGAATTACACAACGTCGATTTCGATTACGACGCCGGCCAACCAGTGCTGCGGCAATGCAATTTTCGCTTCGAGGCCGGCCAACGCATGGCGCTGCGCGGCGGCAACGGCAGCGGTAAAACCACGCTCCTGCATCTGATCGTCGGATTATTGCGTCCCAAGGCCGGACAAATCGAGGTTTTTGGAAAGCCGCGCGCTGTGGAACACGATTTTCACGAGGTCCGCCAGCGCGTCGGTCTGTTATTTCAAGAGGCCGACGATCAGTTGTTTTGCCCCACAGTGGCGGAGGACGTGGCCTTTGGGCCGCTGAACCTAGGACTGCCGCGCGATCAGGTGCGGCAACTCGTTGCGCAAACGCTGGACTCCGTCGGCTTGGCCGGCTATGAGCATCGGATCACCTACAAGCTTTCCGGCGGCGAAAAACGGCTGGTCGCCCTGGCTACGGTGCTGGCCATGCAGCCGGAAGTGTTATTGCTCGACGAACCCACCTCGGGGCTAGACGAACGGGCCACAGAACGGTTGGTCGAATTGCTTGTCCGATTGCCGCAGGCGATCTTGGTTGTTTCACATCAACCAGAGTTTTGCGGCCGTGTGGCCGACGGCATTGCCACATTGGTGGATGGTCGGATCGACATTTTGCCAAGAATGTAATCACGCCTTGCCTGCGGAATGCGCATGTCTAGTGTATTCCAGGCAGTTACCACCATTCCTCAAATCTCTCTTATTCCTTATGGCATATAGCCTTACGCATTGCGCACGGCATTTTCTCGTCTACCCTGGCATCGTGTTTGCGAAAGAATGGCGACTGAGTAGCAAGTACGTCTGCGGGCCGTGCCAAGAAGAACCGGCATACGCTGAGCGTACTGGAAAATTACCATGCATCACCCTTTACCCCCTACCGAGGAGGGAACTGTGACACCGAAAGAAGTTTTGGCGTTATGCCGGGAAAAGAACGTGAAATCGATCGATTTACGTTTCATGGACTTCCCAGGGCTTTGGCAGCATTTTACCATTCCAGTCGATAAGCTCGACGAGGACGTCTTTGAAGACGGCTTGGGCTTCGACGGCTCGAGCATCCGCGGCTGGCAGGCGATCAACGAGAGCGACATGCTCATCGTTCCGCAGCCCGAGACGGCCGTGCTGGATCCGTTCTGCAAGTTGCCGACGTTGTCGATGATTTGCAACATTCAGGATCCGATCACGCGCGAAGATTACAGCCGCGACCCGCGGAACGTCGCCCGGAAGGCGGTCAACTATCTGAAGAGCACCGGCATCGGCGACACCTGCTTTATCGGGCCGGAAGCCGAGTTCTTCATTTTCGACGACGTTCGTTATGACCAGACCTCAAACAGCGGTTACTACTTCCTCGACAGCATCGAGGGTCAGTGGAATCGCGGCCGGGACGAAGGTCCGAATCTGGGTTACAAGCTGCGTTACAAGGAAGGCTACTTCCCCGTTCCGCCGGCCGATCAGATGATGGACATCCGCAACGAGATGATGCAGACGATGATCGAGTGCGGCATGAACGTCGAGGCCCAGCACCACGAAGTGGCCACCGGCGGTCAGTCGGAAATCGACCTGAAGTTCGACACGCTGGTTACGATGGCCGACAAATGCATGATGTTCAAGTACATCATCAAGAACGTGGCCAAGAAGTACAACAAGACGGTAACGTTCATGCCCAAGCCGCTGTTTGGCGACAACGGTTCCGGCATGCATACGCACATTTCGATTTGGAAGGGCGGCGAGCCTTTGTTCGCCGGCAGCGGCTATGCCGGATTGAGCGATATGGCCATGTACGCCATCGGCGGTATTTTGAAGCACGCTCCGGCCTTGCTCGGCATTTGCTGTCCGACGACCAACAGCTACAAGCGATTGGTCCCGGGCTTCGAAGCGCCGGTCAACTTGGCCTATTCGCAGCGCAACCGCTCGGCGTCGATCCGCATTCCGATGTACAGCCCGAACCCGAAGGCGAAGCGTCTTGAGTTCCGCTGCCCCGATCCGAGCTGCAACCCTTACCTCTCGTTCTCGGCCATCTTGATGGCTGCGATCGACGGTATCCAGAACAAGATCGATCCGGGCGAGCCGCTGGACAAGGACATTTACGACCTCGAGCCGGAAGAGTTGGACAAGGTGCCGAAGGCTCCGGGTTCGTTGGATGCCGCGTTGGCCGCCCTGCGTGCGGACCACGACTTCCTGTTGCGCGGCGACGTCTTCACGCCCGACGTGATCGACACGTGGATTTGGTACAAGACGGTGAACGAGGTGCAGGCGCTCCAGTTGCGGCCGCATCCCTATGAATTCTGCTTGTATTATGACATCTAAGAGGGATTAGGGATTGGAGGGTAGGGATTAGAGAGACAAGCTACAGTTTTGTCTCTGTCCCTAAGCTCCAAGCCGATTCCCGATAAACTTGGCACGGTCCTGAGCCCGGATGGATCTCCGCAAGGAAATCTGTCCGGGCCAGGCCTTTTCTTGGGACGTTCGTATCGGAGAAGTGCTAAACATCCGAAATCCACGTTCAAGAATTCAACGAACCAAGAACGCACTAGACCTCGGCAGCGCTTTATTGCTTTCGTTTGCAATTTCGAGGAATCCATGTCTCGACGATCTTGCCAAGCACAAACCCCGTTAGTCCGTAAGCTCCTACGCAGAACAACACGTAACACAACTGCACGATGATGTGATGCCCTCGCAAACAATCGCTTCGGGCAAGATCGTCCCAGATATGCAGACACGGTAATGTGGCAAACGCAAGTGGCACGCTACTCCATTCCCTAGACGCGAATGGATTACCGAACAAAAGCTTGTTGTAAAGCAAATTTAGGCACCATCCTACCAGCGGCACCGAGCCTAAGATGAGAGCCATCCATTTGGCCATGCTTCTCTCACAATTCAAGATTATTTCTTTGCATACGGGCGCAGATAATCG
>CAYWGR010000088.1:3464-7899 GCA_964458015.1 uncultured Planctomycetaceae bacterium
AATGTCGGTATCCAAGAGCAATTTCGTTTTCATGTCGGCAAATCCCGATCCCATTGCCTGCGCAACGCATCAAAATCGGGCAGATTGTGCCGATCCTTCCAGATGCCGGCTGCATCAGCCAAAATGGCTTTTCGCCGCGTAGAGCTGTTTTGAGCAACAAACTGATCGATCGCCTCACGAATCAATTCACTTTGCGCCTTGCCCGTGGTTGCAGAAAATTGCTCCAGCGAGGCCTTTTCGTGGTCGGTCAAATACACTTGCGTTCGAATCATGGCGGACCTATAAGTGATGTATCCATTAGCCTAATACATCCTAGGTCATCCGACAAGAAGACTGGTCTGCCGGGGCGCAGTCATGGATTGAGGAGGTTGCGGGAATGAACGTGAAATGGGTTGTCCATGCCCAAGGCATACAACTGCTCTGAAACACGGCGGGCGAGCCCGCCCCGCTTCACGGGTAATCTGTTTTGACCACAGTAAACAACTGCGCTCGATCGGCCACCTCACTCAGTCTTTTTCCGGCGGCACACTGCCATAATCCCAAGGTTGTCCTTGGAACGGCGGAGCTTTGGGCGATTCGGGCACGGGGCCGGGCTTCATTTGCTTGGCCAATTCCACTCCGGCGGCCACCATTTGCGTACCGGCCGTGATGTCGAGATTGCTATAGGAACTCAGCCGAGTTTCATAGCCGCCGCCATGCGGACCGAAAGCCTCTTCGGTCGGAACGTAGCCGACGCAATCGTTGGCCAGTTCGACAGGGAAGGTGAATGGGAAGGGGCTCTTTGCTTTGATATCGAGCCCGAGCTGGACAAAGAACTCGGCAGGATTCGTAATGAACACAGCCGGTCCCACTTGAACAGCTTGCACTTCGACTTTCGCAATCGGCTCCTTGGAAACCAGCGCATTCAAAAGAACCGTTTCCACGGCAAATGTCCATTTGGTATGGCCCACCTTTTCCACCGTTTGTTGGGCTAGCTCGGCAGCCTGCTTC
Source organism: uncultured Planctomycetaceae bacterium (assembly GCA_964458015.1). Taxonomy (GTDB): domain Bacteria; phylum Planctomycetota; class Planctomycetia; order Pirellulales; family Thermoguttaceae; genus CAYWGR01. The sequence continues at coordinate 4,455 of CAYWGR010000088.1, forward strand.
ACATGCTCGGGACTCGGCGCGCGGCGTTTGATATCAAGCATTTTAACTTTTACATCGACCGGGCCCATTGGACCGCGTCCCATGGTCAGGAGCACTTTGACCGCCTCGGCCCCGACGCGGCCGCCAACGAGCCGGCACCAATCTTCGGCTCCAGGGTATACGTGGGGATTCAGGTTGTTGACCTGCGTAATGTCGCCACAGGCGCCTTGCAGGAAGACGACCTTGCAATCCTTGCCCATCGCTCCTTGAATGGTTTGTTCCATGTAATAGATCCAGTTGGCCGAGATGCCGCCGGGACTGCACGTGGCATGGCAAGCATAGTTGACCACGCAACCGACGCACTTGCCTTGTTGATTCCAAACGCCGATCACGCCCACTTCAGGATCAATCGGGGCGGCGGGTTCGATAATATCCGGATTATTTTGGCCGGGGTGGGTGAACGAAAGCCCATTCTTCATGCGGAAGCGGCGGTTGAATGCCGCTTTGTCTTCGATCCCTTTCCCGATGCCGCACAATGCTTCGGCCCGCGATTGGTCGGCGGCGCAAATGGCCTCGATCATCTGCTTTTCGACATGTTGCAGATATTTGGCATCGGCACAGGATTTTTTATCGTAGGCCAACGATTTTACGAACGGCGAAGCGAAATCATACTCGCCTGGCACAACCATGCACGTCGGACCGGAGGAATGCGAATGCGACGCACCGATGAGAATTGCCTCGGGGGCGATGCCGCATTTCTGGTGAACCGCCTTGCGCACGGCTTCGACCAGAGGCCGCCGGACGGCGAGGGCATCGATACCGACCAAGGCGACGCGGCCGCGGCCGTCGTCGAAGACCACGGCCCGGACTTTGCAAGGATCATGCAGGGCCTGGTGAAATATTTTGCCGTATCCGCCCGGCATTTCCATGCCGATATCCGGCGTGATGTCGCGTTCGGCGAATCCGACTTTCAGCAGCGGATCGACTGGCGCCGCAGCAACGATATTTACGGCCAAAGACGCCCACAAAGTTACGGCGATGAAAAACGAGAGGATTTTCAGACAAGATCGTTTCATGGGAAATACCTTTGATTGGAGGGAAAGGGCCGCAAGGGGAGGGATTGATCTCTACAATCAATAGATATTGGATTTGCCGGCAACGCAACACATTTTCTGACCAAAGCCGGTATTAATCCGACAACCGTGTTGGCGGAAAGGCGGCGGCTAGAGCAGGAAAATTTTGGCAATTGAAAAATAGATGACGATACCCGTCACATCGACGAAAGTGGCGACGAAAGGACTGGACGCATAACCGGGGTCGACGCCGATCCGCTTGAACGCAAGGGGCAACATCGAACCGACCAACGTGCCCCATAGGCAGATGACCGCCACCGATTGGGCGATCACGATTGCAAGAATCCAACGATCGGCATTTCCCAATACCGAGGCAGGCGTCAGCGAAGCGCGGATAAAGGCGATCAAGCCAAGGGTAACGCCCAGCGCCAAGCCCATCAGGATCTCGTGCCGCAAGACGCGCCAGAAATCGTAGATGCCGACGTGTCCTAAAGCCAAAGCGCGCGTAATGAGCGTCGCAGCTTGGGAGCCCGAGTTGCCGCCGGTGGAAATACACAAGGGCACGAACAAACTCAACGCGATAATGCTTTGGATCGCGCTTTCATAGGATGCCAGCGCGGTAAACGTGAACAATTCCGCGACAAACAATGCGGAAAGCCACAAGGCGCGTCGTCGCCAAACGGTGGCAAAACTGGCATCCAGATAGTTCTCTTCCATGACGCTGACGCCGCCCATCAACAATGCGTCTTCCGTCGCTTCTTCCTGCATGACATCGATCACGTCGTCGTGCGTGATGATTCCGACGAGACGGTTTTGTTCATCGACGACGGGAATGGCAAGAAAGTCGTATTGGGCCAGTTCGCGGGCCGCTTCTTCGCGGTCCTGGTCGATACGAACGGAAATAACATCGTCCTCCATGATGTCGCGCACACTGGCCGTGGATTTGGCAAGAATCAAATCGCGCAACGAAATATAACCGGTCAAATGTCGTCCCTGGTCGAGCACATAAATCGAATAGATCGTCTCGCGCGAGGGAGCCTGCTGCCGGACCAAGGCAATCGCCTGCTCGACCGTCACATCCGGCGGCACCGTCGCATACTCGGTGGTCATGACGGATCCGGCGCTGCCCTCGGGACAGGACAACAGCATCCGGATGTCCTGTCGCTCGGCCTTGGTCACCAAGGGCATCAAATCTTCGACGACCGCCGGATCGAGCTGTTTCAGCAAGTCGACGCGGTCGTCAGGAGGCATGACCTCGAGCAATTTGGATACCCGCGCCAACTCCGCCCCGTGGACCATTTCGACCTGTTTGGGGATCGGATAGAACGAAAAGATTTCGCCCTGCCTCTCGATGGGGGTATGGCTTAGGAGCTGCCAAGTTTCGTCCACCGAAAGCCCCTCGGTAAACTCGGCAATACTGGCGGGATGCAAATCGGCCAACACTTCGGAAAGCGTCACCACGTCGTTTTCGTGGAGCAATTCACGCAATTCGGGCAAAACCAGCGGATTAAACATAATAGCACCACATGGCCGTCGCCACGGTATCGCGGGGGGGAGCATTTTTGACAACTCTCATTATAGTCAAGAGTCTACCAATCCAAAGGGGGTTGATCGATTCTCAGCGAAAGGAGGGGCGTGGAAACAGACCGGGGAAGGCGAAGCCGGCTTCATGCACGGGAGATTCCATTGCCGCTTACGTTGAATATAAAAGTATAGTATGTTGGAGTGTTTTGGACGTATTCGGAAATTGCACCCGGCGGAAGGAAGAAGAAAGAATGCTGCGACGAATGGTGTTGATCGACGGCAAACTTGCGCCGGACGGCGATTCGGGCAACGTTTTGTTGTACGTGAATCCGGATGAGTCGGAACGCCGCTATTTAATTGATACGCTGAAGCTGGACGAACATACGTTTTCCTCCGCCCTCGACCAGGACGAATTAGCCCGTCTCGAGTTCGAGCCCAGCCACATCGCAATTATTTTGAAGCGTCCGCGCAACTATTCCAGCATCGACACCTTCGTGTTCGGCATTACTTCGATCGGCTTGTTCTTGTTCGCCGACAAATTGATTATCGTATCGTCGGGCGAGGAGCCTCTGTTCGAGGGAAAACGGCCGGCCAAAATCGCATCGCTCCAGGAACTTGTCCTAAAAATCATCGACAACGCCATCTTCCACTTCATCGGGCATCTCAAGGTGATCAACACCGTGTCCGACGCCCTCGAGGATCAGATCAACGCCTCGATGCAGAACAAATATCTGCTCAACCTTTTCAGCCTGGAAAAGAGCCTGGTCTACTACCTGAACGCCATCAACAGCAACGGCAAATTGATCGAGCGGCTGAAGGTCAACGCCGCCAAGCTGAGCCTTACGGCCGAGCAGATCGAGTTTATCGAC
>CAYWGR010000088.1:7909-16808 GCA_964458015.1 uncultured Planctomycetaceae bacterium
CGACTTGCAGATTGAAAACATTCAATGCTACGAACAGGCCGAGATTTACTCGAACATTTTGGCCAGCATGATGGACGCCCGGGTGTCGATCGTCAGCAACAACTTGAACTGGTTGATGAAGACGTTGACGATCATCACGCTGGCCATCATGTTGCCGACGTTCGTGGTAAGCGTCTTTTCGATGAACGTGCAATTTCCGGGGATGGATCATCCGTGGATGTTCTGGATCGTGCTGCTATTAGCGGCATCCTCATCGCTGTTGGTTCGATTTTTGTGGTGGTGGAAGAAATGGTAAGCCCGTCCGTGACGCGCAAGGTAACCGTTTTGAATCCGGCGGGACTTCATGCCCGGCCGAGTTTGGCCATCGTGCAAACGGTCAAGCAATCGAAATCGAAAGTCGAGGCGCGCACGGCCCGACAGACGATCGACGCCGGCGACATTTTGCAAATTTTGGGGCTCGGCGCGGTCCAGGGCACGGAATTAACTTTCACGGCCGTGGGCCCCGACGCTGAACAAGTTCTCGACGCGATCGTCGATCTATTCACCCGACGTTTCGGCATCTGCGGCGAGCCGGATTAGGGCTTTTCGTCTTTCGCGATTTCCGCCCGCATCACCGTAAAGATAGCGGCATTCTCGACATAATTGCCCGAGTAGTTCCAACAAGCGGCGGCCTTGGAATCTTTGCCCTTGGTAAGCTCGGCGAATCGCCGGCTGCCGGGGCCGCGAGCATAAAGCGGCACAAGGCTGTTGCTGTGTCCATGCGTGTTGTATTTCAGACCGGGCACTTTCCCTTCGCCACGGTCTTGCAGCGGCTGAAACGCCACTTTGCCGGAATCAGGCCCCCAGAGGAGCCCTGTTTCGTGATCGGCCGTAAGAATCAACAGCGTATCGTCCCAACCGCCATGTGACTCGATCCAGGCGACGACGGCCTCCACGGCCTTGAGGTAATCAATCTGTTCTTCGATCATCCGATCGGGCTGATTGGCATGGTTGGCCCAATCAACCGCGCCGCCTTCAATCATCAAGTAAAACCCCCTCGGATTATCATCCAAGCAGTTAATAGCGGCCTTGGCCATGACGGCCAGTGACGGCACGTTCTTGTTCATGGGCACGGCAAACGGTTCGGCCGGGCTGGATTGCGGCGAAGCGGGCACGGATGCGCCAATCGAGCGATTTTTTTCGCCAGGCAAGGCTATCTGTCGGCGACCTTGTTGAAGCGTCGAAGACACCTGCGCAGTGCCAACAACCTTGGGCGGCGTGGGTCCCAAGGTCAGTGCCTCGAAATCCTCGCGGCGCTCGATCAATTTCCAAGGCATCTTGCCCGACTTCAACGCTTTCCAAGTATCTTCGCCGCCGACGTTTTGATAGTCGTGTTTCTTAGTTGCAGGCAGCGGTTTTCCGTCATTATCGAAATCGGGATTGCCAGCCCCCATAATCACGCTTAGCCAAGGGCTGCCGAGCATCTCCTTTGCAATTTCAGCATAGTGATTGCGGCTGATATTGTGAGCACCGCCCAGAGCGGCAGGCGTGGCATGGCTCCACGGCACCGTCGTTATCACTCCGGCCGACTTGCCGGCCGACTTGGCAATTTCCGCAATCGTAAGCCCTCGCATCGGCTTGCCGTCATTCGTCCAGTTGATGGCATTGTTATAAGTTTTTTGTCCCGTGGCCATCGCCGTAGCCGCCGCGGCTGAATCGGTGCAAGTGGTCGCTAAATAAAAATAACCGGCAAAGCATTCGCCGGCCTTTTCATTTTGGAGAGAGGCATCCCATGCTTTCGCAGCATCGTAAATAAGTGCGGGAATCTGGATGGCATTGCCCGTCGGCTTACTGAGAAGATTCAAGGGATACGTGCAGGCGGAAAGCCGAAGCCAACCGGATTGGTCATACACTTGCTTGCCAAGTTTGCCTTGATACATGCTTGTGGCAAGCCATGCGTTATGCCCGCCACCGTCGGTGATCATGAGAATCACATTTTTCGCTGCCTGGGCTGGTTGCTGCCAAAATAGCGTTGCCAAAAAAATGAGGCTGCATCGGAAAAAGGCGGTTTTGATTCGGGCAGAAGTCATAATATTCCCGGAATGATGATCATGGGAAGGAAGCATAAGGACAGGGCTGCGAAAGCCAATGTATTATATGGCCAAGAGAAGCAATAGCAATGCTTCGTTATTTGACCGACGAACCGACGGCGGATTGCGACTTCTTTTGTCGCACATCCTCCAGGGCATTGCGCAGATAGTCGCGGTCGGGCATTTCGGCGACGGCCTTGGATAGAACGGCCAACGCTTCCTCGAATCGCTGTTGGCTGCACAAGTGATCCACCCATTGATGGTGGACATGCACATAGTTCTGCGCGAATGCCTCGAATTTCGGGTCCAACGCCAAACCGCGCCGCAGAAGATCGACGGCTTCGGAAAAATGTTGCGTGTTGCCAAGCTCGATCGACCAATTGTTGATCGTGGCCAACAGGTTCCCCCGTGCCGTGGCATTCGTGGGATCAAGCCGCAAGGCTTTCGCATTAACCCGGGCAGCGTCCTCGAATCGTTTTTCAGCAAGCAGATCCACGCCGCGATTGTAGTAGATCATGGCGGCGATTTGAATCGGCGAAACCTCGCGGGCCTTCGAGCGATCGGCCGCCGCCGGCGCACCGATTATCTTGCCGGAGGCCGATGCCGACTGCTTCGGATCATCGATCCAGCAGCACCAACGCGGGCTGGTGTTTTCGATATCCAACATTCCATCGGCCAGCAGAAGGCGGCTCATCGCATGGCCGGGCATTTCGAGACCGCGGCAATCCAATCCGAACTCGCTTGCAAAAAAGTTGAACAACACCGTAGCGCTTACGCAGTTGAACCGCCCATCGTCCAACACGCGGCGGATGTCGGTATAGGCCAAATCATAGCCGCTGCCCATAACGCGGCGATGGAGGAACTCGAAGATCGCCTCGGCCCTTTCGCGCGGCGCACCATAAAGGTTTTCCGAACGGCGCAACTCATCGACCAATCGTGCCACTTTCTGCTCGTAGCGATGCAAACTCTCGGCATCCTCGGCGCCGCTGGCTACCAGCGCCGCGCTGAGCGGCGTCAATGTATCGAGTCGCCCCTCGGCCGCTTCGGCAAACAATTTCGCTTCAAGGCGAGAGCCGGGCGCATCCCACGCTTTTTGCGCGTTTGGAAACAGAACGCCGCTCACGCGCGCTACGATCTCGGGCTTTGCTACCTGGACGGCGGCAGAGGTGATCCGTTGCGCAACGCCGGTCATCGTCGGCATTCTGCCGGCAACATCAGCGATTTTGAAAGCCGTGAAGGTTTTTCCAACTTCAACAGGAGCCGACTCTGTGCTTGGCTGAACAGTGCGCTCGAGGCCTAAAGCAGGCCCTTCTATTTCAGCAGCCGAGACGGGACGCATTAGGCCAAAACACAGCACCATCAGGACGGCCCCCAAAAGGCCGTTCCGTCGCATGTTGTGCGCATTATGGCTGAGTAAGCGTTGCATCGCAGGGGGGGAAGTTTGGCTTGTACCGATCTTGCTGCCTGCACTGACTGCGGTCAGGCTGCCGATGGCGAAAGGCTCGCCAATCACATCAATTGTACGATGCAAAATAGCATCGCGCCAACCGGCGGGGCGGCAAAATGGAGAAAATACACCAGAACAAGACACCCCCTCACGGATGGGGCTATGGCAGCTTGTGCCCCATTTTGTCGCGTTTGGCGGCGATGTATCGGGCGTTGTGCTCGTTGACGGGGCCAAGGATCGGCACCTGATCGACTACTTTCAGGTCGAAACCGCCGTAAATGAAAGCGTCGGTTTTTTTCGGGTTATTGGTCAAAAGCCGAATCTTCGTGAGACCGAGATCCTTGAGGATCTGGATGCCGACGCCGTAGTCGCGGCTATCGACCTGATGGCCGAGGGCAAGGTTGGCTTCGACCGTGTCCATGCCTTGGTCTTGCAGGCTGTAGGCCTTGATCTTTTCGACCAATCCGATGCCGCGTCCTTCCTGGGGCAAATAAACCAATACGCCGGCCCCTTCCTTGCTGATCATCTGCATGGCCAAATGCAATTGATCGCCGCAGTCGCAGCGTAACGAGGCCAGCAGATCGCCGGTAAAGCAGGCCGAGTGCAGCCGCACTAGAGGTTCAGACGCTTTGGCGGGATCGCCCGTCACAATGGCGATCGGCTGTTGTTCTTCATACTTCACACCGTAGGCAATAATGCGGCCAGGGCCATAGCGCGTCGGCAGATCGGCTTCGGCCAGGCGATAGACGAGCTTTTCGCTGAGGCGGCGGTAGCGGATCAGCGATTCAATCGTGATGATTTCGAGCTTGAACTCCTTGGCCATTGCGTAGAGTTCCTCGGGCGTCGCGCGATCGCCGTTTTTACCGAGAATTTCGATCAACACGCCGGCCGGCTTCAGGCCGGCCAGCCGAGCCAGATCGACGGCGCATTCGGTATGGCCGGCACGCCGCAAGACACCGCCTTCCTTGGCCACCAACGGGAACAAATGCCCCGGCCGCGCAAAGTCGGAGGGCTTGCTGTGCGGATTCAGAATTTCTTGGATCGTTTTCGCGCGCTCAGGCGCGGTCACGCCGGTTCGACCGCTGACATGATCCACAGGCACCGTAAACGCCGTTTGGAACGGGGCGGTATTGTCCTGCACAATGGGCGGCAGATCGAGCCGTTTGGCCACCTCGGGCAAAATCAACATGCAAAGCTGGCCCCGGCCGTAGGTGATCATAAAATTGATCAGATCGGTCGTAACCTTTTCCGCGGCACAGATGAAATCTCCCTCATGCTCGCGGTCTTCGGCATCCATAACGATCACGGGACGTCCCGCGGCAATGGCCTCGATAGCGGCCTCAACAGTCGAAAGTCGGTGCGACACAAGCGTTCTCCCAAAAAACAAACTCACCCTGCGCCCCAGAGAAGGCCGGGACGAAAGAGCCTAGCACTACATTATAGCCAAGAGCCTGGCCGGTCCGCCACCCGCCGGGCCACGGCAACGGAGGATCTTTTTTCCTTAGTCCTTGGCTGGCTTGACCTTGCGGCTTGCCGAACCACGAACTAGGGGACGGTGGGGGGATCATTTTTTCACGGAAGACTGTGCCGCTGTGAGGGCGTCGAGCAGCGTCTGCTGCGTATAGCCGCCACGTAGCACAATGGGCTGGTTAGGATTGCCGGCGGGAAAAATCGCCAGCACAGGCACCTGCTTGCTGCCCAGCAAGTCCAACATCTTCGTGACTTCCGGTTGGCCGTGGGTCCAGTCGGCGTGCATCGTGACGATGCCGGCGGCCTGGACGGCCGCTTGAATTTCCCGCGTATTCAACACCGTCGCTTCCAAGGTTTTACAGGTCAAGCACCAATCGGCCGTGAAATCGACCATGACGGTCGAACCCGCGGCAAGGGTTTCTTCCAAGGCTTTCGGCGTAAAAGGCTGCCACGGCAAGCGGGTTGCGTTTTTTTCGGAAGCCGACTGTTCCGCAGCGCCATTTGTGACCAATCGATCGGCGACGGCCTGCTCAACGGTGCGATCGAAATAGCCCTGCATGACATCGGCAAGCCATCCGAAGGCAAACAGCCACATGATGCCGCCGAACGCCACGGCAGCGGCCCAACCACGGAACTTTTCGCCGGTATCGGCCAAGGGCGAGATGCGACCAACCCACCAGCAAGAACCCCAGAGACCGAACAAGAAACCAATCGTGGGAACCACCAGAGGCGCGTAAATAAACGTCAGCAGAAAGACTACCGTGCCCAACAAGACGAAGCCTAAAAACTGCTTGAACGTATCCATCCAAGCGCCCGGCTTCGGCAGAAACGCGATTAAGTTCGGAAACGCACCGATCAGCAAATAGGGGCTTGCCATCCCGAGTCCGACGGATGTAAAAACGGCATACGTTTTTACCGGCGGCTGACCGACGGCCCAGGTCAGTGCGGAAGCCAGAAATGGAGCGCTACACGGCGTGGCCAAAATCGTGGTTAAAACGCCCTTGGCAAACGCGCCGGCCGCTCCTTCTTTTTCACCGAGTTCCAGTGTTTTGCCGCGTCCGACAAATCCAGGAATGGGGATTTCCCACACGCCAAGAAAGCTCAACCCCATTGTAAAGACAACGGCCGCCAATGCGATATTAAAGCCGTTGAAGCTGAACAGTTGCCCCCAGCCCATGCCGAGCGTCACGGCCAGCGTGGCCAACACCATAAATACCGACAGCAAACCGAGCGAGTACCAAACGTTTAACGCGAAGGCGCGTCCTCGACCGTGGCCTGATTGTTCGAGAAACGATAAGAGCTTCAAACCGATCACCGGCAGAACGCAGGGCATCAAATTCAACAACAAACCGCCGAGGAATCCGGTTAGAATCACCAACGACATCGACGTTTGACGAATTTCCTCATTCTCGCGAATCTGGAGCGAGCTAGGATCGAATTTTTGCGACTTCGTTTCCGCAGGCGTTGACGGCGGCGGGGCCGACGACTCTTTCGGCAGCTCAAAGCCCTGTCCGAGGACGGCCGTAAACGGAAAAGCTTGCGGCGGCAAACAAGAATCCGCATCGCACAATTGGGCAGTCAGTTTGCCCGAAATTTTCAATGAACCGGGATCTACTCCGGCAGGCAATTCCAGCGGCGCGACCCACGTGATTGTGCCCTCGTGGAATTCGATCACCAAATCGCCGAAGGCATCGGGGTCTTTCTTTTTTTTCGGTTCGACCGATGCTTGGAACTTACCGGCCAGTTTGACGCCCGGCGGCAATTCGAGATCGATAACCGTCGCCAAGGGGCCGCCCGGCGGCTGCGTGATCGAGTAGAAATGCCAGCCCTGTTTGATTGTAGCGGTAAGGAACAGTTGGCTAGGTTTCTCCGCCGCCGGGGCCGTGAACTGGGCGGCAACGCGCACAAGATTTTTCGGTTCATTGGGAGCAGCCCCCAGCAGGTCGCCTCCCAAGGCATTTTTTCCCCGCGAGACCAAGACCACCAGGGCCGCTGTTCCCAAGATAACCGCAAAGCGTAGTAATTTCATGAATGAATATCCTGGACAGATTTGTGAAGCAAGGTATTCTATGCGATCCCCCACGCCGGGGCAATGCGTTCCTGTGGGTTGCCCCTTCTCATTTGGCTTGGCAACCAGTATTCTAAAGGGGCAAGGAAAACATGCCGTGAAACTGATTATCGCCATTATTCAACCGACCAAACTCAGCGCCGTGCGCGAGGCACTCGAAAAAATCGAGGTGACGCGGTTGACCGTCTGCGACGCCCAGGGTTTCGGCCGTCAACGCGGGCGAACCGAGATGTTTCGCGGCCACGAATACACGACCACCTTGCTCCGCAAAGTGGCGTTGGAAATCGTCGTCAACGACGATTTTCTGGATCGCACGATCGACACGATCATCAACACGGCCCGAACCGGCCCGGAAGGAACCATCGGCGACGGCAAGATCTTCGTGCTGCCCGCCGACCAAGCGGTTCAGATCAACGACGGCGCCCGCGGCCCCGGGGCAGTCTAACCGGCCCCCGGCGAGATTCCTCGGAAAGAGGAAACGCTTTTTCTACTCGGATCCGAATTTTCTGTGCGGCATCATTTCGCGACCGGGGGAACTGCATACAACTCGTCTTCAACACTTGCTTTCGGATTGTCGGTGGGAAAATAGGTTAATTCTCCAGCAGGATCGATAAATTCCGTGAGCAATAGCGTCAGATCCGCTGGTTTGTTTCGGTCACTGGCAGGGCCCCAGGCGCGAACCTCCAAAGACAACCCGTTGGGCCGGATTGTTTGGTCCGGCATCGGTGTTGCGAGCGTAGTCCAGTCGAACTTCGTTTGACCGACGGCTTCCGCTATGGAACGTTGAACATCGGCTGCGTTGGCGCCATGGCCGGCGTATACGGGATAGCGGCTGACTTGGCGTGCAGGATTAAAGCAGAAGACCAGCGGGCCTCGCATCACCGCCACCTTGCCCTCCTGCAACTTGCGTCCCCGCACCAATCGCGTTTTCATGGGCATTTCCAGCGTCAACACGTCGCCGGTCTTCCACAAACGCCGGATCGAATACCAGTCGCCAGGTTTCACCGGGTTACCGACCGGTTGGCCATTAACAGTAATCGCAGACGAATCGCACCAGCGAGGAATTCGCAACTTCACGGGAAATTCCGCCGCCCGCGAGGGCTCGACCGTAATGACTGTCTTGCCTGAGTTCGGATAATCGGTTTCCTGTTGCAGTCGCACGGAGAGGTCGCCGGCAAGGGGCACTTCCGCCGTGGAGGCCGAGTAGAGGTTCACGAGGACCCCGCCGTCAGCCGAGCGATAGTAGATCATTTCGGGCAATTCGGCCACGATGCGTCGCCAGTTGCCCGGGCAGCAGTAGGAATCATCGGGATGGTACTTGCGCGGCCCGTCAATGGCGGTGAAGTAGCGTAAGCGGCGTCCATCGGGCGATTGAGCCGCAAACAAGGCGTTGTAAATCGCGCGCTCCATGATGTCGCCGTCCAATGTCTTGCCTTCCAACTGCAATAGATAGTGCGCCATGCGGATCAGGTAGGCCGTGGCGCAGCTTTCACCCACATCCCCGCGGGTTTCTTGATTGTTGCGAAACCTTTCCGCCAAGCTGCATGTGCCGGTAATCATCAAGGCGTCGTCTTTCGTCAGATAGTCGATAACGCGATGGCTTTGGGCCAAGAGCGTCTGGTCCGGCTGCTCGCGATACAAATCCAACTGTGCCAAGCAATTGTTCATGAACGTGTAAGCATGGCCGTCACCACTGCTAAACTCGCCCGTATTAATAACGTCGATCGGCGAATTCCACCGGCGAAGATTTTCGCGATCGACTATGTAATCACGGTATCGGGCATCGCCGGCGGCTTCGCTTAGCGCGATCAGGGCGCGTTCGATGTCAATTTTGCATACAAGTTT
>CAYWGR010000088.1:16818-20176 GCA_964458015.1 uncultured Planctomycetaceae bacterium
GCAACGGCGCTCTTGTAGTTCTTAATGATGTAATCAGCTAGTTTTCGAGCGGCATCGAGCGACGGCTTATCGCGAAAACACCGATAATTGTTCACCAGGGCATGGATATTGTAGGCCATCTCATGCTCATCGAAAACTTCGAGAATTCGGGATCCGGCCGGGAAAGTGCCGAGATAGCCGTCCTCAAGCTGAGTGGCAATCAGTTCCTTGACCAAGCGGTCTTTCAACTCGATCACCTTGGGATCCTTGCTGTATCGAGCAAAGCTTACCGCGGCGTCGATCAATTTACCGAGACCGACATAAGCGAACCGCTGACTCTGCTTTTTGCGAAACGCGCTGAGGAATTGGTTCTCCACCTCCATCACGAGAAGATTCTTTTGGATCGTCAATTCAATGCGGCGTCCTATCTCACCGCCTACTTTAACGTACGACGGATCGAGCGAAGCGAACGGCCCTGGGAATGGATCCGAGCCGGCAGCGAGCACTGCGGAGGATGTTGCGGACACGGCCAAAAATAGTACGCAGGAGATACGCATCTGTCGTTTCGTGGTGCGAGAGACCAAGGAGCTCATTTGCTTTTTCCTGTCTGGAATCGGTTGTTGACCAAGCGGAGCTATTCGATGTTGCAATAGGTTGTCGGCATCATGCCCAATAGGCGTGCTTGGCGACAAGATCGACTTGAAGCTCGAACATGCTCACACCTGGGTGGGTGATTTCGAATTTCGATCCGAGCGAGAAATATTCCACAGGGGAAACGCTTACCGCTGATTATTAATCTTTATTACGTTTCATCTTACTCGGTGGACGCCTTGGCTGTCCAGACTTCCGTTACGAATCCAACGAGTTTGATCGACGTTTTCGGGAGGATTTCGTTGGTGGGTTCATGACCTACTTGCCTGCTGGCACGGCGGCGTGGCTTTGGGGCCGACGTTTCAATGGCCGCTATACTACTGTGCAATCCACGCACATTCCGGGAGCTGTTAGCTCCCGGCTATTGGGTCTCAGATAAGCAATGCCGGGAGGGCGACCAAAGGAAGCCCGGTAAACAGGAGTTTTCCGCCCAGCGCTACCCGACATTATTTACCTGAGCATCAATAAACTGTTGTGGATTTTGCGACCTACGGGCAAACCGCCATAATTTTTGCAGCACCCTTGCTTCGATATCGGCTTGATATTCCATTTCTTCCTGGTGTAAACTGAGACGCCACGCGCGAGTCTTTTTCATCAAGCAGGATTCGTTTCAACGATCTCAAGCGTTAGCGGCAAATCCAAAGACGAACATCAAGCAACGCCACGACAAAGCATGATCGATATGTCTGAAACCATTGTTACCCCTGGTCCTTCTCCAAATACTGTCCGAACGGCCGATGGAAAGGTGCTGACGGCGCCGGTGAGCTGGATATTGCTTCATCCCGGCGATGCAGCATTGACTCGTCGGGTGAAAGCGGCGGGAGAGCATTGGGTCGTGCAAGAAAAGAAGGGGCGGAAGATTTTTTCGCGCGGCATTTGGGCAGCGGCTGCGACCGTTGAACGAATTCGCGAGGAATTGGAAGCCGAACGCACAACCGAAGGCTATGCCAAACGCAAAGCGGCGGATGCTCGACGCCGGGATAAAGCGCAGGCCGATTACGTCGAGGATTTTTTAAGCGCGGTGGTGAAGTTTTTGGCATTTCATCCACGCCACACCGACATTGCTGACCAACTTGCCCGCGCCGTGACGGAACATGCCGCGTCAGTTGGAAGCGGAACCGTTGCCCGAACCCAACGAATTCCTATTGAACAGCGTGCGGAAGCGGCGGTCATTGCATGGATGCGTCATCAAACCACCGCTTACGACACGATGACCATTCCCAGAGTGAAAGGCAAGCGGCGTGAAGTTCGGCGTATGCTTGCCGAGCGGTCGAAGGAATTGTTAGCCCTTTATCGATGCGGCAAGATGATTGAGGAATGCCCGCTCAGTAATGCCTTATTCCAATGTCGGAAAAGCAGTCGAGAAAAGGAATGAAACAATTATGGAACAGATAGCAACAGCAACTGTAGAAGATGTATCGGAATTGGCGGACTTGCTAACGATGCTGTTTACTCAGGAGGCTGATTTTCAACCGGATCGAGAGAAGCAAATACGAGGGTTGCAAAGGATTATTGAAGATCCTCAGCGCGGACTGATCTTTGCTGCCCGTTTGGATGGCAAGATCATCGGCATGGTGAACCTCCTTTTTACGATAAGCACGGCTGAAGGCGAACCGGTCTGTTGGTTGGAAGATATGGTTGTTCAGCCCGATCATCGAGGAACCGGCCTTGGAGGGCGTTTGCTTGAGCATGTCATTCAATATGCCAAGAAGAATGGATTTGCCCGCATTACATTACTTACCGACCAAACCAACAGGAACGCCATTCGATTCTACCAACGGCACGAGTTCCGTTTATCGGAGATGATCCCCTTGCGACTATACTTGTCAAGTAGTATCCATTGACGCAGTAAGTTTACTTCTTCCTAGGTGGATTTTCGCGACTCCCCGCCACCTGGGGCATGGCGGATCTCAAGAAAATGTGTTAGGCTAGATAGTAGAAAGGCGTGCTAAGAAGAAGAGCCGATGCACCGGGTTTTTGATCGCTGGCCCGAGATAGTAGGGTAACAGGTAACCGAGGTCGGCGTACCGCCTCTTCAAAAAAGTCACGCCCAGGAAGCCCGTATAGATCATGCGGGCTTCTTGCTTTTCTTGAGTGTGTCGATCTAGGAATCATACAATTCCAGTGCCGCGGCTTGCAAGCCGTTTCTGACCGCTTCGTTGAGCCAGCGTTGTTTTTCGTGCTGGTTGCCGCAAAGCCGGCTATATTCGTACATCGAGGGGACATGCCCTTCTTCGGCGGCCGTGAGAAACCAGCGGCGCCGCTCGGCGATTTCATCACACTCCATGCCGAGTAGATACATGGCTTGCACGTGCCCTTCTTCGGCGGCCATTTTCAGCCAGTAAAGTTTTTGTTTGGGATCGTTGCAGCAAAGCCCATAGTCGTACATGGCCGGGGTGTAACCCTCGTAGGCTGCATTGCGAAGCCATTCGTGCTCGATGTCGATCGACATTTCATCCACCGATAGTTCCAAACAAGTGTTCATGGACTTTTCTCCGTTCTTAACGACTGTAGGGCATTGAAAAAAGGTTATGGGAACTCGCCCACACACTTTCCGTTGACAACCGAATACACAGAAATTGCCGTTCAAGATATTGCCGAATCCTTCGAGCATAAAGCTAGCAAGGAGGGATGAGACGAGAATTAAAATCGCGTCAGAAATTCGCGAAGCAGCCGGAAATTCGGTGCGAGGATCGTGATCAACTTCTCGTGACGATGGTTTTTCCTA
>CAYWGR010000088.1:20203-22849 GCA_964458015.1 uncultured Planctomycetaceae bacterium
CTCGTGTTAGCGTTTTGTTAGGCTTTCTGGAATTGTGCGGCACGTTGAGCGTCTTCAACGGAAAATGCTGGATTTCCAGGCATTTGTCGAGTGTTTTCCATATTGAAGAGTAGATCTCATAACGATAAACTAATAGTGGGCTAATGAATTACTAACGGTTGTTACGCGGATCCGAGATCATCATGCCACGGTCGCTGGAAACAACATTGATTTGTCGTGAATCCGCTTGGCCGACGGTGCGGCACTGGCTTGTCGAGCGGTTAAAGGGCATTGCCGCCGACTTGCAAAACGTTCCGCGGTATGCGTTGCGCACGTTGATCTCGGCGGCGCTGGTTTGCGGTTTGCTGAGTCTTTGGGGATTGCGCGGCGACGGCATGATCCCGGCCATGCATTCGTTGTCCGGCTTGGATCCTTATCGCATTTCCTCCGATCAATGTATTGCCGACAAAACGGACAAGGAAACACGGTGGAACGGTTTGTCGCCCGCCTTGGCGATTCTGGACCAAGTAAATCCAACGGTTGCGACTTGGTTGCGTGAGAAGCACGAGAAAGGTCTCGTTGTCTTTGGCGAGGATGGCCGAACGAAATACGACAACGGAGCCGCATTGGCCAAGTACGACGCATTCACCGATCAGATTGCCTTGAGTCCTGAGTTATTCTGCGAGAATGACGGCACAATTGCCGTGACGCTTTGCCACGAATACAGGCATTCGCGGCAGAATCTAGGCAAGTCCTGCCAATACATCCTCTCGTTCTTGTTCGTGCGAGGAGGCAATCTTGCGATTATCGAGAATGACGCCGTGATTTACGAGCAACAGGCTCAAAGTGCCATCTTTGGAAACGGCCGCTCGAGCGAGAAGGAGCTTGCCGCCTGGGAAGCCGCGGTCCGACGGAAATCCGAACACGACAATCGCTCCAATGCCGCCCGAACATCCACGGCGGTCGTTGCCAGTCAGTTGCCTTAAGGCGAACCGATTCGCCGGCTACTTCGAATTGCGCCAGATTCCAAGTTGTTTTTGCTTGGCTTCTTCTTGCCAGGATTTGTAAAATGGATTGGTGGTCGTCGCTAGGCCTTGGCGAACCAAGGCATTGTTGATCGTGAAGCCTTTCTTAACATAAACATACGCCGTGACGCAGATAACCTCGCCTTGGGGATCTTTCCTGACGGCCACGTTGCTGCCCGTGCAGACGATTTCGTTGTTGGACTCCTGGACCAACGTCTTGATGTAATGAATGGCTGCTTTTTGAGCATCTGCATCCTTGGGAACCGAAGTTTCTTCCAAGAGGACAGTTCTTTTCGCAGGTTGAACCTTTGCCTTTCCGTCGGGCCAGCGGAGACCGTTCCATTTGTCCTTGGGATCCCAGGCATCGAGAATCGTCACGGTCAATTCGGTCGGTGAAACCACTTCATCCACGCGGGCGTAGAACTCATCGATATCTTTATCGGCGACGGGAAGCGATGCCTGCGATTGCGGCGAAACCGGTTCACCTGCTTGTGCAGCGAGAGGCGCATGGTCGATTGTTGCGAGCCCCAACAGCAAGAGAAAACCGAGGATCAATCTCCCCGGCGGCGATGGTTTGCCGGGAACCATGGATGGCTGGGAATCGCAGAGGGGCCACCGTGAGGTTAATGGCAGACTAACACCAAGAAGCTCACCTGCTTCACTTTTTTTCATATCACTCCCATGATTCATCATCGGCTTTGACCGGCTCATGATGAAAACTTGGCGTCGGCGATTTCCGCAAGACAGTCGGCCCATTCTTGATGAACCTCGGCGCGGAAGATCGGCACATAGCGCGGTGCATTAAAACCTAGTTTCACCTGATCGCCGTCGATTTCCAAAACAATGATTTCGACATCCTCACCGATAAGAATTCGTTAACCCGATTTTCGGCTGAGAACCAACATGTGTGATCCTCCAGGAAGAGGGAAACTCATCCAGTGTGATGCTAACAGAAATAAGTGAGATGGAAAGCCGTTTTATCGTTAGAAATGCGTTAGCCGAATATGTTGGCGTCTGCATAAAAAATGCAGCCGAAGGCGTCTTGGCTCGGAAGACAAGCGAACGCTCCACTACGCGCCAGCTAATCGGCATAGTTTGACACCCCTCGGATTGCTTGTTGCCGGCAAGCTTTTTCGATTACGCAAACCTATCCTTATGCGTGCAGATATGCGCCTTGGGGGATCGCGACGATAACGCCGGTTGAGGCGTCACACTAACCCAAAAATGCGTGTGGAACGTTGGTTTCGTCAAATCCGCCACCGGTTCGACGACGATTTCTGTAACGAGTGACATGGATTGTTCGGCTGGGGCGAAAAGGAGTTTGGGGATGAGAACGGTCCGCTTTGCCTTGTTTGCGTTTTTCACCGTTGGCGCTGTTTCAACGGTTTGGGGTCAATACGGGCTTTACGGCTCGCCCGAGACGTTGCAACTGCCGGCGCAGGAAACTGCCCCGCAACCGGCTGCTACGCCGGTGAACTATCCGACCACGGCCATGCCGCAGACGGCGGCAGTGCCCGGCTATAGTTATCCGGCTCAACCGCAGCAATATAGTTATCCCGCGCAACCGCAGATGCCGGCGCAGACTTATTCCTATCCGGCACAACCACAGGCTGCGATTCCGACTTATTCCTACCCTGCACAC
>CAYWGR010000089.1:0-11468 GCA_964458015.1 uncultured Planctomycetaceae bacterium
CGCGTCGGTGATTTGTGTATCGGAAAGACGAAGCCGCTTGAGCCGCGGCAACCGCGACAGATGCTCAATCCCCGCGTCGGTGATGGCCGTGTTCGAGGCGAGCACTTCTTCCAGGGCCGCCATCTTCGCAACCGCTACAAGACCGGCGTCGGTGATCTTAGTTTCATCCAAGGCCAACGATTTCAGTTTTGCAAGCGAGGCGAACGCGCCAAGGTCGGCGTCGGTCACCGGTTGGCGAGCAAGTTTTAAGCTTTTCAGCTCGGTCAATGCGGCCAGTTGAGCAAAATGGAACGCATCTGGCTTTGCTTTCGAGAAATCGACCGCCACGACCTTGCCATGATCGTCCAACTTCACGGCCGCGCCCATGCCTCGCAGTTTTTCAAGCACTTCCGCCGCATTCGGCGATGCTTCGGCCGCTTCCAGGGTAGACTGCTGTGCAAAAATGCCAGCAGCCATCGAAAAAACAATCAGAGCCGTTCCGCCAAGATGTTTCATAAGCATGGTTGATTTCGCTTTCCGAAAAACCAGGTAGGGAAAACAGCAGCAGGGCGAGCCCGCCTCTCAGCTTGGCCCGCCCTGTTATTGTGATCGCCGGAGCGGCTTTTTGCAAGATATGCAACTTACCCAAGAATGGCCTTCAAATCGGCTTCCGGCGTTGTGATCGGAGCGATTCCGAACTTTTCAACCAAGGTGTGAAGCACCGGCGGCGTCACGAACGCCGGCAAACTGGGACCAAGGCGGATATTCCTAATGCCCAAGTACAACAGCGTCAGCAGAATGGCCACGGCCTTCTGCTCGTACCAGCTTAAAACCATCGACAGCGGTAGTTGGTTCACGTCGCAATGGAACGCCTCGGCCAGGGCCGTGGCGATTTTAACGGCCGAGTAGGCATCATTGCACTGCCCCATGTCGAGCAACCGCGGGATGCCGTCGATCGAGCCGAACTCTAGCTTGTTGAAGCGATACTTGCCGCAGGCCAGGGTAAGGATAACGCAATCTTTCGGCACTTGTTGTGCGAACTCGGTATAGTAATTGCGGCCCGACTTGGCTCCGTCGCAACCGCCGACCAGGAAGAAATGGCGAATCTGCTTGCTCTTCACGGCCTCGATAACGCGATCGGCGACGCCTAACACGGCATGATGCCCAAAGCCGACGGTGATTTTTCGCTCGGGCACATCCTCGGTGAAGCCTGGGGCGGCCAATGCCGCTTCGATCACCGGCGAGTAATCGCGGTCGGACCCGATATGCCGCACACCGGGCCATGCCACGAGTCCGCTCGTGAAAATCCGGCTGGAATAGGTCTCCTTCGGACGCTGGATGCAGTTCGTCGTCATCAGGATCGCACCGGGAAACGCATCGAACTCGTCGCGTTGGTCTTGCCATGCGCCGCCGTAATTGCCTACCAGGTGCTTGTATTTCTTCAGCTTGGGATAAGCATGGCAAGGCAGCATTTCGCCATGCGTGTAAACGTTGATCCCGCGCCCTTCGGTCTGACGGAGCAACTCGGCCAGATCCAACAGATCGTGGCCGGAAACGCAGATGCACTTGCCTTGCACGGGCGTCACGCGAACCTGGGTAGGCTCGGGATTGCCATAAGCGCCTGTGTTCGCCGCATCGAGCAACTGCATGACCTGAAGATTCAGCTTGCCGGTCTTCATTGCCCAATCGAGAAGTTGATCGACCGTCGGATGCGGCAGAGTAAGGAAATCGAGCGCTGCATGGAATGCGGCATAGATGGCCGGATCCTCGTGTTCGAGAATGAAAGCGTGGTTGGCATACGCCGCCGCGCCTTTGAGACCGTAGAGGATCAGTTCCTGAAGGCCAGTCACGTCGGGCCCCAACTGCACTTGGCGCTGCGCGAGCGTGAGCTCCTCGCCTTGCCGAACGAGTCCAGCAAGATCGGCGGCGGGTTGCCATGCGGCGGGTCCTTCAAGAACATCGGCCTGTTTGCCTGCCCGGGCGCTGGCCAATTCGTACAACTGTTTGGCCTGCTGCCGAATCCGTACGGCTTCCTTCAGATGATGTTCAAGCCGCAGCGGATCAAAGTCAACGTTAGTGACCGTGGCGAACAGGAATTCGAGAACGGCGTGATCAATTTCCGAGTCGGCGGCGCCCAATTCGGCCGCCCGATGGGCGTACATCGAGATGCCCTTCGCGGCATAGACCAATAGGTCTTGCAACGCTGCCGTGTTGGGATCCTTGCCGCAGACGCCGAACGCCGTGCAGCCAGTTCCCTTTGAAGTCTGTTCGCATTGATAACAAAACATTGTAAATACTCCTGTTTTCCTTGCAGCACAAAGTATGTAGGCAATAAATAAGGCATCGCCGATCAACGGTTTGCGTCGGCTGCCTCTCGACCTACCCTACTGGAATGTTGGTTCGTACTGTAGAATCATACCGCATCGGGGAACCCCGATCCTTGATCTGGATCAAGACGAGTCAGAAATTTTCCACTTTCTTGGGGCTGCCGCTAGATAGCCCCCCCGCCGAAACATGAACATCGTAGATATTCTCCACCATTGCAGCCTGTTTTCCGCCATCGAACCGGCCGGCTTTCAGCGGCTGGCCGCCATGGCCCGGCTGTGCCAGTTTCGCAAGGGACAAGTGATTTTTCGCGAAAACGAGCTTTGTCCCGGCGTGTACATCGTCGGCCAGGGTCAGGTCCGAGTGTTCAAGACAGGGGCCGGCGGCAAGGAACACGTTCTGCATATGGTCGAGCCGGGCGGCACATTTGCCGAGGTGGCGGCCATCGGCGATTTCCCCCTGCCTGCCGCGGCCGAGGCCATGAAAAAAACCACCTGCCTCCTGCTGCCCGCCGAACGATTCCGCAAAACACTGGCCGACGACCACGCCCTGTGCCAAGGCATGATGACCAGCCTCACGGTTTGGGTGCGTCAGTTGGTCGGGCTCATCGAAGACATCACGCTGCGCGATGCCGCCGGCCGCGTGGCCCGCTATCTTCTCGACCTTGCCAAACAACAAGGCAAAACCGACGGTACGGTCAAGCTGCCGGGCCTGAAGCGCTATGTCGCCAGCCACTTGAACCTGACCAGCGAAACCTTTTCCCGCACATTGCGCCGGCTGGTCGAGGCAGGCCTCGTCGCCGAGGTCGATAGCAACCGGGTACAACTGCTGCATCCCAAAAAACTCCGCCAAACGGCCGAAGGGCTGTTTCCGAAGCTGTAATTTTACCCAAGGAACTTTTACTGCTATCCGCGCGTCTAATGCTAATGTCACTCTGAACCAAGAGAAACCACAATGGGGATGCTAACCGGCATCATCGCTCTACTGCTGTTGATCGGCTGCCTTGCATTGGCCGGCGGTTGCTCGGGCCAGTCGAGCTGCCCGCCGCCAGTGGTCGTATCGGCCAAGGGGATGCAATCGCTCGATCGTGCGGCGATTTGGACTATGTTGAAACGATTGGCCGACACGCCACCGCCAAATACTCTCTCGAAGGGGGCGATGTGTTACGATGTAATGAGCCCACCTCGGCGGGCTGATTATGTGTGCCCCAAGTGCGGCGAGCGAACGTTGTACGATGACAGCAAACTAGAGGCCAAGAAGCGGTTCAAGGAGGGCGTTTCCAGAATCGTTGGTGAAGAGATACCGGGTTGCCGCCGCGAAATTACCGAAATTCGCAAGGTAGCCGGCGATGTATTCGTATTAGATGAATCGCAGTTTTGTCGCAAGTGCAGCCCAACGATTGCCGAACCAAAACTCGTACTTCATATTGCCTACGAAGATGGCAAAACCCGCGATATCGAGAAGGTTACTGCATTCGATCTGCAACTGTTGCGAGAATTTATGGGGGGCAGTGTAGTGCATAAGAACTCGCAGGACTGGGAAACCCCGCTCAAGGATTCCTTGCCGCGGTTGCAGGAGTTGTTGGGTGTTGAATTGGAAAAGTAATCGCTACTTTTGGAGTATCGCATGGGAACTTTCGCCGGGATCATCGCCGTAACGTTGCTGCTAGCTTGGCTCATGCTGGCCGGTGGCGGCTGCTCGCGCAATGCATCCGAGACGCCGCCGGCCATCGCTCCGCCGCCGGTTGTTCTGACGGAAAAGATGAAGTCGCTGGATCGTGCGGCAGTTCGGGCGATGCTCAAACGATTGGTTGACTCGCCTGCACCAAAAATAACTGTGTTTGGCGCAACCTGTTACAAGACAGTGGGGCCACCTGATCGAATCGATTATGTTTGTCCGAAATGCGGCGAGCGGACGCTTTATGTTAGGCACAGGCAAGGGCTGCCGGACGATCCTGTGGTGTGGATTGTTGACAAAGAGTTGCCTGCGTGTCGTCGTGAGTTTCAGGAGCTGCACAAGGTAGCACATGATGCCATTGAATTCGACGAATCGCAGTTTTGCCGCAAGTGTTCGCCCAAGGTGACTTTGCCCAAGATAACGATTCACGTGACCTATGAGGGCGGAAAAGCCCGGGACGTTGAAAAAGTAACCGCCGCTGATCTGCGAATGTTGCGAGAGTTTTTTGCCGGGGACTTGATCCATCATGGATTTCAGGACGAGAAAACGCCGCTGCAAAAGTCTCTGCCGCGTCTGCAAGAACTGCTGGGAGTGAAGCTGGATGAGCAATAATACGACGACCGTGAATTCTCGATTGGCCCCCTCGTTTCTGCCAGCGACCGGCGTGCTGGAGATGACGTATCGGTGCAATCATCGATGTCTGTTTTGCTCTTGCCCTTGGGAAAATCCGGCGGGCGGGTTTGCGCGGCTCGAGGAGTTGTCGGTTGCCCAGTGGAAAGACGCAATCCGCACGCTCGTCGGCATGGGCGTAAGCCAGTTGGCCTTCACCGGCGGCGAGCCGCTGCTGAAAGAAGGGCTGTTCGAGATCATCGAATACGCCGCCACACTGACCGCAGAATATGTTGAAAGCGGCGACGATGGATTGCAATCGCGCCACGCACCGCCGAAGCTCTATCTGCTCTCCAATGGAACCGCCGTCGATAAAAAAGTGCTGGAGTTCTGCAAACAACACGGCATTCAACTGAGCATGAGCTTGCCCGGGCTGACCACCTATCGCGAACACACCGGCGCGGGCGATCCCGATCATGTGCTGCGCATGTTTCGCGAGGCCGAGCTACTGGGCGTTGCCACCGTAGCGGGCGTGACAGTTACGCGGAAAAACATCGACGAACTGCATGCCACGCTGGCTGCGGCGTTTCTGGCAGGTGCTGGGCAGTTGCTGATGAATCGTTTTTTGCCCGGGGGACGCGGATTGCAACACGCCGACGCTCTGACGCTCGACCGCCAACAGATCGGCCAGATGCTCGATACGGCCGAAGAGATCCTTCGCGATGCCAACCGCTTCGGAAGCGTCGGCACGGAGTTGCCCCGGTGTATCGTCGATCAAACGCGCTACGAGCGCCTCGAAGTCGGCACTCGCTGCTCGGCCGCAACCGGCTTCTTCGTCGTCGATCCGTCCGGCTACGTTCGGGTGTGCAACCATTCGCCCACGCGGCTGAACCACATTGACGAGATCGAGAAGGTCAAAACGCACCCCTACTGGCGACGCTTTACGCAGAAAGAATACCTTCCGACCGCCTGCTTCGGCTGCGCGTCGATGGGCCAATGCGACGGCGGCTGTCGCGAGGCCGCCCACGTGGTCTTCAACGACGTTGCCGCCCCCGATCCACTGATTTCGGCAAATATGGGGTAGACCGAGCATTAGCGAGCCCTACCCAATGCACACTAGAAAACAACGTCAATCAGGGGGAAACAGAAGAGAGTTGCGGAACACTAATCATCGCTAATTGACACGAATTCACACAGTTAGCGGAGATTAGCGAGTATCAGTGTTCCCTTCTAACGCCCTTTTGAGCAAGCAGTTTAAGCCTTCGTTTTTCTAAGTTGGTTCGTATGGGGTCGATGGCCCGCCATTTTGCGAGAAATTCATCGTTCGTTCGCCCCGTCCTACCGAAAACCGATCAGCCCTACCCCCTGTAGATGCGACGGTTGCCGCGCCCGCTGTTTTTCGGCTATAATAAGGAGACGTCCTACCTTGATCGTCCATCCCGTTTTTCCTTCCCTGGAGCCTGATATGAAAGAAAAGCATCTTGATGCCGCTCGTACTTTTTCGCGTCGCACTTTACTAGGCGGCATGGCCGGCGCCGCGGCCTTGGGAACTGCTTGGCCGTTGGGCAACTTGGCCTCGGCCGCCGAGCGGAAGGGCCGCATCAAACAGTCGGTCTGCCTGTGGTGCTACGGCGGATTCATGGGCCAGAACAAAATGGATCTCGACCAATTCGCCGCCACTTGCGCGAAAATGGGGCTGCTTTCCATCGAATTGACCAACCCCGACCAGTGGCCCACGCTGAAAAAACACGGCCTCATCTGTGCCATGTCGAACAGCCACGGGATTACCAAGGGCCTCAATCGCGTTGCAAATCACGACGAATGCTTGGCCGCCGTTCGCAAAAGCATCGACGTCACGGCCGACGCCGGATTTCCGAACGTGATCTGTTTTTCCGGCAATCGGGAAGGCATGGACGATCAGGAAGGGCTGAAGAATTGCGTCACGGCGTTGAAAAAGATCGCCCCTTATGCCGAGCAAAAGAAAATCACCGTTTGCTTGGAGTACCTCAACTCACACGACCACAAAGACTACATGGGCGATACGACCAAGTGGTGTGTTGACTTGGTCCATCAAGTCGGCTCGCCGCGCGTCAAGGTGCTTTACGATATCTACCACGCCGCGATGATGAAAGAAGATCCGTTGGCCGACATCCAGAAGCACGCCGATTGCTGGGGCCATTATCACACAGGCGGCGTCCCCGGCCGCAACGAAATCGACGAGACCCAAACGCTCGATTTCGCTAAACTGGCTCGCGCCATTGTGGACACCGGCTACCAGGGCTACCTGGGCCAGGAGTTTATTCCGAAGAAGCCCGACGCCCTGAAGAGCCTCGAACAGGCCGTCACGCTTTGCGACGTGTGACGCCACACCCCCACGCCAGAGGGTTTTGCCGAACTAATTGCTCCCTTCAACGGGACGACGCCCGAATTACGACGTAAATTGTGTTCAGGGGTGTCTTGCCAAGCGGTAAGGCACCTAATAAAATCGAAGTTCTATCGACTTTCGGTCGGTAGTACGCCGGAGTGGCGGAATGGCAGACGCGCTGGACTCAAAATCCAGTATGGGCAACCATGTGTGGGTTCAACTCCCACCTCCGGTACTTCAATCAGAATAAAGACTTAGGGCTGGTTTCCAGCCCTTTTTCTTTGCGCGGTTCTTGGGAAGTGTTGCCAATGGTTGCCGGATGGTTGACCCATAGCTCGGAACCAATCTCATCTAAAGACAATACATAATAGGCCATTGTCGTGGATTCCCAACAGCATCTACCCGAGCAGCTATAGTTTCTTGGAGACGCAAAGCAATCGGATATCGCAGGACTCGTAAAGATACGCTCTCGCAGCATCGCCAGCCGCGCCGAATTCCGGCCGAAAAGTCAGCACGCCGACACCGCGGCCACTTCGCCCGGAACCATGATTTGTCCTATCGTCCTTGTTGGGCCTCTAGCAATGGATTCCCCCGACTTAACAAAATCCCAATTTCCCCCATTCGGCCTGTATTTCCATATTCCTCAACAACCCCTTTGTGGCAGAAGCCTTTTGCAAACACCATAGAATCCACAGTTTGCGATTGCTGCCTATTTACACAAGCAAAAGTAGGAAATTTGCATGGATTTGCACATCAAAATGTGACGAAAGCATGAAATGCAAGAGAGTGGCTTTTCTAGAACGGGTTGTCGACGCTCCGCCGATCCGGCCAATTGTGCATGGAATGTTTCGGCCAGTCCTCATCATTTTGGCTCCGTTTTTCTGCAAGCAGAATGGGAGATCCTTCATGCGATACGCAATGATTTTTGCCGCATCCGCAATTCTTGTTTCCGCGATTCTGGCCGGCGCGTATAAAGGCGGCTACTTGTCCGGGAACGCAGCGGATACAAAATTGAACGGCGTTGCAGTTGTGGATTTGGACGACTTGGCTAAACGCCTTGGCGACGATGTTACGATCCAAAAGCAAATGAAGGACACGCAAGCCTCCTTGGATCAACAATTGCAATCCCTTCAAACATCGCTCCGCCAGCAATACCAACGGAAGTTGGAGGAATTGAAATCGCAACAGACGAAAAACGACGATTCCTTGCCCTCCGCGGCAAAGCAGTTATTGGCCGAATTAGAGCAGAAACTAAATATGCAATTGCTTCAAGCCCAGCAAACCGCCCGCAAGAAGCTCGAAGCCTATCGGATTAACCTAGTTCAGGATTTTCGCAGCGAAGTTGGACCTGTAGCGCGGGAAATTGCATCCCAACACGGCCTAGGCGTGGTGATTACGAAAAACGACGCCATCTTGCTGACGTTCGACGACGCCCATGACATCACGATTGCCCTGGCTGCAAAATTACGCGAGAACCGGTCGGCGGCAACTAGCCGCGATGCTTCCGTGGCTGCTCGTGCCGACCAACCAGCTCAAAATCTTCGTTAGGGCTGCATTGTCCTTGGACGACATGAATTTTGCCGATGGTCGATGGCCTTAGATGAGGCTCCTTTCGTCCGTCAGAATCAATACTCCGCAAGAACTGCCGCCCACCTTTGATCAGAACGCCGGTCCCAACCGACGGCTAGCGCCCATCGCGTTGCATAAACATCAATTCACTATTGTCTGTGGTTAGGTTTTTCACCAAACGCACAGATCCCACCCCGCATCGCTCTTTTCAAACGGCATATCCGCCATCGCCGTCCCGCCGGACGGTAGCGACATATAGAAATCCGTTGCAGCAGCGCAAAGAATGCTCCTCGGATTGTCGGAAAAGTATCAGAAGTGGTCGGGAAACGTGTTGCGGCCGAATGCCGCTTCGTGTCCAATAAAGCGTGTCCCACCTGTGATTTTCCTGCCTTACGGAAAGGTTCCTAGATGATGAAAAACCCCTTAACGCGTAGAAACTTTATTATCGGAACGGGAAGTCTTTGCGGAAGCATCGCAATTGCCTCGCGGTTCGGCCAATTCGCATTTGCCGAAGATAAACCGCTCGAGATGCCGGCCTCGTGCGTTGATGGAATCCTTCGCAGTCTCGGCCAGAAAGATACCTGGTCGGCCTTGCAGGCCGTCGGAGCTGAAGGAGTTCAAATCGATGTCGTGGGCGATCTCGCGCTGCCGAGCTTGTTTCATCCCACGACCAAATACACCTTGGCCACTTCGGCAGGCATCGAGCAACTTGCAGCCGACGCCAAAACGGCCGGCAAACGCATTACGGCCTTTTGCATGCACAATCGGTTCGAGGAACAGCCAGACGTGGAAATCAAGTGGTGCACGGCCCTGGCCAACGCCGCAAAAACGCTCTCCGTTCCGGTCATTCGCATCGACGTCGTGCCCGTCAAGATGGCGCGGCCCGAGTTCCTGAAGCTCGCGGTTCAAACGCTTGCCAAAATCATCGAAGCCACGGAATCAACCGGCGTCAAATTTGCCGTTGAGAATCACAGCAACACGACGAACGATCCCGTGTTCCTCAAGGGACTTTTCGATGGCGTCGGCTCGACGCGGCTTGGATTAACCCTGGATACCGGCAACTTCTACTGGTACGGTCATCCTCTGTCCAAGATTTACGAAATCGTCGAGATGTTCGCCCCGCGCGTTTATCATACGCATTGCAAAAACATCCGCTATCCGGCCGATCAACGCGAAAAACAGCGGCCGATGGGCTTTGAGTACGAAAAATACGGTTGCCCGATCGACCAGGGCGACGTGGATTACACTCGCGTCGTTGCCATTTTGCATAAGGCTGGCTATCGACACGACATGTGCGTGGAAAACGAATTTCTCGGCAAGCTTTCGCCCGCCAAGGCCACCGAAACGCTGGCCAAGGAAATTCAATTGCTCAAGCATGCGCGCGACGCCGTTTCCGGTAAGTAAAACACGAACATTTTCAAGAGGAATCCGCGATGAAGGTCTCTTTCCATTTTACAATGGGTGTCGTTCTTATGGTTGCCGTTCTAGGAAGTTGTTTAGCGACGTCCTGCGCCGATCTCAGCGCAGGTGAAATTCGTTTGGGAGCAGCGGTCGTGAACATCACGCCGCCCAAGGGCACGCCGATGGCCGGCTACTACGGCGAGCGGCTGAGCCAAGGCGTTCTCGATGATCTTTGCGCCAGGGCCACAGTGCTTGACGACGGCAAGACCAAGGCAGCAATGGTCACGTGCGATTTGATCGGCCTGCCTCGCACAACGGTTGTCGAGGCCCGGCGAATCATCGCCGAAAAAACCGGCATTCCAACCGCCAATGTGATGATCTCAGCCACCCATACGCACACCGGTCCCGTCGTGGTCGGCGACACTGCAATGGATGACATGGTCACCGGCGGCAGCAAGCTCAGCAAGGATTACGCTGCACAACTGCCCAAGTGGATCGCCCAGGCCGTTGACGAAGCGTATAAATCGCGAGTGCCTGCCCGCGTTTTTTTCAGCTCCGAGCAAGAGCGACAACTATCGTACATCCGGCGATTCTGGATGAAAGACGGCACGGTCGGTTGGAATCCGGGCGTAAAAAACCCCAACACCATTCGGCCCATCGGCGACATCGACCCGCAAGTCAATGTGGTTTATGCCGAAACATCCGGCCAGCAACCGGCAGGCCCTGTCGAGAAGCTCGAAGCCGACGGCAGCCGCAAACCGGTCAAAAGCGACAAGTCGCCGCTTCTGACGTATGTCAACTTCGCCTTGCATCTGGACACAACCGGCGGAGCCATGATCTCGGCCGATTATCCCGCCACGCTCTATCGACTGTTGGCCGACTATAAAGGCCCCGACATGGTGACGATGTTTGCCAATGGCACTTGCGGGAACATCAATCATATCAACGTAAACTGGACCGCGCCGCAAAGCAGTCCCGCAGCGGCCAAACGCCTGGGCACCATCCTTGCCGCCGACGTACTGAAAGCCTATGTCGAGCTGAAACCCATCGAGGATGCCACACTCGGCGTGCGCAATGAAGTGATTCAATTGCCCTTGGCCAAGCATACCGACGAGGAACTGCAAAAGGCCCGCGAAATCGTCGCCAAAAAAGGAGCGAATACGCCGTTCTACGACCAGGTCAAAGCCTATCGGATTGTGGACGTTGCTTCACGCGAAGGCAAACCGTTCGACGTTGACGTCCAGGTCTTTTCGCTAGGCAAGGACGTCGCCTGGGTTGCATTGCCGGGCGAATCCTTCGTCGAACTGGGGCTCAGCATCAAGGCGGCGTCGCCCTTCCGGCAAACCAACGTCATCGAGTTGGCGAACGGCCGATCGCAATACATTCCCCACCATTCGGCTTTTTCCGAAGGAGCCTATGAAGTCATTAGCTCCCGGTATGCCGAAGGCTCGGGCGAAACGCTCGTCGGCACGGCAATCAAGCTCTTAAACGAGTTGCACCAGAATGTGAAGTAAACAGGACGGTTCATAGAGTAGGGTGGGTC
>CAYWGR010000089.1:11478-20041 GCA_964458015.1 uncultured Planctomycetaceae bacterium
GGAGGCCCCCCTCTTTTTTTGTGTGTTTTTTTTTTTTGGTGGTGCCGGGCCCGCGCTCGACCCACCCTACAACTACAACACTACCAACACAACCGACCTTTTTTGCACACCTCCCAATCCAACAATCCAGGATCACGCCATGAAACCCACCTCTCGATTTCTACTATCGGTTTCCGTGATTATTGCACTACTTTCCTCGATCGCATCAGCCGATGCTCAAGACGCGCGGCGGCCTAAGAAACTGATTGAGGTGGGTTGGGATATGCCGACCAGCGTTCAATTGCCCGGCATTCTCGAACAAGCTGAAAAGCAGCCATTCGACGGTATTGTCGTCCAGGCCATCGGCCGCAAGGACGACGGAAAAGATATTTCGCTAGGTTGGGCTTTCCTCAATGAAAAATGGAAACGCGAATGGTTCCAGCCGAGCATCGATCAACTAAAAAGCTGTAAATTCAAGCGGCTAAACGACAATTTCTTGATTTTCAACGCCAACCCGGGCAATGTCGATTGGTTCGACGACGCCGGTTGGAAGAATATCGTCGAGCATTGGCGCATCGCCGCCTGGGTTGCCAAGCAATCGGGGTTCAAGGGCATCTGCTTCGATCCCGAACCCTACTCGCAACCAAGCTCTCAATTCCTCTATTCCGCTCAGCCGGAGCGCGATAAGCACACGTTCGCCGAGTATTGTGTAAAAGCCCGGCAACGCGGCCGCGAAGTGATGCAGGCTGTCGCCGAAGAGTATCCCACGATCACGATCCTTTCATTCTTCTTGAATAGCGTTACCTTCCAGGCAGCCGGCCAGGCTGATCCGCAACCCGCACTCGCTCCGTCCGGCTATGGGTTGTTACCCTCGCTGTTAGACGGCTGGCTCGACGTGGCACCGCCTACCCTCACTGTGGTCGATGGGCACGAGTCCTCCTATACCTACAACAGCCGCGCCGCTTTTCTCGAAGCAGGCAATATGATTCGCAACGGCTGCCAAAATCTCGTGTCGCCCGAAAACCGTGCTAAGTATCGCGCACAGATTCAAACCGGCTTCGGCATTTATCTCGACGCTTATTCCAACCCCAAGGAATCGCCTTGGTACATCGATGGTAAAGGCGGTCCGCGCGTCGATCGACTTCGTGCCAACGTAAGCGACGCACTGAGCGTGGCCGACGAATATGTCTGGATCTACGGCGAGAAATACCGCTGGTGGCCCACGACCAACGGGAGCGTTAAGCCGGAACAGTGGCCCGAAGCATTACCCGGTTGCAGCTATGCTCTCGGCATCGCCCGCGATCCCATGGATTTTGCACGAACCGAAATTGCCAAGCAAAGGGCATCCGGCAAGGCAGTCAATTTGGCCCACAATGGAAACTTCAATGCCGAAAAGGCCGCGTCGTTCGAGGGCGCCGAAGTCGCCTATCGCGAGGGAGGCAATCCCGCTGGCTGGGGAAGCTGGCAAGATGAAAAGTCGAAGGGCGTCTTCGCCTGGGACCGCCAGACGAGCGCACCCGGCAATCCGGCGGGCGCGGCACGCATGTCAGGCATGGCGAATGGTTGTTTCATTCAAGCTTTTCGCGTTCAGCCCGGCGAGCGGTATGCCGTTTCCGCTCTGCAACGCATCCAGGGCAAAGGTCACGGCGCTGTCAACGTCCGCTGGCAAACCGCGGATGGAAAATGGACCTGCGAGGTACACGATATTTTCATCTACCCGCAGACCGTCGCGAATCCGGCATCCCCGGCCTGGGCGGAATTGTTCGGCGCGGTGCAAGTGCCGGCAGACGTTGGCCGCATGGTGGTTTTGCTCGGTGCGGCCGAACAACCGGCGGCGTCCGATGTGATTTGGTACGACAACGTCGAGGTTTTCAAATTACCATAGGATCATCAGCCCGCAAACAAACATCCGGCCACAAACATGACTGATCCGGTTCCAGCCACATCCGCTGCTGCTTCAACAAGGCTTGCCTCGCTCGACGCCTTGCGCGGATTCGATATGTTTTGGATCGTGGGCGGCGGCGGAGTCATCCAATCGCTAATAACGGCCTGTAATTGTCCGTCGCTTGCGTGGATCCCGCCGCAGTTCGAACACGTGCCCTGGGAAGGTTTTCATTTCATCGACCTGATCTTCCCGCTGTTTTTGTTCATGATCGGCGTGTCGATTCCCTACGCTTTCGCCAAGCGACTTGCGCGGGGCGACGGCCTCGGGCAAATGTACCGTCACATTATCATCCGTGTGCTGATTTTATTCACGCTGGGCATGATGGTTACGGGCAACTTGCTGACCTACGACATTCAGAAGTTCCAGATTTATAGTGTGTTACAGATGCTGGCGTTGGGCTATCTCGTCGCCGCCGTCGTTTTTCTGAACTTGCGATGGCCTTGGCAGATTGTCGTCACGGTGCTGATGCTAGCTGTGTATTGGGCCCTGTTGGCGTTCGTTCCCTGTCCCGGACACGTTATGGGCGTGGTCAAGGATCATTGCAATATCGGCGACTGGCTCAATGACTGGATTCTGGGAGATTGGCAGGGCCAGTTTCGTGGGGGTTGGATTGTGGGGATCCTTGGGCATGCCTCGACAGCCATGCTGGGCGTCTTCGCCGGACAACTCCTGCGTTCAACAAAGACCCAGCGAAGCAAGGTTCTGTGGTTGGGCGGCCTCGGCTTTTTTTGTCTTTTAGCAGGCATGTTTTGGGGCGGGTGGATCGCTCGATGGTTCCCCGGCATAGTGCTTTTCGACAAGGATTGGAACGATTGGCCGATCTGGTGCCCCATCATTAAAAACCGCTGGACAAGCGCTTATGCCCTTTACGCCGGCGGCTGGAGCTATCTGTTGCTGGCCCTATTCTACCTGGTGATTGACGTATGGGGATTCCGCCGTTGGGCGTTTCCCTTCATTGTCATCGGGATGAACGCCTTGTTCGCCTACATGGCTTGGCAACTTGGCAGCAGTGCTTTTTATCGGGTGGCTGAGGTGCTTTTGGGTGGTTTGGGACAATACGCCGGTCCTTGGCAAGCAGTAATCCTGGCGACCGGGGCATTCGCCTTCTTGTGGCTGCTCTTATGGTATATGTATCGGAACAAAACTTTTATTCGGGCGTAGGCCGCATACCGCGTTTTTCATCAAGGAGACATTTCGATGTCGGATAAGGAACATCTCTCTCGTCGCCATTTCCTCCAAAGCGCCGGATTGGCCGGCGTTGCCGGATGCGCTGGCCCTGCGGTGTTTGCGGCGGACGCGTCATCCCCTAAAAAACGGTCGCACAAGTATGAAGAACTCCGCCCCGAGGAGTTTTACGAAGAGTTCCAAAAGGCGCCGATCATCTATTGGAGTACGGCGCCGTTGGAGGAGCACGGTCTGCACAATCCGCTGGGCACGGATTTGTACCAAGGCTACGAAGTGTGCTTGCGGGCGGCCGAAATTTCGGGCGGCATCGTATTCCCGCCGGTTCCCATTGGCGTTGCGGGGCATCCGTCGCTTTCACGTAGCGAACTTCGCAGCGGCAAGCATAAGCCGGTTCTGCCCAGCTTCTGGACGAGCCGTGAGCTTTGCAAGCAACTTTACGTCGAGCTTCTTGAATATATGGCCGAGCTGAAATTTAAGTCGTGCATCGCCTTCGGCGGCCATTGGCCGTGCGATTTTCTGCTCCAGGAAATTCAAAAGGAACTCGGTGGTCGCATCGGCTCGATGCGGTTTTGGGGCGGCGGTTCGAGTGGGATCATCTCCGACGTTACGAATGACGAGGTCAAGAAAAACCCTTTGTGCGGTGGGCACGGCATGATGTTGGAGACGTCGCTCATGATGGCGATGCACCCAGAGTTGGTCGACCTGCCGTGTGCGAAGCGGATCAAGGAAAATCCACTCGATTCGCAACTCAAGGCCGAACCACAAAACAAAATCGATTATATCTCGGCCGCCAACGCCGAATTGGGCAACCTGCTATTTAACATAGCTGCTCAGCGCGTGGCAAACCTTGCCATTGAGATGCTTGATTCCCACGGCAATCCCAAAAAATAACATGTGTGTAATGAAACCCTTATCTTAATAAAATCGAAGCGAAGGAGTTTGTTATGTCGGCAAGTGTGAAGTTGGCCATCGACGGCGGTCCCAAGGCGGTTACCAACAAGTTGACCGCGTGGCCGAAGTTCGACGAGAACGCCATCAGCGCCGTCGAGGCGGTGCTGCGATCGGGCAAAGTGAACTACTGGACCGGTCCGAAGGGGATGGAGTTCGAGAAGAAGTTTGCCGAGTGGCAAGACAGCAAGTATGCCATCAGCGTGGCTACCGGAACGGCCGCGCTGCATGTGTGCCTCGCCGCACTCGGCATCGGACCGGGCGACGAGGTGATCGTGCCCAGCTACACGTTCATCGCCACCAGTTTTTCCGTGGTTCAGGCCGGCGCAATTCCTAAGTTCGCCGATGTGAATCTCGACGACCATTGCATCAGCATCGAGTCGGCGGAAAAGCTGGTCACGCATCGCACCAAAGCCATCATCCCGGTGCATCTCTACGGCAACGTTTGCGACATGGACAAGCTCAACGCTTTTGCGAAGAAGCACAACCTGTTCGTGATCGAGGACAACGCCGAGGCATTCGGCGGTTCCTATAAAGGACGCAAGACCGGCACGCTGGGCCACATGGCGGCTTGCAGCTTCTGCCAGAACAAGACCTTCACGACCGGTGGCGAAGGCGGCATGGTCACGACCGACGACGAAAACTTGGCCTGGGAAGCCCGCAGCTTCCGCGACCACGGCTACGATGTAAAAGAGCGCATGAACCTTTTGGCGCTCGAACAAAAGCTGCCGTACATCCACAACCGCGTGGGCTGGAACTACCGCATGACCGAAATGCAGTCGGCCATCGGACTGGCGGAACTCGAACGGATGGAATCGTGGAATATGCCGGCACGACGTCGCAACGCCCATATCATCATGGACGCTTTGGCCGGCTTGCCGCAGGTGAAATACATGCCCATCGACACGCCCGAGCGGCAAAACGGCTGGTTCGTCTGCGCGTTCTCGCTCGACATCGAAAACATGAAATGCGATATTCAGAAGTTCGTCAAGGCGGCCGCCGCCGAGGGCTGCCCCTGCTGGAAGGTGTTCTGGCCGCAATGCCATACCGAACGCGCTTTCACCGGCCATCGCTGTTTCGGCGACTCGAAATTCCCCTTCGAGTCGAAGGAATACACCGATACGGGCCGCGTCGATTATAATAACGTCGAAGTGCCCAACGCCCGGTGGCACGAATCGCACACATTCACCTGCTTCGCCTTTCCGACCTACAGCGAGGAAGACATGCGGCAAATCGCCGCCGGACTGGTGAAGGTCATCAAAGCGTATTCATAAGGGATTAGAGATTCAGAAGATTTGCATAGTCCCTTGGAACGAAAAAATGTCATCCTGAGCGTAGTGAAGGATCTCGTTGGTATGTCGAGAGTCGGCTATGGTGAACGAGATTCTTCGCTACGCTCAGAATGACGCCGTTTACAGGGAAATAATTACTTGCAGTTTTTCTCATTAGAGATTAGAACCCGTCGAATAGAGACAGCGGGGAAAATTTATCCAAGGATCAGATATGACGATAAACAAGGTTAATTTCGGCGTAATCGGAGCAGGCGGCATCGCGCGACGGCGCACAATTCCAGGTTTGCTGAAGGCCAAGAACTGCCGGCTCGCCGCGGTGATGGACACCGTGGATCCCGAAAAAATCGCGGCCGAATTCAAAGTCCCCAAGGCGTATCGGTCCGAAGCCGATCTGTTGGCCGATCCCGAGATCGATGCGGTTTACATCGCCTCGCCTGCCTTCTGCCATGCCGAGCAAATCGAACAGGCAGCGGCGGCCGGCAAGCATATCCTTTGCGAAAAACCGCTGACGCTCACCATCAAGGAAGCCCGGCAGGCCGTGGCAGCCTGCCGCAAGCATCATGTGTTCCTGCAAGAGGGCTACATGATGAAATTCCACGGGGCCCACGTCAAAATCAAGCAGTTGATCGACGAAGGTCACCTCGGCAAGATCGTCTACATGCGGGCGCAGTTATCCTGTTGGTATCCGAAAATCGCCGGCGCATGGCGGCAAGATCCCAAAAAAGGCGGCGGCGGTTCGCTGATCGACATGGCCACGCACCTTTACGATTTGATCGAGTTCTTCGCCGGCCCGATTCGTCGAATCACCGCCCTGACGGGCAATCTGGTTCAAGATTATCGCTCCGAGGACTCCTCGACGACGACGCTGGAACTTTCCTCGGGCGCACAGGCCACGGTGGATTGCTTTTTCTGCATTCCCGATGAAGCAAGCCGCACGCGGCTCGAAATCTACGGCTCTCGCGGCGCGATCCTCACCGAAGGCACCATCGGCCAAAGTCAGGCCGGCAAGATGGAAGCCATCCTCGACATCGGCGGTGCAGGCTACGATGCCGCGCAGTCGAAGGATGTCGCCCGCAAATTCAAACGAGTCTCCTTTCCCGCGATCAATCCTTACACGGCAGAATGCAGCTATTTTGCCGATTGCATATTGCATAAACGGCGGCCCATGATCAACGACGCCAAGAGCGCCATCCGCGGCATGACGCGCGTCGAGCAAGCCTACATCGCCGCAAAAACCAGCCGGATCGTTCGCGTGTAAATTTTTACAGAGTTTTTAATACTCCATCATTTTGAGGACACGATAATGACGCCGAAAAGCAACACTCCGAAGAATCCTACTACGTCGCGGCGACAATTCCTTCAACGATCCGTCGTGTCGAGCGCGGCAGCTTACGGAGCAATGTCGCTGGCTCACAACGTACATGCGGCAGGCAGCGATGTGATCAAAATCGGGCTCATCGGGTGCGGCGGACGCGGCAGCGGAGCGGCCGCCAACGCCATGAACGCCGGCAAGGATGTCCGCCTGGTCGCGATGGCCGACATCTTCGCCGATCGGCTTCAAGACAGCCGCGAACGGTTGAAAAAGATGTACCCTGAGCAGGCGGCCGTTGACGATGCGCATTGCTTCGTCGGATTCGATGCCTACGAGAAGCTGATCGCCAGTGGAGTCGATGTGGTGCTGATTGCCGCCGCTTCGCATTTTCATCCAGTAATGCTCAAAGCAGCCGTCGCCGCCGGCAAGCATGTGTTTTGCGAAAAGCCGCACGGGCTCGACGTGCCCGGCGTCAAAATGGCGATGGCCGCCGCCGAAGAAGCCAAAAAGAAGAACCTTTGCATCGTCTCGGGCTTGTGTTGGCGCTACGACCTCGGCGTCCGCGAAATGATCAAACGAGTTCAAGACGGCGCCATCGGAGAAATCATTGCTATCCAACAGAACTACCTCCGGGGCCCCTACATCCTGCGTGAGCATCAGAAAGACTGGAACGAAATGCAATACCAGTTCCAAAACTGGTATCACTTCAACTGGCTTTCGGGCGACGATACGGCACAGTCATTGATCCAC
Organism: uncultured Planctomycetaceae bacterium; assembly: GCA_964458015.1. Classification (GTDB taxonomy): domain Bacteria; phylum Planctomycetota; class Planctomycetia; order Pirellulales; family Thermoguttaceae; genus CAYWGR01. The sequence goes on from CAYWGR010000089.1 coordinate 18,890, forward strand.
AACATCAGCGTAACCTCTTGGGCAACAGGCGACGTTGCTCCGCTCAAGGCCTGGGGTATGGGCGGGCGTCAAGTTTGCGTCGAAGCCAAATACGGCGATGTCTTCGACCATCAAGCCATGGTCTACCAGTACGCCAACGGCATCCGCGTATTTGGCTATTGCCGAGACATTCCCGGCTGCTTCGGCGACAACAGCAACGTGTTCTTCGGCACCAAGGGCCGTGCCTTTTCGCCCGGCAATCCAAGGATTGAAGGCCAAAAGCCTTGGCGCTACGAAGGCCCCAAACCGAGCATGTATGATGTCGAACACAAAGAACTGTTCGAAGCCATTCGCACAGGCAAGACCATCAACAACGGCGACTACATGTGTATGAATACAATGATCGGAATTTTCGGCCAAACCGCTTGTTACACCGGCCAGGAGATCACCTGGGAGCAACTGATGAAATCCGAGGCCAGTTTTGCCTTGCCGCGCTACGGCTGGGACGTCGAGCCGCCGGTAAAACCCGGCCCCAACGGCCAATATCCCACAGCCATGCCCGGCATTACGCAATTCCGCTAGAAATTCTCACGGAGACTCGAAGCCGATTTGTTTTCAGGTAGGGCGGGTCGAGCAAAGCGATGGCCCGCCATTGTGCGAGTTATCAGGTAGGGCGGGTCGAGCGAAGTGATGGCCCGCCATTGTGCGAGTACAAGGAATACAAGGCGGGGCATCCATTCGCTCGACCCGTTTTTTTCCACAATTCAACAATGGATTGGCCCAGGGCCGAAACTCGCCATACTCGCTCCAACCTGGTTTTCGTGTTATAATTACTTTTACCAGTGAAACTGCCCTACTCATTTTAGAGTAACCGACATTCCCGCCCCGTCGCCGACCGGCGACCCATTGCTTTGGTATTTCCAAAATCCTAAGAGGAGATTTTTCATGTTGTCGAAAGACAAAAGTTCCAACTGTTCGCGTCGTGATTTCGTCAAACAATCCGCCATTGCAGGCGCGGCCGCTTATAGCGCCCTATCGCTGGCCCGCAGCGTGCATGCCGCGGGCAGCGACGTGATCAAGTTCGGCTTGATCGGTTGCGGCGGACGCGGCAGCGGTGCGGCCGCCAAGGCCATGAACGCCGGCAAGGACGTGCGGATGGTCGCCATGGCCGAC
>CAYWGR010000089.1:20051-22781 GCA_964458015.1 uncultured Planctomycetaceae bacterium
CAGCCGCGAACGGCTCAAGAAAATGTATCCCGAGCAAATGATCGTCGACGACGCCCATTGCTTCGCGGGTCTCGACGGTTACCAAAAACTGATCAACAGCGGCGTCGATGTCGTGCTGATCGCCATTCCGCCCTACTTCCATCCGCATTATCTAAAAGCGGCGATCGACGCCGGCAAGCACGTATTCTGCGAAAAGCCGCACGGCGTCGACGTGCCCGGCTTGAAGATCTCGATGGCTGCCGCCGAAGAAGCCAAAAAGAAGAACCTCTGCGTCGTCTCGGGCTTGTGCTGGCGTTCCGATCCCGGCGTGCGCGAAACGATGAAACGCATCAAGGACGGCGCCATCGGCGATATCGGCGCCATTCAGGAAAACTACCGCGGCACGCCTTACGGGCTCCGCGAACGTAAGCCTGAGTGGACCGAAATGCAGTTCCAATTCCAGAACTGGTATCATTTCAACTGGCTCTCGGGCGATCAGACCGGCCAGCAATTGGTCCATAGCCTTGATAAAGCCTCCTGGGCAATGGGCGACGTGCCCCCGGTCAAGGCCTGGGGTATGGGCGGCCGTCAAGTGATGGTCGAGTCCAAGTACGGCGACCAGTTCGATCACCATGCCGTGGCCTACGAGTATGCCAACGGCGTGCGCGTGTTCGGCTTCACCCGCGACATGCTCGGCTGCTACAACGACACTTCCGACACGATCCTCGGCACGAAGGGCCGCGCGTTCCTGCCCACCAAGCCGCGGATCGAAGGCGAAAATCCGTGGCAGTATAAAGGCCCGGCCGCCAATATGTACGACGTCGAACATAAGGAAATGTTCGAGGCCATCCGCGCCGGCAAGTCGATCAACAATGGCAACTATATGTGCACCAGCACCATGTTGGCGATCTTGGCCCAGATGGTTTGCTACACAGGCCAGGAAATCACCTGGGAGCAGGCCATGAACTCCGAGTTGGTTTTGGGTCCAAAGCCTTGCGACTGGAACGCCGAGCCTTCGATCAAACCTGGCCCCAACGGCCAGTATCCCGCCCCGTTGCCCGGCATCACCAAAACCTGGTAAACACGGAAAAACATCGAACCAAACAGGCCGCCATGTCCGCAGTGGATGCGGGCATGGCGTTTTTTATTGCGCCAACCTTGCTTGGCAATCCTGCCGCGTTCCAACCATCCTTCAAATCCGGCTGAAACCACCGTGTTTGCGGTTATACACGGATCCTTGGCAGTTCGCCCGCCAGTTTCATAGCGTGAAATGCACAGCAGCCCCCCCATAGGCACTGTATAGATTTCATTTCCTCGAAACATAATGGAGTGAAGGCACGTCTTCGGAGCTTTTTTGCATGGCGATCGACCAGGAAACACTATTGCGGCTGCTGACCAGTGAGCAGGATAAGCTGCGCGCTTATACTTGGCAGATCGCCCGGGACGACCATGTTGTCGAAGAGGTGCTGCAAGACATGGCGGTCGTTGCGTTGCAGAAATGTGCACAAATCGAGAACCCGCAACATTTTCCCGCCTGGGCACGGCGCACCTGCCGCAATCTGGCGATGGCGGCCGTGCGGAAAAAATCGCATCGCCCCTTCTTACTCAGCAATACGGTGTTGGACCTGCTAGAGAGCCGCTGGGAAACGCTCGACGGGACCGGCGCGTCCGACCTGATCGCCGCCTTGCGAAAGTGCGTCGATCGCTTAACGCCCCATGCCCGGCAAGTGCTTGCCAATCGTTACGCCGAAGGTTTGCCGTGCGGCGAGGTTGCCCAGCGGATGGGCGTCAAGGTGGATACCGTTTACATGTCGCTCATGCGCATCCATCGCCAGTTGGAGGAATGCATCAACCAGCAGCGCGAGGAAGGAGGGCCGACCGATGGTTGACCGTCCGACCCTGGATCTCCCCGCCGAAGACGAACGCTTGGCCCGGCTGCTGATCGGTTTTGCCGAAGACGATTTGAACGAAGCCGAGATGGCCGAATGGGACGCGGCATTAGCGCAAAGCGAAGCGTTGCAAGAATTGCTCATCGCCACATGCCTTCAGCGTCAGTTGTTGCCCCAGGTGTTGGCCGATGTATCCGATGCAACCCCTTCTGTTGTTCCGGCAGTTCCCCCAGCGTCTCCGGTCCTCGGCTTCCTTGGCAACATCACGCACGGCGCATTCGCCTACTTCTCCGAAGGTTGGCCGCTCGCGTATTTATTAGGAACGATCATTTTTGGCCTCGGGCTAGGCATTTTCTCGCTGATAACCGTTAGTCACCACACGCAGATTACCGAACAACCTTCGATACCCTTTACACGGTCGATTGCGTCCGAGAAGCCCTCGTATGTTGGACACATCACGGGCATGGTCGATTGCCAGTGGGAGCAACGTTCAAGGTTCAAGGCTCAAGGTTCAAAGGTTGAAGATCCCCAATTCCTAATCCCCAGTCCCCAATCCCCTGTTTCCTTGGGCGACAAGTTTGCCCTAGCCTCCGGCCTAATGGAAATCACCTACGACACGGGCGCGAAAGTAATTCTCCAGGGCCCGGTCACCTACGAAGTCGATTCCCGCGACGGCGGATTTCTCTCCGTTGGCAAAATCACCGCGCGACTAGAGAAAAAGAGGTCAGCTATCAGCAGTCAGCGTTCAGAGAAAGTGGCCAGTGGTCAGTGGTCAGTGGCCAGTAAAGAAAAACCCAAATCCCGAAATCCCGAAATCTCCAAATCCCCAATTTCTAATCCCCAATCCCCAATCCCTAATCCC
>CAYWGR010000090.1:0-7211 GCA_964458015.1 uncultured Planctomycetaceae bacterium
AACCGATGGTGCGCCCCGCCAAAAAAGACCGTACCGACCCACAGCAATACGATAATATCCATCGTGCGATTCTCACCGGTTTGCTATCGAACTTGGCCAACCTCGGCGAGGGCTACGAATACACCGTGGCCGGCGGCGGCAAGGCCAATATATGGCCGGGCTCGGGCCTCTTCAAGCAAAAGCCGAAATGGCTCGTCGCGGCCGAGTTGGTCGAAACCACCCGGCGCTATCTCCGCACTTGCGGCCGCATCGATCCGCGCTGGATCGAACCAATCGCCGCACATTTGGTCAAACGAACCTATCACGGCGTTCAATGGGATTCCGCGCAGGCATCGGCCATGGCGCTCGAGCGGGTAACGCTCTTTGGACTGACGATCATCGCCGGCCGGCGGATTCATTACGGCTCCATAGACCCGTCGCTGTCGCGCCATCTGATGATCGAACAAGGGTTGGTGCAGGGCGAGATCGAGCCGAAGCCGGCGTTTCTTGTACGGAATGAGGCCTTGGCGGAAGAAGTGGAACAGCTTCAGGCCAAGCTCCGGCGACGTGATTTGTTGGTGAGCGATATCGCACGCTATGAATTTTACGATCGCCGCGTGCCGGCCGATGTGTACGACGGCGCAACGCTGAACAAATGGATCAAGACCAACCCTCAGGCCTTGACGATGACCGAGAAAGATTTGTTGCGTGAAGAGGTCGATGAACGGCGCGAGGAGGATTTTCCGAACACCTTGAACATTCACAACCTCGAATTGCCGCTTGATTATGCTTACGAGCCGGGCTCGCAACAAGACGGCGTCACGCTGAGCGTGCCGATCGAGGCGCTGAATCAAGTCCGGCCCGAGCCGTTGAGTTGGTTGGTGCCCGGCCGTGTCGAAGAAAAAGTGCTGGCGCTCATTCGCTCGCTGCCGAAGTCGCTGCGGACGCAATTCGTGCCCGCTCCTGAAACGGCGAAGCGTGTTGCGGCCATGCTCGAGTTCGGCCAAGGCGACATACGTGCGGCCGTCGCCAAGGCGCTCGGCCAATTAGGCGGCACGGTAATTCCGCTCGATGCGTTCCAAGAGGATCGCCTGCCCGAAGAACTGCGGATGAACGTCCGCGTGACGGATGCAAGGGGCGAGTTGTTGGCGGCCGGTCGCGACTTGGCCGGCATTCGCCAGGAGCTTGGACTGCAAGCGGTCGAGGTGTTCTCGCAAGTCGAGGATCCGCGGTGGAATCGCGATGGTCTGACCTCTTGGGATTTCGACGATCTGCCGGCAGAAGTCACCTTATCGTCCGGCCGGCACACGGTCCGTGCTTATCCAGCGTTGGTCGATCACGGCGATTCTGCTAGTCTGCGGCTCGTGGATTCTCTGCCCAGGGCCGAGATCGAGACGCACTTCGGCGTCCGGCGGCTCTGCATCGTATCGCTTGGCCGCGATTTGAAATCGCAAGTAGCATGGCTGCCCAACTTGGCGAAGATCGAGGCCCAAGCGGCAACGCTTCCAGAATTTGAACTGCGTCGGCAACTTCTGGAACTACTGGCCGAACGCTCGATGCCAAGCGATCAGCCGCTGCCGCGTTCAAAAGAAGAATATCAAACACTATTGGCCGCGAGCCGCGAGCGGCTTGCCTGGGCCGTGCAGGAGTTGACCTCGTTGGCCGGCCCGCTTTTCGATGGCTACCACAAGGCGAACTTGGCGTTGGAAGAACTTTGCAAGACGGCTGGCCGCGCAGAGACCTTAACTTTGCGAGGCGTTCCGGTTTTGCGTAACAAGAAACCAACGGAAGCCGCCGCGCCACGGTGGCAATACGCCGTGGACGATATTCGTGTTCAGATCGCACGGCTCATGGAACCGGCGTTGTTTTCTAGAACGCCCTGGGACTGGCTGCGGCAATACCCGCGTTACTTTCGTGCAATCAATAGTCGTTTGGAGAATCTGCCGAGCGGCGTGGCTCGGGACGAGGAGAAATACAACGAGTTCCAAGCACGCTGGCAGCTTTATGCCGAGCGAGCCGAGCGTCAGCTATCGCAAGGCATCGTTGACCCGGAACTGGTCGATTATCGTTGGATGCTCGAAGAATACCGCGTTTCGCTTTTTGCCCAAAAGCTTGGCACTGCCATTCCCGTTTCACCCAAGCGGCTGGACCAGCAATGGGCGAAGGTGCGAGGATAAAACCGATGCCGTGCTCTCGATTGCGTTCTATCGGAAATACAAATACGCTCCAAGGATGGCCGCTACAATCGCGGCGGATGACAAAACATCGCGCCAATCCCAACTCTGCCGTGTCTGACTGCGATCGGCGTCTGTTATGGTGCCGAACGTCAGGCTGGCGATTTTTCCATAGTCGGGCGCTTGGGTCATGAAACTTACGCCAGCCATGACGATTGCCGAAACGATGGTGATCAACACGCTGAAGTACTGAAAATTGATGTTATTGACGATCCAAAGGAACGATCCCGGCGCATAGCCGTCTTCAAATCCGGCGAGCTTCATCGTGACCGGCGTATCGACCAGCATACGGAAGATGCCGAGGATGAAACCGATCACCATTGCGGCGAAACAGCCTTTGGCGTTGAGTCGGCGAAAGAAGACGCCGAAAAAGAACACCACGAAGATCGGCGGTGCAAGATAGCCTTGAACCGCTTGTAGATATTCGTAAAGGCCGTGGGCGCCTTTGATGACCGGAATCCACATGAGGGCAATGATAACCATGACAATGGTGGCGGTGCGGCCGGTCCGAACCAATTCATGTTGCGTTGCGTTCGGCTTCCATTTACCGTAGAGATCGACGGTGAAAAGCGTCGAGCAGGCATTGAACACGCCGGCCAGCGAGCCCATCAATGCCGAAAGCAAACCGGCCACCACGATGCCGCGCAATCCAGGGGGCAGCAAATGCTGAACCATCAAGGGAAACGCCCGCTGGGCTCCGTTGGTGATCAACTCACCTTCCGCGGTAAACAGTTCCGCCGTCAATCCGGGCACCTTTCCGCTTTTGGCCAATGCGAAGCAGATCATCCCGGGAATGATGAACAAATAAACGGGAAAAAGCTTTAAGAATGCGGCGAATATGCTGCCGCGCCGAGCGATTTGCTCATTGGGCGCTCCCAAAGCCCGCTGCACGATATACTGATCGGTGCACCAGTACCAAAGCCCGATGATGGGTGCGCAGATGGCCATGCCCAGCCATGGGAAGTTGTTGTTAAAGTACCAGGCCTCGCGGACGATCTTTCCGGCGGCGTCTTTTTCGAGCACGGGAGCCCAAGTGCCTTCAACGCCCGGCGGAATCAACGGCTTCCACAAGTTGAACATCTCTCCGCCGCAGACATTGCGCAGTTCACTCCACCCGCCGAGCTGCATGAGTCCATAAATCGTCAATGTGGCGGTGCCTATGATCAATACGACGGTCTGCACGGCATCGTTGTAGGCTACGGCCCTCATGCCGCCGAGCGACGTGTAAAGGCCCGTCAGTAAAATGACCAACACCGATCCGATCCAAAAGCTGTCGATCACAAAACTGCCGAGGGCAATGTTCACATCGGGCAACAAGACGCTAAAGACAACGCCGCCTGCAAAAATGCCGACGGCAATCTTCGAGACGACGAAGGTGATCAGCGACACGACCGACAGTACATACCGTGAAGCGGGCGAGAATCGCCTTTCGAGGAACTCCGGCATTGTGAAGACCAACGCTCGGGTATAAAACGGCACGAACACCCACGCCAACACGAGCAAGCACCAAGCGTGTAATTCGTAGTGAGCCATCGCCACGCCGTCTTTCGCGCCGGAGCCTGCCAGGCCGACAACGTGTTCCGAACCGATGTTCGATGCGAAGATCGACGCTCCGATGACCCACCAGCCGAGGTTTCGCCCGGCGAGGAAGTAGTCATCGGCCGTATCCTTGCCTCGCCGCACGACCCACCATGCGACTCCCAGCAGAACGCCGAAATAGATGGCAATCGCCAGCCAATCAATGCCCGTCAGTGTTGCGATGGATTGCGTCGAAGCCATTAATGTGGGCAGGTGACTCATCTGTTATCCTCGATCCGTGTTGTAAAACGCTTGATTCCAACGGAGTTGATTCTTTATCTCGTCAAGGCGAGTCCGTGCATCGATGCATACGCCTTCGACTCCGACCATTTCGACAAAGTCCTCGATAGGTTCACGGCTCAATGCCTGGCTAAGAACCGTGTGATGCGGCCCCCCGGCATAAATCCATGCCGCGGCGGCTGTCTTCAAATCGGGGCGGGGCGACCATACGGCCCTGGCCACCGGCAACTTGGGCAGCGTCTGGTCGGGCACGTCAACATCGACCTCATTAAACACCAAACGGAAGCGATTGCCAAGGTCGATCATCGCCACGTTTACGGCCGGCCCCGCCGGCGCGGTAAATACCAAACGAACCGGATCGTCCTTCCCCCCAATGCCCAGGGGATGAATCTCGCACGACGGCCTTGCCGCGGCCAATGTCGGGCATACCTCCAACATGTGCGCGCCAAGCACTCGAGGGCCATTCGAGTTAAGATGGTAGGTGTAGTCTTCCATAAACGACGTTCCGCCGGAAAGACCTGACGCCATAACCTTCAGCACGCGCCCGAGTGCCGCGGTTTTCCAGTCTCCCTCCGCGCCAAAGCCGTAGCCGTCGGCCATCAGCCGTTGAACGGCGATGCCGGGCAATTGATCCAGGCCGGCGAGGTCTTCGAAGGTATCCGTAAACGCCCGGAAACCGCCGCTTTCCAAAAAAGCCCGCAAGGCGAGTTCCGTGCGGGCAGCATACCGCAACGATGCGCGACGCGCGCCGTCCGGCCGAAGCGACGCCGCGATGTCGTACAGTTGATCGTATTCGGCCGTCAACCAATCGACTTCGGCATCGCTGATTTGGCCAAGCCGAGCGACTATTTCGCCGATGCCAAAACCGTTGACCTCCATGCCGAAACGGATCTGGGCCTCGACCTTATCACCTTCGGTCACGGCGACTTGTCGCATGTTGTCGCCAAGTCGGGCGACTTTCAGGTTCCGCATTTCGTGAATGCCGGTCGCCGCGCGTTGCCACGACGCCAAACGCTCCTGCACCTCGATATCTTCCCAATGGCCGACGACCACCTTGCGAGGCTTTCCTAGCCTCGTGCAAATGTAGCCAAACTCGCGGTCGCCGTGGGCAGATTGATTCAGATTCATGAAATCCATATCGATCGTTTCCCAAGGCAAGTCGCAATTGAACTGCGTGTGTAGATGCAGCATTGGTTTTTCGAGCGACTTCAGACCGGCGATCCACATTTTCGCGGGCGAAAATGTGTGCATCCAACAGATCAAGCCGATGCAGTTCGGCGCGGCATTCGATTCACGACACACCTGAAGGATCGACTCCGAGGAAGTGACGACCGGCTTGAATACGACGCGAATCGGCAAACGCAACGAGGCGTTGAGCGTTTCAACGATTCGTCGGCTATGCTCAGCTACTTGCCGGAGCGTTTCCTCGCCATAGAGATTTTGACTGCCTGTGATAAACCAGGCTTCAAGGTTTTCGAGAGACATGGAAATTGCCTTTTATTTTTGGCCATAATAGGCCGCGGGGCCGTGCTTGCGTTGATAATGCTTTTCGAGAATGTACGGTTCGAGTTCGGGCATTTGCCTGCAAATTGTCATGCCGCCGATCGCCATCTCGGCGATGGCTTCAAGGGCGACGGCGTTTTGGACGGATGCGGCCGCGGTTTCGCCCCAGGTGAAGGGGCCATGCCCTGCCACTAAAACAGCCGGCATATCGGCTGGATCACGGTCGGCAAAACATTCGACGATTGCATTGCCCGTGGCCGTTTCGTAATCCATCGCAACTTCCTGCTCGCCAAGCGGACGAGTCAACGGCACCGGCCCATGAAAATGGTCGGCATGCGTTGTGCCGAAACATGGAATCCCGCGCCTTGCCTGCGCAAACATCGTGGCATGACGGCTGTGCGTGTGGGTAATGCCGCCGATCCGTTCAAAATGACGATATAAAACCAAATGCGTCGGCGTGTCGCTCGAGGGGCGATAATCACCTTCCACAACAATGCCTTCCAGATTGACGATAACCATGTGCTCCGGCGCCAAACGATCATAAGGAACGCCGCTTGGCTTGATGACTACCAATCCCCGTTGCCGATCAATGCCGCTGACGTTGCCCCAGGTCAGGGTAACCAGGCCGAAACGAGCCAGATCTCGGTTTGCATTGCAAACGTCTTCTCGAATCGCATCAAGATTGTGAAAAATGTTGGACAAGGTCATACTTCCTGCCGCACCCGATTGCGAAGGACGATTAAATCTTTCATCACGCGGCCGAGCGGCTCCGAGTCTGCGGAAGTTCCGAAAGCATCGTGGAGCGTTCGATAAAGGCGATACAGTTCGGCGTAGATTTTGACGGCGGCTTTGTTGGGTCGATACACATGCTGCTTTACGCCGGTCATTTTTCGTTGTGCTTGCTGGGCTGTTTTGTAAGCGCCGCCGGCCACGGCTCCGAAAATCGCCGCGCCCAACGCGCAGGTTTGTGCCGAGCGGCTGACCTTCATCGGCCGATTGCACACATCCGCGTATATCTGCATCACCAAGGAGCTCTTTTCAGCGATGCCGCCGCAGTTGACGACTTCCTTGACCGGTACGCCGTATTCCTCAAACCGATTGATGATCGTCAGGGCCCCGAAGGCCGTGGCCTCGACCAATGCCCTGTACACTTCCGCCGCCGTGGTGTGCAGTGTTTGCCCCATCAAGAGACCGGAAAGCAGTGGATCGACCAAAATCGTGCGATTGCCGTTGTTCCAATCGAGCGCCAGCAATCCGCTTTCGCCCGGCAAAAGGCGTTCCGCGTCATGAGCCAGATTTCGGTGTGCGTCGCCACTGGTCGTGTGTTGCGCCGGCGTCAAATACTTAACAAACCAATTGAAAATATCACCGACGGCCGACTGGCCCGCCTCGAGTCCGTACATGCCTGGAATGACCGAACCAGGCACGATGCCGCAAAGGCCTGGGATATCGTCCAAGGGTTTATTCATGGGTGCGATCATCGTGTCACAGGTGCTGGTGCCGATGATTTTTACGAGCGTGCCCGGCTTGATCCCTGCGCCAACCGCGCCCATGTGGGCATCGAACGCGCCGACGGCCACGGATAGACCGGCGGGCAAGCCGACCTCGGCGGCAAGTTGATCGGTTAAGCCGCCGGCTCTTCGATCCGACGTCATCGTGGATTGGGCGTAATGTTCG
>CAYWGR010000090.1:7221-22479 GCA_964458015.1 uncultured Planctomycetaceae bacterium
TCGGCGCATTTCACCAAGGCGGGATCCAGATTTCGCAAAAAAGACTTGCTGGGCATGCCGCCCCATTGCTCATTGAACATCGCCTTATGGCCGGCGGCACAAATGCCGCGAGGCATCGTATCGGGATCACAATTCCCCGTAATGTATGCCGGCACGAAATCGGCCAACTCTACCCAGGAATACGCCGCATCGAAAACCTTGGGCGCAGTTCGGCAACAATGCAAAATCTTCGACCAATACCACTCGCTGCTGTAAATGCCGCCGCATTTGTTCAAATAGCCGTCGCGCTGGCGGGCTGCCTTCTCGGTAATCTCCGCTGCCTCGGTAAAACTGGTATGATCTTTCCATAGCCAAGCCTGGGCGGCAAGGACGTTCCGAAACTCGGGATGCAAGGCCAAAGGCGTGCCGTTCCGATCCACGGGAATCGGCGTGGAACCAGTCGTGTCGATGCCGATGCCCACGACTTTATCAGGCCGAAAACCTCGATGTCGTTTGGCCGTATGAACGACCCCGGCGACTGCAATCCGAAACCCTTCGATGTAATCCGCCGGATTTTGCCTTGCCAGATTCGGATCATTACGATCCAGCAGGATCCCGGCTTCGCCGCTTGGATAATCATATACGCAAGATGCAATTTCATTGCCGTCGGCAAGATCGACCAGCAATGCCCGGACGCTGTTTGTGCCATAATCGACGCCGATGGCGAACTGCTGTTGCTTAACGGTTGGGTGTGCCATTGATTCTATTGAGTCCCCTATTGTCAATGAACCTTTTGCGGCCAATGAACCAACACGCTTTGCTGGAACAGCCGCGATTGCGATGAAACAAGGATCATTGGCAACGTCGGTGTCAATAACTCCAAGAAGAGATGAGCGTTTCTTCCTCCCATTTGAATATAGGGAGGCCCACTCATGCCGCCAAGCCAATTCCGCGCATAAATATGTCGTTATTGCGCAATTCTGATTGATGCGGGAAAACTTGCGGACGAAGAGGATATTGCGCGCCTCGCAAAGACCGTGGAAACCTTGCTAATGCATCATCAATAGTTGTATCAATTCCACCAGCGAAGCAACTTCCATTTTTCTCATGATTCTTGCACGACGATCTTCGATGGTGCGGATGCTGCAACCGAGTTCCGCGGCTATTTCCTTGTTCATCTTGCCTTCAAGGATCAGATCGAGCACCTCACGCTCGCTTGGCTTGAGACATGCAAGCCGTTCGGCCGCTTTCCTACGAAGCGCGAGACGCTGACGCCGCTGCTTGCTCAATTCTATCGCTTTGCGGATACTGTCCCAAAGCACTTGCCTATGAACGGGCTTTTCCAAAAAATTAATCGCCCCCAGCCGCATCGCTTCGACCGCCATCGCCACGGTGCCGTGACCGGTTACGAAGATGACAGGCAATTCAACCTTCTCTTGCAGCAATTTACGCTGTAATTCGATGCCGTGCATCTCAGGCAATCGCACATCGAGCACCAAACAGCTTAAGGGGCAATCGCAATAAGCGTTCAAAAAATCCGTGGCCGAGGAAAACGCCTTAACGCGAGGAAAGACGACTTGCACTAAAGCAGTCAGCGATTCCAAGGAGGCCTGGTCCGCATCGATCAAATAAATCGTGGCTTCGTCGTTCAAAATGTAATTCCTCTAACCGTCGATTAAAACCGGCTGCCGTCTATGGGTTGCCCGTCCTTGCGATTGCCTAGGCGGCGGTAGACTTCGCCATCGATCGAGTAACTGATTGCATGAATGGAACCATCGCAAAACGACATATTGAAACCGCCGGCATGGACGCTGCCGAACCATTGTACCTCGTTGCCTTCCAAGGTGGGCGTCGATCGGTCTTGCACAGGCAGATTGTTTACAGTGCCGGAACTGTCGGTAACACTGCCTTTATAGCCGGTCCAACGCAACAAATCGTTATCACCGCCGCAATACATCGTGTTTTTGTCACCTCCATTTTTACCGTCGGTGTAATGGTCTCTGTTAGCATACTTTTCGCCGATGAGGAACGTATTGCTGGCTCCATCACGGATATCCGCTAAAGTTACTTGGCTTCGTTGGTGAGAAATGCCGGTTTGCCTTGACATATCATCCCAGTTGGAATTTTTCTTCATGTCGGCATCCGAGAAGTCGGTGGGTAGAACTTTGTGCCATTGTGCATAATCTCCCGCATTCATCGCGTAGTCGCTTCGTGCGACCGAAGCAATTTGGGCATCATTGGTCAATTTGAATTTGATACCATAGCTGAACTGAAAAAGAACGGCCGGCCGGCGACTGGGACAATTCAGGATGGATATCGGCGTGCCAAGCCGCTTTACGTTGGCATCTTCGATCGACATGTCGCTGCCGCCGGCACCCAAGTCACGCAAAGATTGCTGTTCGATGTAGGGCAGGATATTGTAGATCCAACCGCCTGGCTGGCTCTTGCCGAACCCGCGGTCGGGATGTCCAAGCCACGCCTGATTCCAACCTCCAGTCGGGAAAAACTGCTGCGATGATTCGTGACTCATGGCGGCCAATGCCAACTGTTTGACATGGTTGCCGCATTGTATACGACGAGCGGCTTCCCGGGCAGCTTGCACTGCCGGCAACAACAGCCCCATCAAAATGCTAATAATCGTGATAACGACCAGCAATTCCACAAGGGTAAAAGCAGCCGATTTGTGGAGGATGCCTTTCATTTACGGCCTATCTGCACCAAACCAGGCGGGGGACTTATGCCGAGGTACACAAGCAGTATAGAGACTGTTGCGGCACTATGCAACCAGAAAGAAATTGCATTGCGAAAATAGAAAAAGCTTTTGGAAAAATCATCCAGAACGTAGTGAACAAGCTCGTCGGCCCTTCCCAAGGATTCGTGAGCCGATAAAAGATCCTTCGCTACGCCCTGGATGATATTTTTACCCCGCCGGACTCCGCAAATTCCGCCCCACTACGTCCTTCGGGGATTGCCGTAGTTTCTGTTGCGGAAAGCCAAATTGTCATTCTGGGCGCAGCGAAGAATCTCGTAAAATACGGAAGATTCTTCGCTGCACTCAGAATGACTCCTGGCCTACGGCGTTTCCGCAACAGGAAATGCAGTCGAACAAAGTTCCCCTCTTCTCAAGCATTTATTCACATAAACGAGTCTGGCAACGATATTCTCGATGGATTTCAAATAGTGACCACCAAACATTCTGCCACTTCCGACGCAATACCGTGGGGATCCTTCGTTTCTGCCGAAGCGATCCCTCCTTCAAGGCCGACAAGCTGGACGGATATGGTGAAGACGCCATCCTCCCGCGTCACGGTCGTGCTAAGGTTGTAGCCTGCCAACACCCCGCCGAAGTGGATCACCATGCCAACCACGGAATCGTCTGGATCGGTAACCGCTCCCGTGATCGTCCAGGTATTTTCAAAATCTAACATACAATAAAAATCCGTAATAAATGGAGCGTTGCTCGAATGTACGGCAAAGCTTGTCTCCACGATAAGACCGCCTGCGTCAACCGCGCGGATGGTAAGAATGGTGTCGCCATGAGCGTCTTCCACAAAGTCGATGCTCAGATGGCCCGTGGAATCAATCGACAGCGAGTCGAACAGCGACGCATTCGTATTTCCCACGATCGAGTAGACCAAATCCGTCGAGGCGGTCTCCGCGTCTTGAAATAGACTGGATAGCGTTACGGCGTAGTCATCGTTATTGGTTGAATCAAAGAAGATATCCGCAATGCCGGCGGTCGTGGGAGCGTCATTCGTCATGCCCGCCGGATTGCCGCTGGGAAGCACCGTACAGAACCTTGCCGTTACTGCTGAGTAATCGCTTGTTTCGATGGCGCCGCTCCCATCCATGTCGTAATAGATGCTGTAGCCCGTTTCGCCGGCGCTCTTTCCGACTTTTTGATTGACATAAGCCGCATCCAAATAATTGACGTAATTATTGCGGTCTGCGTCGGCAGGCAGCGCGTTGATTCGGAATTCGAAATCCGCAACAGTCGTTCCATCACCCGATGCAAAGGTACTCGAACTAGTGGTCCATCCGCCAGACAAAGCCTCTCCGGTCGAAACGCTTACAACAGGATCCATGCCGTCAGCATCAAGGTCGAGCAGCAATTTATCCTTCGGAAGCGAGGCGCTCAGCGTCCATGTGGCAACATGCGTGGTCGAGTTATAGGAAAAATTGCTGAACGTATAGGCCGTTGTGTTCACGCCGCTTACGGAAAGGTCAGCGGCATCCACAACAACGTCTTCGCTGAACGTGATGTGGATCTGATTGATATTCGTCCAGGGAAGCGATTTAAGTTGGTTGGTGCCCGCTGGAATTGCATAACCGCCCGTCCCCAGGCCTGACGATTCCAGGAAAGATAGAAAGCTGGACGACCAGCCGGTGCTGGCAACATTGACCGCCGTGACCGATGGATGAGATAACATCATACGAGGTTCGAGGGGCTCCAGTCGCATACATCGGCGCTTCTGCATGGATCGTTGGCCAATAGTGCTGCAACTTCGCATGATTACTTCTCCTGATTGAGTGACAATTTCACACATCCACGACAAACGGAAACGGCCATAGACAAATCCGACGAAAGGCGACTAAGAGAAAAACGCCTGGCCAATCAATCAATTGCAAAAAGTGCGCAAACCAGGGCGTTGGATCGACCAAGAAAACAACGATGCTGTTGAAACCGGCAGATGACTTTGATCCTTTTGGGACAAAGTCGTATTGCAATTGTCGTGCCAGAGAGGCCGCAGTTAATGAAACTGCTTGATTTGCATCAGAAACAACATCAACGGCCGGATCTCATGTTGTTTTATATCAACAAATGCGGTGAATTTTCTTTTCACCACATCAGTCCACGAAACTAAAACCACGACCTCATCAGGATTTGAGAAAAGTGGAGCCGATACAAACTAGAAGTGCACTCGGCAAGTAACTTGCAGACGGCATGGTGGAATTGCCAAGAAAAAAAGAGGAGCTAGTGTGCTCCAAGCGGATCCAAGATACGCACAATCTCCGGCGGCGTAACGGCCGCAACGGGCCTTTTCAATGCCTCGTGAAAGGCTTTTTCTTTTTGCAATACCAAGAATAGCCTCTCTGAAGTGAATACCTCCGGCTTGCAACCGAGTTCCACAGCTTTTGCCACATACATGATCGCAGGCTGAATCAACGTCGGATCCTGTTTCGATGCCAGCGCATAACATTCGGCAATCAGGCGATACAAGTCGGCCGTGGGAGGTCCGATTTCAATGGCTCTCGCTGCATGAAAGAACATTGTTTTTGGAATCGGTTTCCCTTTGATGGCGCGTTGCAGAATGATCGCCAACATATTGTAATGGGCAGCCTGCATGTTATCGTCGAGCAATAGAGCCTGCTGGATAGATTTCTCGGCACTGTCAATCTCGGCGAGCGTTTGGTAGCAAAAGCCGATATTGTTGTGCATTAAAGCCGGCGACTTATAACCTGCCTTCAACGCCGTTTCATACATGAGGATTGCCGGTCTAGGGTATTGTCCGCGGTTCAAACAATATCCCTCGCAGGCTTTGATAGTCGGATCGGGATTCAACCGGAAAGCCGAACTATAATCTCTACTGGCTAAGAGAAACTCTCCCTTGCGGTGGAACGCTCGCGCGCGGGCAAATAGCGCGTCGCTGGAAGTCGGATCCTCGTTAATCGCATTGTTTAAGTAATTGATGGCAAGCGTATATTGCCCCTGATCGATGCAATCTAGCCCAAGTTGTAATTGGCGATTGGCGTAAGTGGGGCGCAATGCAAAAAACATCGCTATCGCAAAAACCATCAACAACAATAACACCCCAACACCACTGCAAATACGAGGATGATTCCGCATCCAACGACGTGATCGACGAGTCGCGGAAAGCTCTTGGCGCAGCAAATCGGCCAGTTGTCGTGCGGTTTGAGGGCGATGTTCGGGATCGAATTCCAAACAACTTTCCACCAACCGGGCCAAATGTCCATCGACCTGGCTGTTCCGCTCTTGAATGGGTTGCGGCCCCTTTTTTTGCTGTTGGAGCAACTGGTCGGCGATCTCTTTGAGAGGACGTTCGCAAGGGAGCGGCCGAAAGGGAAGCATTCCGGTAAGGAGTTCATACAAGATAACGCCCAGGGAGAACAAATCCGACCGAGGATCATAATGCCGGGCATGAGATTCCCCTTTGACGCAAACGAGGTACGCCAATTCTTCCGGGGCCATATAGGGCAACGTACCGCCGATCTTCCATTCCGGAATTCCTGCATTCACCGAGAGATTGAAATCCAGCAACAGAGGCTTGCCGTCGGAAGCCATCAATACGTTGGACGGCTTCAGATCCCGATGATAGATTCCACGTCCATGAGAATGGGCAAGCGCATCGGCCAACTGGCAGGCAAGATAAATGATGCCGTTGACGTACGAACCCTTGCGGAGAATGAGAGCAGGAAGGGACGATTCCAAAAGGTTCAGGCCGTTATCGGCCGATGCAACTGCCTCTAAAATCGCTCGCGCCTGCAAGGGAGGATGCCCCTTGTGAAACCCTTGATCCAACAGATGGCAAAGAGTTGCCTGTCCCATGTAGGGCATGCATATCGCCGCCAAGCCAGTGGCTTCATCTTCCTGGAGCGAGTAAACCGGCACGATGTTGGGATGCTGCAACTTGCCGAGAATTTCCGCCTCTCCCCCGGCATGTGGCGCAATTTTCACAACAATCTGCCGGCCGCCTAAGGCCGGTTCGGTCGCCAAAAAAACCCGACCAAAGGCGCCACGGCCGATCTCGGCAATTAGTTCAAAGTGCAGGAAATGATCTCCGGCTTCCGGCCAGAGCATATTTTCCTGTAATGCCTGTAGTTCAGGATCCTGGGAAAGCAAGCTATGAACTTCGATCAACAGATGGAGTGATCGTTGGAGAGATGGAAAACGCTTTGCAAATGTCTGGGCATCCAACGGCTCTCCCGACTCCAGCCGCAGTCGATATTCCGTGTAGGCCAAGTCGAGCACGACCGTACGATATTGGTGTAATTCCGGGTGGACCGCCAAAGCGGCCGTGACATCCGGAGTTTCTCCTTGTCGCCAACGTTTTTTGATTGCATTGGCGATTAGGTTGGTGCCCCCAAGTCCGATGTTCTCATGGTCAAGATTGACCGTGGAGACAGCTCGGATCGTGGATGATTCTGTGGTCATACGTCAGCCGAGTCGAAAAGCTTCTTCAAAAAGCGACGCACGGTACGTTCATCAAGATGAAGGGCATCGGCAACCTGCTGGTTGGTATATCCCTGCAATCGAAGTTGGATGATCTGCCGATAATGTTGCGGTTGGTCTTGAAGCAAACGATCCCATTGCTCGCGAGCAATCGCCAAATCCACCGGGGCCGGCTGGCGGCTTGGCATGTCCGCACCGCCTTTGGCCTGAAGTTGATCCAGAGATTGCTCATGCTGGATATTATACTTTTCGGTCATCAGACGGCGACGAATCTCCATCCCGACCTTATTTTTCGCCATCGTGGTAAGATATGCCGCCAATTCTTCGGGATGGTCGAATCGGTCGAGTTTGCCGCGCGCGTGAAAAAATGAGTTCCAGACAATCTGGACAAAATCTAACGAGTCGAACTTGGACCGCATTTTTTCGTTGAGCGCCCGGCGAACTGCCCGGCGTATCGACTCGCCATACTGGTTTACCAGATCCCAAGCGGCTTCTTCCGAACCTTCACGTACCCGACGTATGAGGTCGCGAAAGGTATCGTCGGTTTCCCCTATCGTATGTTGACTCATCGGTTTGAACCACCAATCTTAAACAATTGACGTGCATAGGAATCATTGCCCGCTTGTTTGATTGAATCAAAGTTCATTTGCATTATCAGGTGCAAGTGAGTCGTGAGACGCCCCTAACGGCCCTTTCCGGACGGCATTCAAAGCGACTCCCACGATGAATATCAATGCACCCGAAAGCAAAAGCCAGGCGCTGGAAGGTTCTGGAATAATCGACACGGAACCGATAACAACAGGATCGCCTCCAAAAGCCATTCCCTCGAACGCCCACCGACCAATATCAGCATATGTATACCAGCAAGAACCAATGGTGACAGACTCATTATCGCCATTATCAAGATCGGCATCAGGTAGAACTGCAATATCAAATCGACCTTTTGCAGTCGCTGACACAGCCAGTTCCAACTGCAACAGATTTTTACCTTCCGCCGGCGCCTCTATTCCATCGCCCGAATCGGTCCACCCAACAATTGGACCTATGGAGTTGGACGCCGTGGGATAGCCGGTCACCCCATCATACTCGGTATTATCGAAAAAGCTATTCAAAACCCCATCGAATATGTAACCCGAAGGTTGACTGGCGCTTTTGAAACGGATTCCCGTCGCACCATCGATAGGGATAAGGGTACATACCATTTGCCACCCCGAAGGCTGAGCAAGATTCGATTTATCCGTGCTTGCAACTTGGATCATGAAAGAACATATCTCATCAACACCGGCAGGCAAGCTTTTCGTTTCACCGATAAGCTGTAAATTACCCTCCGCAGATGCGATTTGCCCAGCCCAAAGGAAGGCAAATAGGAATAGCATAATTTTTTGCATAACGCGCTGCCTCGCATAAATGCCGGAAGGATAAAGGTTCTAGGTTCTTGCTACCCATTTTGACAATTATCGGGGGGGAATACAAGCATTTTGTTGACTACCCGCACCCTAGAAATAAACTCCTGTTCGGATTGCATCCTCTTTTTTAGTTCAAATACCACCCATATCTACTAAAACAAGGCCCCCAATCCACTCTTGCGTATTACATTGCGTTCCTCTGTATGTACTAGCTTGGATTTATCGAGAAAAATATGCCCGGTTAAAACCACGTACTGCAATTACCTAAGTGGTGCTTGTATCGTCAATGAACCCAAGGGTAGATCGACCGGCAATCGAATTATCCCGTTCATCAATCACCAGGCAAGGCAAAATATTACTGCAGAGGTTTTTATCGTGGGCATCAGTTATCGATGGGGATCCTGGGAAGAGCGGTGGCATAAGGGACATTTTTCCTGCGTCTTCGTCGAGGCGCACCCGAAATCAGATGGCATGATTCACGCCACGGGGCTCTATCGAGCAGTGGACGGCGAATGCTTTGACGACATCGATACCTTCGAGGACAAAATATCCGAGCGCATGGCCGCCGTCGGAGATGGCGCCGGAGGCGTGATGGTCAGAAAAGAATTCTCGGAGTTGCTTGCCATCATGCCGGCCTTCTTGCAAGAGATCTCCGAGCGTTTCGACGGCATATCAGAAATGGTGGCCGTGGAAAGCTTCTAAATCGAACCGCGGAAAATCGAGTGCGCCGCAAACCTGCAACCACACAATTGCCGGCGGTCGTTGCCTCGTGGGCAATTTCGCTGTTGTGTGGACCTATCTCGCCAGGCATTAGGCATTACAGAACAATTTGGCCATACTGCTTCTCGTTTGGTAAAAGCATGATCGCAACCGGGAATGCCTGCTCGGGTGGAACAAGAAAAGCGTTACTCTTGCGTGGATTCCGTCTCTTGTTCAAGCCATGCCAAATAGTCGGCGCTGCCGGCCAGCACGGGAAGGGCGAGAATTTCCGGTACTTCATAGGGGTGTATCTCGCGGATGGTTTGCTCGATGCGATCGAACAAATCGCCGCGACTTTTAATCCAACATTGCCATTCTTGAGCGGTTTCCATGGCGCCGCGCCAATGATAGATGCTGCTGATGGGGCCTACAATCTGGACGCAGGCCGCTAGACGCCGCTCGACCAGCACATGGGCAATCCGCTCGGCATCCTCGCGATGCTCGGCGGTCGTAACAACTTGAATGTATTGTTTAGACATGGGGTCAGTGTAACGAACTCATCAAAACTCGGGAAGTCTCCTGAACAAGTCCCGCCCAAGGTTGTCGCGGAGACGACGAACAAGGATATGCTCCCCATTCCAATCTTCGCATTGCCGCACGTTTGTATATGGGGAAAACAGACTGCTTTCGGAAAACGAACTCTCACTTTGGAATGGAAAACCATCCCATTCATCGCCAACGAGCCACCCCCCTGCGTGGGCGGTGTCGCGCTCCGGCAGCTCCTAATTCGCCTTTTTTCACCAATTTGCATCCTGGAGAAAATGAACTAAGCTTTTTTTGGTCATCTCTTCTCTCTTCCGTTTACGAGTCTACACCGACCATGACCGCTGAAACGTCCAATCCATCCACCGGCTGGAATTCCATCCAAGAAGCATTTGCGGAGATCCGCAGCATACCGGGCGAACTTCAGAATTACGTTACGAATTTGTTTGACGAGCTGGATCAAACGATTGACGGTTTTTTCGTACAAGAGCTGAGCGACCGACATAAGGAACATCAGGCCGAGCGAGAAGCCATCCAATGCCAAATTGATCGACTGATGTCCTTAACCGCCGAACTCACGCAAACGGTAACGGAGCAGAAGCAGATTAACGGCCAGCGCAATCGCAACGGCCGCTGAAGACAGAAAGAAAAAATCGTCGCGGGGCAGCCCTCTTCAGGCCGCCCCGATTGTGTAATAAGCCTAAACTTGCGCCCAAGCATGAAACTCGTTGAACAAGCCATCTTCACGTCGTCTGCAACCGATTGCGGGTCGGAGTATCAAGTGGTCGACCGCAGCTCCGGCGTATGCGAAGCGGATGCTCGCGAGTTGAGCGTTTGGGAACCTTCGCACGATTCCATCGTCAACAAGGATGCCTACGCTGAAAGTTACAATTTCCATCCTTTGCCAAGCGGCGCCTATTGTCTCTCGCGTTCGGTGCCTGCCGGTTGGGATCATGGCGGCAGTCAACGCATCTATACGCATTGTTTGATGGTTTCACCGGAAGTTTTGGGAAGATTCGTCAACAACCCGTTTACCATCTTTCGGATAGCGTCGGAGCGAGGGCTGTGGCGCAGTCCAGATTCTCCCGCGGCTGTTTTGGAACCTTTTCCCATACCCGGCGGCGGCACATCCGTGGATCAAGCGCTCTTGAATCAGTTGGCCATTGATCCGGGGGCTGAAAACATGACGTCCTTGGTCCAGACGGCAAGGGATTCGTTGTGTTTGGCCATCGTCGGAGTCGAACAGCCCGAACTTCTATTCGCGGGCTTGTTCAATTGCTTGCCGCCCGAGTGCCGGCTGGAGTTTTCTTTTTCTACGGGTTTGAAATTCTCGCCGCATAGGCCGTTTCGTTTGATTGCTCTCACCGATGATCCAGCCGAGCAGCTTTGGGTTGCACAATATCCCAACGTCACTCTTTTGAAGCTGGGCGACAACGCCGATCAGCGCAAAATCCCGCTCGACGGTTGGTCCCTGCTTATCGAGCGCGCTCTTTCGAGCGACCATATCCCGTTTTTGGCAACAGAAATTTCCAAGCGGCGTTTCGATCTTGCTCTGGATGATTTGCCTGCCTTGGGGCTGCAATTACTGGAAACCCTGGACTTGGCCGAGCGCGGGCAGGAAGAGGAGGAGCCAGCAGAACATTTTGAGCCGAAACCAAGTCCACTTGCTCATGCGCCTCACGAAAAGTTCGAGAAGTCGATGATGGCCAAAACGGTCGTCTTAACCAAAAAAGCGCCGTCGGCCAACCTTGCCTTGCATTCGCCTGAAATTCTTGAAAAACTGGAATACCTCGACGATTTGGTCTATGGCGCGATTGCCGGGCAGGCCGATTCGCTCGAACAATTGCAAACTGCTTGGCCCGTACTCACCCAAGAACTCGATGAGGAACTGCTGGCCGAGTCACGCGAGCAGTATCTGCGCTATGCGTTGTCGATTTGGGAAGAATGTGCCAATGCTACTGCTGTCCGGAACCCCGCCCGAGCCATCCAGGCCCTCGATGTCCTTTGCCTGATCTTCGGCGATGCATTTTGAGAACCGCATCCTACGCACATAGCCGGGATCTATTATTGTGTCCTACCTAGCTAATGAACCGTTCCGCGGCCAACGAGGCTAGCAAGCTTGGCTGGAACAGCCATGTTTGCGGTTGAATCTAGTTTAGTGATTCTTAATTGTGGTATCGTGTAGAAACCCTTTTTTTTGAGTGCCACTGGCTCTGCCAGTGCCGGCCGCCGCATGGAATCCCACACTGGCAGAGCCAGTGGCACTCACTGAAAAATCCCCATTAGCGCGAATCACTACACTAGAACATTAGCAATGTCGGTATCAATAGCTCCCGGCTATTGGATGTGCGATCGGAAATTTGGGAAGGGCGGCAAACGCACCCTTCGCTTTTTTTGCCTACAGGCAACGCATGAAGGCCGTGAGGTCGGTCTTCTCCTGGTCGGTCAGCTTGGTTTCGAGAACCAGATTGAAGAACTCAACGGTGTCTTCCAGCGTGAGCAAGCGCCCGTCGTGCAGATAGAGCGGCGAATCCTTGATGCCGCGGAGCGCGAAGGTCTTGATGGGACCGTCGCTGGAAGCAAACCGGCCGTTGACCATTTGCGGTTTATAAAATCGCTCGGCTCGCATGTTGTGCATAAGGTTGTCGGTATAGTAAGGAGCGGGATGGCATACCGAGCATTGGCCTTTGCCGAAGAAGACTTTTTGGCCGCGTAATTCCGACTCGGTCGCCTTGGCCGGGTCGAGTTTGCCCAACACGTTCAGTTTAGGAGCGGGCGGGAAGTCGAGGATCGACTCGAATTCGGCCATGAAATGCACTTGGCTGCCGCGTTCCAGGACATTGACGCCTTTTTTGGTGGCAATGACGGGATCGCCGTCGAAATAGGCTGCCCGTTGCTCGAATTCGGTGAAGTCCTCAATGCTCTTCAGCGCTCGTTGCGAGCCGAACAGACGCTGGATGTTGACGCCGCGCAGCGAGGGCGTGTCCAGTCGGTGACGGAATTCCTGGGGACGGATGTCGCCGACCAGATGCGTTGCGGCATTGGCGTGTCCATTCACATGGCAGTCGAAACACGTGACGCCCATGCTGGGCTTCAGCGAGCGGCGATCCTCAGTGGCGTTGAACTGCTGCTGGGGGAAGGGCGTGACCAACAACCGGAGGCCTTCCAACTGCTTGGGATTCAAAATGCCGTTGAAAAGCTGAAAATAGTTGCTCAAACCGACCAATTGTCCTTGGGACACGTCGCCAAGGTCAGGCCGCGTGGTTAGATAGATCGGCGGCGGATACTCGGGCAAGAAGTGGTCGGGGATGTCGAAATCCAGATCAAATCGGGTTAAATCGCGTTCTTCTTGCTTCTTGATTTTGTCGATGTGGTATTGCGGGAAAAGCATTCCGCCCTCGGCCTGATTGGGATGCGGCAGGGGGAGAAAGCCCTTGGGCCAAAGCCCTTTGGTGCGGATTTCCTCGGGAGTAAGCGCAGCAAGCTCTTGCCACGATTTAACGCCGGAGGGCAGTTTGGCGCGGACGCCTTCCTGCACCGGTTTGCCGCGCGACATGGCGACGCCTTTCGCCGGGCGGTCGGCCAAGTCGTAACGATCTTGCAGCAGAATGGCTTGGCGTCTTTCGATGCGAGCTTTCTGGGCCTCCATCCGTTCAACGGTCTGCTCGAACGTTTCGTGCATGACGACGGGGGAATAACTGCTTGCCGGTTTTGCCGGCGGCTGTTTCTCTTGTGCCCGAAGGTTGAGCAGTAAGAAACCCACCAACGTTAGGGACGCGACTCCAACACCCAACAACTTTGCATGACGCATGACAACTTCTCCCTTGGAAAGACAATAGGGGCGAGGGTGTAAAAATAACCAACCGCATAATAGTAGGAGCGACCCAGGAATAGTCAAGTAACGGCTGAAAGATGAGACGCGAAGAGCGACTAATTCGTAGTGGGGAAGGCGATTTTTTCCCAGTTCGGCGTTTGCGAAGGTCGTACAATCCGCAGGCATGAATGCAGGACGTAATGAGGAATGGAGGGGTGAAAGGAGAGTTTTGTGGTGGAAAAATTATTTTTTCCACACTACCACCGAAAGGAACTACACTATCGTGTCCTTCATTGCCAATGAACCGTTCTGCGGCCAATTAGGCAGCAAACTCGTCTGGAACAGTCGTGTTTGCGGTTGAATCTGAAGCATTGGCAATGTCGGCATCAATAACCTTTCCGACTTGACCAAGACTACTTCCTTTTCGACCAGGCATAGGCCAGCATACTGGCAAGTCCGACAGCCAGAAGAACGATCGCTCCCGGTTCCGGCACGGTGATGCCGGACATGGCATACCCGCTGAAGCCGGTTACGGTGAAGTTCGCATATGTCCCGTCATAGGTCAAATCCGTCACGGTGTAGGGAGACCACGTGCTGCCATCGAAGTGCCAGACGCCGAGGTTGTCGAGCGATTGGCCCGTACCGACTTCGAGCGAAAGATAAACGGCCTTGCCCACCGTGTAGCCGTCGCCGGGCTCAAACAGCCAACCGCTCAGGACCGATTGACCGACTGCCAACGAGCCTTCCAGTGAGTTCAAGGTGTTGATGTCGATAACCGAAGCTTTGAAAGTCGAGGGCGTGGCGTCGGCCAGAAAATTAACCGCGACGGATTGCCCGTTGCTGCCTTCGATCAACAGACGTTGCGACTTTACAACTACCGTCTCACCGGCGTTACCCGACTGTGCTGCGGCAGCCGTGAACGTATGGGCGATACTATCCCAAGCACCACCGAAAGCTTGCACCTTGCCCGAGCCGCCCCATGCCCCCGCGAGAATCGGCTGGTAGATACCCGCTTCGATATTCGCCCCCGCACTAACACGAATCGTGCCGTTATTGGTGATTGTTCCCGATCCCCCGCCAACGGTCAGACTGCTTCCATTGCCGACATCCATGGCCAAGAGCGAAGTGCTATTGATCGAAACGTTGGTAGCAGTAACGGCTCCGCCATTGGTAACGGAGAGCGTGCCGGTATCGGATTCGCCGATAACGAGACTACCGCTATTGGTCCATTTTGAACCGGCACCGTCGATCAGGGCTTTTCCAGTGCCAGTCCAAGTATTGTTTCTGCCAAGAACGCCGCCCTTACTACTCACAGCTCCACCATTAAGGACGTTCATAGTTCCATGACCGCCATAGCCGATGCAGAGACTGGATGTATTACTCCAGGTTGAGCCGGCCCCATCTACTGTCACAATACCTGTAGTTGTGCATAATTTATAATACTGATACCCAATGGTGCCGGTTTGGCTCATGACTGTACCACCGTTGAGGATAGTCAGTGTGCCGCTACCATCATTACCAATGTTGAGACTCGTGCTATTGGTCCACTTCGAGCCAGCCCCATCCACTTCTGTCATTTATACACAACTTTTCATCCTCCGGAAAGATTTTTTCGCAGCGGCATG